>JANNCN010000123.1:0-25012 GCA_031386665.1 Rhodoferax sp. | reverse complement strand
GCAAGGCCACGCCCGTCGTGGCCCCCAGCACACGCGCCAGCACTGTGACCAACACCAGCTTAAACAACACCGGCCCGATGAGTAGCAGCAAAACCAAGGGCCAGCGCTGGGCCACTTGGCCCCAATCGAGCAGCATGCCAATTGAGATAAAAAACAAGCCCAACAACACGTCATGAAATGGCCGAATGTCGGCCTCCACTTGGTGCTTAAATTCGGTCTCTGAAATCAGCATACCGGCAATGAAGGCCCCCAGCGCCAGACTTAAACCGGCAAGCTCTGTGAGCCAAGCCAGGCCCAAGGTGACCAACAGCAGGTTCAGCACAAACAGCTCTTCACTTTTGCGCCGCGCCACAATCGTCAGCCACCAGCGCATGGCCCGTTGCCCGCCGACCAACAGCACGGTGATGAGCACCACCGCCTTGAAACCGGCCAGGGCCAGCGCCATGAAGAGGTTTTCACCCGACGCGCCCAGCGCCGGAATCAAGACCAGCAAGGGCACCACGGCCAAATCCTGAAACAGCAAAACACCCATCACGCGTTTGCCGTGCTCGGACTCCATTTCCAGCCGTTCTGACATGAGCTTGACGACAATTGCCGTGCTGCTCATCGACACCGCACTGGACAGCGCCAGCGCGGTTTGCCAGCTCATGCCCCACTGCAGCGGCACCAGCGCGGCCAGTGTCAATGAAGCCGCCATGGACACCAAGATGGTGAGTACGACTTGCGACATTCCCAGCCCAAACACATGCTTGCGCATGGCACGCAGCTTGGGCAAATTGAATTCCAGCCCAATCACAAACATCAAAAAAACCACGCCAAATTCGCCCAAATGCCGCACGGCAACCGAGTTTTCAGTCAACGCCAAGGCATTGGGGCCAATCACCACGCCGACTGCCAGGTAACCCAACATGGGCGGCAGCTTAAGCGAACGGCAGGCCACGACACCCAGCACGGCGGCCAACAGGTACAGCAGCGTGAGTTCAAGAGCATTCATAACTGCATCCTAGCAAGGAAAGCTGGAGTGAGGCCATTGCCCAAAGTGATATCACCGGTGATATGAAGTTTTGCCAAAACAGGTGATTTTGTCAAAATATTGATCAAATATGCCCTTAGCTCTCGAAAAATAACAATAGTTTGCTATATATACAGTAGCAGGTAGCCGTCATGGTTTGAATTTCCCGAAACGCATGCGGTTGAACTCAGCGTCTATAAAATACGCCGATGCAAGCTATCCCCCCGTCGGCCAATCCGTCAACCCAGTTGCGAGCCGTTCAACTGGCAAAAGACACGTTTGACATCGAGGCCCAGGCCATTTTGGGGCTCAAAGACAAGATCGGCCTAGCGTTTTCCCAATCTGTCGACATGATGCTGGCCGTCAAAGGACGGGTGGTGGTGATGGGCATGGGCAAAAGCGGCCACATTGGCCGAAAAATGGCCGCCACCCTGGCGTCCACCGGCACCCCGGCCATGTTCGTGCATCCGGCCGAGGCCAGTCACGGCGATTTGGGCATGATCAAGCCAACCGACCTGGTTTTGGCCATTTCAAATAGTGGCGAGTCGGTCGAACTGATGGTGATTTTGCCGGTGCTCAAACGCCTGGGCATCCCGTTGATCGCCATGACCGGGGGTGCCCAGTCCACCCTTGCCAAATACGCCGACCTGACACTGGACACCAGCGTTGACAAAGAAGCCTGCCCGCTCAATTTGGCCCCCACCGCCAGCACCACGGCCCAACTGGCCATGGGCGATGCGCTGGCCGTGGCGCTGCTAGATGCGCGCGGCTTCAAAGCCGAAGACTTCGCCCGCTCGCATCCAGGCGGCGCGTTGGGGCGCAAATTGCTCACGCATGTGCGCGACGTGATGCGCACGGGCACCGATGTGCCCCAGGTCGCAGCGTCGGCCAGCTTCAGCGAATTGATGCGCGAAATGAGCGCCAAAGGTCTGGGTGCCACCGCGGTGGTCGATACCGACCAGCGAGTGCTGGGCATTTTCACTGACGGCGATTTGCGCCGATTGGTTGAAAAAGGCCTTGATTTGCGCACTAGCACTGCGCACCAAGTGATGCATGTGGGCCCCAAAACTATTTCCAAAAACGCCTTGGCCGTGGAGGCCGTTGAGCTGATGGAGCAAAACCGCATCACCAGCGTGCTGGTGGTCGATGACGACGGCATGTTGTGCGGTGCCTTGAACACCAACGACCTAATGCGGTCTAAAGTCATCTGATTCGCATGACCCCCGTGCTCAATTTCCCGGCCGAACTACTGCTCAAGGCGCAAGGTGCGCGCGTGGCTTTTTTTGATGTGGACGGCGTGCTGACAAACGGCGGCTTGTATTTTTCAGAGGCGGGTGAAACCCTCAAACGCTTCAACACCCTGGACGGCCATGGCTTGAAACTGCTGCAACGCGCGGGCATCACCCCGGTGGTGATCACCGGGCGAGATTCCGCGCCCCTGCGGGTTCGCTTGGCGGCTTTGGGGCTGCACCACGCCCACTTTGGCTGCGAAGACAAACGCCCTGCGGCCGAGCAAACCCTGCAGGAGCTTGGTTTGGATTGGGCGCAAGCAGCGGCCATTGGCGACGATTGGCCCGATCTGGCCGTGATGACGCGCTCTGCCTTTGCCTGTGCGCCGCCCCAAGCGCACGCTGAGGTCAAGGCCCGCGCTCACTATGTCACCCAAGCCGCAGGTGGCGCGGGCTGTGTGCGCGAGTTTTGCGATGTGCTGCTGGTCGCCAATGGCCACTACGCGCGCTTGTTCAAGGAGTCGCTGGCGTGAGCGCTTTGCTGGACACGATTCGCGCTCTTCGCTCTGTGTGGGATCGGGCGTCGCTCTACCTGCCGGTGATTTTGATGGGTGTGTTGGCCTTGGGCACCTACTGGCTGGTTCGCAGCACGCCGGTTTTCACCGTGCCAGACGTGCCGCGCGCGCTCACCCACGAGCCGGATTACTTCATGAAGCAGTTCACCGTCAAAACCTTTGACACCCAGGGCCACCTGAAAAGTGAAGTTTCGGGTGCTGAGGCCAAACACTTCCCGGACACCGACACGCTGGAGATCGACATCGCCCGCATTCGCTCCATCAACGTCAAAGGCCAGCTGACCGTGGCAACGGCCAACAGCGCCTTAAGCAATGCCGATGGGTCTGAAGTGCAATTGTCTGGCAATGCCCGTGTGGTGCGCGAAGCCGTGGCGGGTCAAAATGGCACGCCGCGAATGGAGTTCAAGGGGGAATTTCTCCATGCCTTCATGAAAACCGAGCAGATCAAATCCAACAAGCCGGTTCAACTCACGCGCGGGGCCGACCAGTTTGCCGCAGACGCCATGGAATACGACAACATCAAGCAGGTGATTGAGCTGCGGGGCCGGGTCAAAGGCAGTTTGGTTCCCGCCCCCGCCCCGTGAGCTGACTCAGCCCAACCCACAGCCTAAGAAACAATGGCCCGACTGGTATTTATCTCAGGTGCGTCCAGCGGATTGGGCCAAGCCCTGGCCTGGCGTTATTACCAAGCGGGCTATTCACTTGCGTTGACAGCGCGGCGCACGCAAGAAATCGAAAGCTGGGCGGCGCGGCGCGGGCTTGAGGCCAGCCGGTTTGTCATTTACCTCGCTGACGTTAGCCAGATTGACAGCATCGTGGCCGCCGGCAAGGCCTGCTTGGCCGCGCAGGGCGCGCCCGACGTGGTGATTGCCTGCGCAGGTGTGAGTGTGGGTGTAGACACGGGCGAATACGATGACTTGGCCGTTATGGCCCAAACTTTTGCTGTTAACAATATGGGAACGGCGGCGACGTTTCATCCGTTTTTGGCCGCCATGAAGCTCAGAAAATCTGGCGCTTTAGTGGGCATTGGCAGCGTCAATGGCGTGCGAGGCTTTGCCGGACACGGGGCCAATTGCCCTAGCAAGTCGGCCATGATCACCTACTGTGAATGCCTGCGGCTTGAGCTCAAAGCCACAGGCGTCAAAGTAGTGACGCTTTGCCCCGGCTACATCGCTACGCCCCTCACGCAACAGAACCAGTTTTCAATGCCGTTTTTGATGCAACCTGAAGATTTTGCTGAAAAAGCGTTTCAAACGATTCAGGCAGGCACCAGTTACCGTGTCATTCCCTGGCAAATGGGAATTGTGGCCAAGCTCTTGCGGTTGTTGCCCAATTGGGTTTTTGACCGGGCGTTTTCGGGACGGGCCAGAAAAGCCAGAAAGCCAAGCCAAGCCTAGGCAACTTTAAGCTCGGGCAACAAAAAAGGGACCGCGAGGCCCCTTTTTTTCTTCAGCACAACGGCATTGCTGCCATTATTTTGAATGAGTGTGCTTAGTAGCTGCTACGGCCACCGCCGCCGCCGCCGCCGCCGTAACCACCGCCACCGCCGCTACGGCTTCCACCGCCACCGCCGCCGCCGTAACCACCGCCGCCGCCGCTACGACCAGCACCGCCGCCATAACCGCCGCCGCCACCGCCAGCACCACCGCCGAAGCCGCCGCCACCGCTGCGCGGTGCACGTGGCTCCATGGGGCGAGCTTCGTTCACGACGAGACCGCGTCCACCATATTGTTGGCCATTCATGCCGTTGATAGCAGCTTGTGCCTCAGCGTCGCTGCCCATTTCCACAAAGCCGAAGCCTTTGGAGCGGCCAGTGTCACGTTCCATCATGACTTTGGCGCTGGAAACGGTACCGTGAGCTGCGAATGCCTGTTGCAGGTCTTCGTCACGGAAAGAATAAGGCAAATTGCCTACGTAAAGTTTGTTGCCCATGAAAGGACTCCTCAAAATAACTCAAAACGCGATTTAGTCCGATCACCACTCAACCTACTATCAACAACAAACTTGTCAAGACTTCAAGCAGACGGGAAACTGACTAGGCACCGCAAAAAAGTACACCAATTTCTTGGACGTACCCCACCATTATGCGCCAAGTCAGAAAAAAATCAAACTTTTTGTGATTTCTTAGCGCCAAAACAGACATTTTCAACAAATTTCTGGTACAGCCATGCCATTTTTCTGACCAAGACCATGCCTTCGCGCGGCTTTTCACAGGCGCTGGCAGATTTTTTGGGCAAATGCCTGGCTTAGGATGATTCCTACGCGTGAATCAGACGATGCCGATGGTGCTGGCACGCAGGCTTAGCCACATTAGATGCATGGTCACGCACACCCTTCCCATCAAAGTCTTTTTGGTAGAAGACGCGTTTTTAGTGCGTGATCGGGTGGCCCAAATACTGCGCGACCGGGCGACGGACGTGGTGGGACAAGCCCAGACACCCAAAGAAGCGATTGCTGGCATTTTGGCGAGCCGACCCGATGTCGTGGTGCTCGACATTCAACTTGAATGCGGCACCGGCCTTGAGGTCATTCGCGGGGTGCGTTTAACGCTGCCGCAGTCGATTTTTGTGATCTTCAGCAACAACTCCGGGCCGGCCTACCAAAAGCTTTACCGAATGGAAGGGGCCGTGCGCTTTTTGGACAAAAGCGCCGAATTTGACCAACTGTCCAGCGTGAATGAGCAGGTCGCCAGGTCAGCCCATCAAGCCACCACCCCTTCGATTCTTCAAAACTACCGTTCACGAAACCCCTATGAATAACACCACCCCCTTCGCGCCTTTGAATGAACTACCGAGTAAAAATACAGGTCAAGCGGGCTTCGGCGCTTTGCACCCGCTGCGGCCAGTCGCCTTCAAACCGTTGGTTCGTATTCAGCCCCCAACCCCTCAGCCGTCTGCAATGCTGAGCTCATCGCTGCCGCCACCAGCCGGCCAGATCGCACCCAAAGCGGCTGCGCTAGCGGCCAATTGCTCGAACTGCCATTTGCGCGAGCTTTGCCTGCCCTGCGGCATGACCGGGGCGGAGCTGAACCGGCTGGACGATCTGCACTTGGCCAGACGCCGGGTCAAGGCGGGCAATTTGCTGTACCGGCAGGGTGACCCGTTTCAGTTTGTCTATGCAGTGCGCGGTGGCACGCTGAAGTCCAGCCTGATGCTGGCAGATGGACGCGAGCAAGTCAGCGGCTTTCACATGAGTGGCGAGCAATTGGGCCTGGACGGTGTCGCCATGGGCCGCCACGGCACCACGGTCACGGCGCTGGAAGACACCGAGGTGTGCGCCATTCCCTACGCCAATTTGGCCAGAATGACCACGTCTGCCAGCAGCACCGAGCCCTTGGTCAGCCGTTTGATGAGCCAGGAAATCATGCGCGAGCACAGCCTGGTGCTGCTGCTGGGCAGCATGAATGCCGAGGAGCGCTTGGCCACCTTTTTGCTGAATCTGGCCGGGCGACTCAAAGCGCGTGGTTATTCGGGCAGCGACTTCAACCTGCGCATGACCCGGGCCGAAATTGGCAGTCACTTGGGTTTGAAGCTCGAAACCGTCAGCCGCCTGTTCTCGGCATTTCAGAAGTCGATGCTGCTGCAAGTCGACAAACGCCATATTCAGATTTTGAACACCGACGGCCTGACGCGCATTCTTGGCATGCGCTTGCATTAGCCAGAGCCCGAGCCAAAGCATTCATTCACCTTGACCAACCCGCAGCCAGCATGAAATACAAGGACTATTACGCAACCTTGGGCGTGGCGCGAGACGCTGACTTGGAGCAAATCAAAAAGGCTTACCGTAAATTGGCGCGTCAGCACCACCCGGACATGTCCAAGGCACCCGAAGCGGAAGCGCGCTTCAAAGATGCTGCCGAAGCTTACGCCACGCTCAAAGACCCGCAAAAACGGGCCGCTTATGATGAGCTTGGTCGCCACCCACCGGGCGAAGAATTTGCGCCACCACCGCAGTGGCGCAATGAAGCTTCATCGCCAGGGTTTGACATGGATGACCTGGATTTGGCGGATTTTCTGGCTGCCATGGGCCGGGGTCAGCGAGGCGCCAAACGGGCGCCGGTCGCGTCGGCTGGACGAGACTTTGAGACCTCGGTTCACATCAATTTGCGCGATGCCCACCATGGCACCACGCTGAACCTTGACCTGACCGACCCAGAGGGCGACAAAACTTTGCAAGTCACGCTGCCAGCTGGCGTGATGGAAGGCCAAAAAATCAGGCTTCGGGGTCGGGGCGGCAAGGGGTCGCATGGTGGTGCCAATGGCGACATTTACCTGCACGTTCACTTGCTGGCAGACCCGGTCTTTCGGGTGGATCGGCATGACCTGTACTTTGACCTGGCGCTGACCCCATGGGAGGCCGCGCTGGGAGCCCAAGTGCAGGTCAACACGCTGGACTCGCAAGTGATGTTGACCGTCCCGGCCTTAACCCGTTCTGGCCGCAAGTTGCGCCTGCGTGGGCGCGGGCTGGCCAAGGGCCGCGAGGCTGCGGCTGAACGCGGCGACCTGTACGCCGTCGTCCATATCGACATGCCCGCCACTTTGTCTGAGAGAGAGCGGGCGCTGTACCAGGAGCTGGCCAGTGTTTCCAGCTTCAACCCGCGTGCCAGTGCACCCAGTGCCAACCAGGAGAAATCCCATGAATCCACCCCTGCTTGACGTGACTTGGGCTGCCTCTTCCGAGTCCGTGACGCTGTCCGACCTGTCAGAAGTTTGCGGCCTAAGCCGGGCGGAACTTGACGAACTGATCGACTATGGCGCGCTGGCACCCCTGCAAATGGACCAATCCATTCATCGCTTCAGCGCTCACTGGGTGTCGCCTCTGCGAACGGCTGGCAAGTTGCGGCGTGACTACGATCTGGAGCTCTTCAGCGTGGCAGTGCTGGTGGGCTACTTGAATCAAATCGACGTTTTGCAAAATGAGCTGCGATCGCTTCGCGCTCAACTGCCCAATTTTTCGCCTGCAGGCTCGCAACCCCACCCCAATCTAGATTCCAGCGTCAATACCGATCCCAACCCGCAGGTCAGCCCGAGCGACAGGCTTTAGCCCATGTGCTTTTCTGCCACATCAAGTTTCACGGCAAGCGCGGTGTTGCTCGTCATCGGGGTGGTGACGGTCAGATCCGCCCGCCAGCCAAACGAGCGGCCATTTGCCGCCATTCCCCTTTTGTTCGCTCTGCAGCAATTCAGCGAAGGCATCATCTGGTTGACTTTTCAGGCAGAGGGGCCTTTGGTTGATTCCGCCAACACCGCGATGACCTATGCCTACACGTTTTTCTCGCATGTGCTGTGGCCCATGTACGTGCCGGTGGCCGTGTGGCTGATTGAGCCTGATGCCCCAAGGCGGCGCACGCTGGCTGCATTTGCCATCGCGGGCGCGGTAGTGGGCTTGTTTTTATTGGGCGTCATGTTCAGCTTTCCGGTGACTTCCCGCCCCACCGAGCACCATGTTGAATATGTTTTGCCGCATTTCTTTGGCGCAGCCACCATGACGCTTTACATGATGGCCAGCAGCGTCAGCCTGATTTTGTCGACCCACAGAACGGTCAAGATTTTTGGCGTGCTGGCGGTGTTGTCCTTCATCGTGGCCTACGCCTTTTACGCCACGTGGTTCATCTCGGTCTGGTGCTTTTTTGCCGGGCTCATGAGTGGTGTGGTGGTGTTTCACTTCTACTCAAGCCCACGGCGAGCCTATTCCCTCAGAACATGAATTGGATTGCCACAAGGGCTTGGTTGGCGTGAGTGAGGAGCTAAGTGCACTAATTTGCAGCTTTACGATTTGATATTCTAATAATAGCAAACTATCTATATTATTCGAGAGCTAGAGGCCGATTTGATTCATATTTTGACAAAAATGCCGCCGAACCCCCAATTTTACCACAATTGTGGTAAAAATAGGTGCTTTCTCGATGCTGAGCACCTCTCGGCAAGTTCTGGGCTCCAGCGGATCGCTCAGCCCGTGGCGAATTGCATAGCGAAGCAAATCGCTGTGATTTTGCAAGCCCATCTTTTGCATCAGATTGGCTTTGTGGGTGCTGACTGTCTTGACCGACAGGTGAATTTGCGCCGCGATGTGCGTCACCGTGGCGCCGCTGGTCAGCTGGCGCATCACTTCAAATTCGCACGGGCTCAATTGTTCATGCGGCAAAACGCCTGGTTCTGTCTGCGCGTGCAAAGCCAGCTGTCCTGCAAAGGCCTCTTGAATATGGGCTGTACGGTGCTGGCGGTATGCTACACGCTGTGTTGCGAGGGTCAGAGAGCTGTGACGGCTAGCGAGCCCAAACTTGTCACAAAGCTGGTCTTGAAGCTTGCCTTAAAGCTAACAGCAAAGGGGGTATGAAAATGCGCAATCCAAAGATCGAGCCGTGGGGTCAAGCAGGGGTTGCAGGCGGTAAAGCAGCTTCAGCGAGAGATCAAGCAACAAGCGCAGTCCAAAGCAGGTTTGGGCTTGCCTGCCTCTTGGTTGCTTTGGCCGTGTTGTCAGGCTGCACCGCGCTTTTGCCACGCGGCAGCAGTTCAACCGGTGCCGCATTTCGCAGTTTTGACGAAGCCCGTGTCGCAGCCGAACGCATCGTTGCCCTGAAAACACAAACCAGCGAACTGGGCCCCCTGGGCTTTGACATTCGCGACGGGTTGAACGTCACCCTGGTGTCCTACCCTGAAATCGTGGTCAGACTCACCCCGCATCCCGGCGTACCCATCAGCAAGTTGGATGCGGGCATACGCCAGTGCATCGACATCCAAATGGCTTGCCGAGGCTACGTGTTCCGATTTGACCGTGAAGACCGTCGACGCGAAGGCAACTTTTGGCTGGATTTTTTCAATGTCAGTCGCACCACACACCTGACGGGTTGGCGGTTTGAGGCGCTGATCGTGGTCAGCGACGACACAGTTTTGTTTCGCAATTATTCAGGGCAGGCTCGCACCGAGAAAATGGAAACCCAAACCAACCCGCTGGGGCCGTTCCAACCAGCCGGTGAAGGCGCTGGGGCATCGCTGCTGAAATAGGCAAACAGCGGTCAGCTGTGGAGTCTCGCACAGGGGTCAATGCGCCCGTTAAAATTTGCCGCATGATTGTTAGACGCCTTTCGCCGCCTGATGCAGCCGCCTTCCGGGCGGTTCGCCTTCGCGCCTTGCACGACCACCCAGAAGCGTTCACTTCCAGCTTTGAAGAGGACAATTTGCTGCCGCTGGCGTATTCAGAGCAGCGCTTGGGTCCCCAATCAACCGCGCAGTACTGGGGCGCTTTCGACGGCGAAGCCCTGGTCGGAACGGTGGGCTTGGACCGTGACAAACGCGTCAAAACCCGGCACAAGGCACTGGTGATCGGCATGGTGGTGGCGCCCGAGCGCGTCGGTCTCGGTGTGGGTCGCCGGCTCTTGGACGCTTTGGTGGCCGACGCGCGGGCCAGCGGTCTCGCCCGGCTGGTGCTGACCGTCACGCGCGGCAACCAAAGGGCCGAACGACTCTATGAAAGCGCCGGTTTCAAATCTTTTGGCTTTGAGCCAGACGCCATTCAGGTCGGCAGTCAACGCTTCGACAAAAATCACATGAGCTTGGCGATATGACGCACCACCCCAAAATTGGCGTCAGCGCTTGCCTGCTGCACCCCGACCCAAAGCGTGACTCCTATGCGCCCAAAACGCTGCAGTTCATTGAGCAGTCCACTGCGGCGTGGTTGCTCTCAGGCGGTGCCCTGCCGGTGATGATTCCCGCGCTGCAAGCCAGCGACAATTCACGAAGCGCTGAAATTTTTGCGAATTACGCGCAGTGGCTCGATGGCTTGGTGCTGCATGGCGGAGCGGATGTATGGCCTGGCAGCTATGGAGAATTACCGCTACGGAAAAACTGGAATGGCGACCGAACCCGAGACGAATACGAAATCGCTCTGGTAAAAGCTTTTGTGGCGGCAGGCAAACCCGTGTTTGGCGTTTGCCGTGGCTTGCAACTGGTCAACGTGGCGTTTGGCGGCACCTTGTACCAAGACATTGCCACGCAGCGCCCCAGCGCGCTGAAGCATTACGAGGCCACCGCATTTGACCTTAATTTTCACCAGATTGAGGTCGTGCCCCACACCCACTTGGCGGGCTTGCTGGGGGATTCCCGGGTCTTCAAGACCAACAGCATTCACCACCAAGGTATCAAAGACCTGGCACCGGGCTTCGCGGCTGAAGCGCATTGCCCAGAGGATGGCTTGATTGAAGCGATTCGTCACACGGGGCCGGCTTTTGTAGCGGCCGTTCAATGGCACCCTGAGTTTCACGCGCCCGGACTAGGCACGGTGGACGACAAAGCGCTGCTGGATGACTTTTTGCACAATGCGAAACAGGCCCACAACCCCTCTGGCGGGCTCTGAACAGGGTGAGTGTCGCTTGGCCTTTGACGAATTCGCAGATCGGGTCAATTCAGCAGCATGCCTTTTTGTTCAATGAAGGCCACCACGTCGTTCAGCCCTTCGACGGTCTTCAGGTTCGTCATCACAAACGGCTTAAATCCCTTGGGGGTCGTGCGCATGCGCCGCGTGTCGGCCTGCATCACACCCAAGTCAGCGCCCACATAAGGGGCCAGGTCGGTTTTGTTGATGACGAACAAGTCACTTTTGGTGATGCCTGGCCCACCTTTGCGCGGTATTTTTTCGCCCGCAGCGACGTCAATCACATAAATTGTCAGGTCTGACAATTCGGGGCTGAACGTAGCGGCCAGGTTGTCGCCCCCGCTCTCGATGAAAACAATGTCAGCGTTAGGAAAATCTACCAGCATGCGGTCTATGGCTTCCAGATTGATGCTGGCGTCTTCACGAATCGCCGTGTGTGGGCAGCCACCGGTTTCGACGCCCATGATGCGCTCGGCCTCCAGTGCGCCACTTACCGTCAAAATCCGTTGATCTTCCTTGGTGTAAATGTCGTTGGTGATGGCCACCAGGTCGTACTTGTGGCGCATGGCTTTGCACAGCATCTCCAGCAGTGTGGTTTTGCCCGACCCGACAGGGCCGCCTATGCCCACACGCAAGGGCGGCAGGTTCTTGGTGCGGTTTTTAATAGTGTGCAGGCTTGACATGGGCGTGGGCTTTCAGGATCTGAACAAACGCGAATATTGAACTTCATGCTGGGCGCTCAATATCGCCAGCATAGGGGAAAAGGCTTGCCGGTCATTGTCAGCTAAGACCATGGCGTAGTCGACCACGGCCGGAATCTCTGTGCACAGAGCCGACAACATACGCTGCCCTGCGCTTTGGCCCAGCGGCACACTTTTAATGGCCGCTTGCACCATGTTTTCAGCCCAGCCAAAGGCGTAAGTCAACAGGCAATCGCGCACACTGGCCTGGGTTGCACTGGCGGCCAGGGCAAAGGCCAGCGGGTAAGTGGGTTGCAGGGTCGCCAGCAGGTCAATTTGAATGGCGGTTGCCGTGGTGTGGTTGCGCAGCCACTCCAAAAGCGAGCGACCCATTTGCTCTGTTTGCGCGCGCAGCTCACTGCTTTCGCGGGTTTGTAAAACCCAGCCTGTCAAAGCCGCAATGTGGTCTTTTGCCTGCGACACATCAGTCAGTTGCCAAGCAGCAATGCCTTGCGCCACCACGGCCAAGTCAGACCGTGCCAAAGTCAAATCAAGCTGATCCAGCAACCAGGCCTTGGCGTCGGCTTCTGTTGCGACCTGCCCGCTTTCCACGGCGGCTTCCAGGCATTCAGAATATGAAAACCCGCCAATGGGCAGCGCCGGAGACGCCAGCCACATCAGCTGCATCAGGCTGGAATCAAGCACGGCGGTGGTGTGGGTTAGTGCTTGTGGGAATGACCATGACCTGGCGCATGGCTGTGCCCATGATCCTGATTGTTTTCATGTTCAGGCTCATGTTGGCGGTCAGCGTGGGTTCTGTGCACATGGCCACCCGCAGCGTAAGCGCCGTTTTCGGGTTCAAACGCCTCGTCAACGGCTTTGACGATCAAATGCATCGCACGAAGCAGGTCGGCCAGCACATGGTCGGGTTCTATCTTTAGGTGGTCAGGCTTCAGTTCGATTGGCACATGGCGGTTACCCAAGTGGTAGGCCGCGCGAATCAGGTCATAGGGCGTGCCATGTTCTGTGCAATGGGTGATTCGCAAGACAGCCTGCGTCGCGGAAATCACCCGAATTAGCGAACCGTCTTCGGCTACCAACACATCGCCACCGCGCGCCACCGTGCCGCGTGGCAAAAAAATGCCAAGTTGGCGGCCGGTGGAGTCGGTTGTTTCAAAACGGCTTTTTTGGCGCACGTCCCAGTCCAGCTCCACCGACGCTGCGCGTTTGAGCAACACGGGTGCCAGGCCTTGGCCTTGCGGCATGAGTTTGTTGACAGTCAGCATCTTGAAATTGTGGCGCTGAATAGAGCCATCTCTAAAACAGAAAATAACGCTGCGCCATCGGCAAACTCCCCGCCGCCTCGCAGGTCAGCAAGTGCCCGTCGGCCCGCACCGCATAGGTTTGCGCGTCAATTTCCATTTTAGGCAGGTAGCTGTTGTGCAGCATGTGCTGCTTTCTGATGCGGCGAATGTTCTTGACAGCACTTAAAGTTTTGCTCAAGCCGAATCGATCCTTGATGCCCGCGTTCATTCCAGCCTGCGAAACAAACGTGAGCGAGCCGCGCGTCAACGCCCCACCAAACGCCCCAAACATCGGGCGGTAGTGCACCGGTTGCGGCGTTGGAATGCTGGCATTGGGGTCGCCCATGGCAGCCATCGCGATAAAACCGCCCTTCAATATCAGCGCGGGTTTGACGCCAAAAAAGGCGGGCTTCCACACCACCAGATCAGCCCATTTGCCAACTTCAATACTGCCAACTTCGTGGCTGATCCCGTGGGCGATGGCCGGGTTGATGGTGTATTTGGCGATGTAGCGCTTGGCCCTGAAGTTGTCGTTGCGTTGCAGTGCTTCGACAGGCTCTGCCCTAGCGGTCGGGGGACTGAGCCAACCCCTTTGCGCTTTCATCTTGTGCGCTGTCTGCCAGGTTCGAATAACCATTTCACCCACGCGCCCCATGGCCTGGCTGTCGCTGCTCATCATGCTGATGGCGCCCAGGTCATGCAGAACGTCTTCAGCGGCAATAGTTTCTTTTCGGATACGGCTCTCGGCAAAGGCCAAATCTTCTGCAATGCTGGCGTCCAAATGGTGGCAGACCATCAACATGTCGACGTGTTCGTCCAGCGTGTTGACGGTGTAGGGCATGGTCGGGTTGGTGGAGCTGGGCAAAAAATTAGCTTCGCCCACTACCCGCAAAATGTCGGGCGCGTGACCACCGCCTGCGCCTTCGGTGTGAAAGGCGCAAAGCGAACGGCCTTTGGTCGCGGCGATGGTGTTCTCCACAAAACCAGACTCATTCAAGGTGTCTGAATGAATCGCTACTTGCACATCCAGCGCGTCCGCCACGTCCAGACAATTGCTGATGGCCGCAGGCGTTGTGCCCCAGTCCTCGTGCAATTTCAGACCGATGGCACCCGAGTTCACCTGCTCGTGCAGCGCGGCCGGGAGCGAGGCGTTGCCTTTGCCGAGAAACCCCAGGTTCATGGCAAACCCGTCGGCTGCTTGCAACATGCGCTCCAAGTTCCACGGGCCCGGTGTGCAGGTGGTGGCAAAGGTGCCGGTCGCAGGCCCGGTACCGCCGCCCAGCATGGTGGTGACGCCACTGGCCAGGGCTTCTTCAATTTGCTGCGGGCAAATGAAGTGAATGTGGGAGTCAATACCGCCTGCGGTGACGATGTTGCCTTCACAGCTAATGACTTCAGTGCCGGGCCCGATGACGATGTCAACACCGGGTTGAACATCAGGGTTGCCAGCCTTGCCAATGCCAACAATGCGCCCACCCTTCAAGCCAATGTCGGCCTTGACAATGCCCCAGTGGTCCAAAATCAGCGCGTTGGTCATGACGCAATCGACCGCGCCTTCAGCTCTTGTGCGTTGCGATTGGGCCATGCCGTCCCGAATCGTTTTGCCACCGCCAAACTTCACCTCTTCGCCGTAGCCACCAGCGCGAAGGGTGTAATCCTCTTCAACTTCAACCAGCAGACCAGTGTCAGCCAGCCGAACCCGGTCGCCCAAGGTGGGGCCAAAAATCTCGGCATAGGCGCGTCGTCCAATGGTTGCCATCACACGGCTCCTTGCACCAGACCGCGAAACCCGTAGACCAGCCGATCACCGGCAAAGTCCACCAGCTCGACCGTGCGTTGCTGCCCGGGTTCAAACCGAACGGCGGCACCTGAGGCAATGTTCAAACGCATCCCCCGGCAGGCGGTGCGGTCAAAACCCAAAGCGGCGTTGGTTTCTGCAAAATGGTAGTGCGAGCCGACCTGAATCGGTCTGTCAGCTGTGTTTTGCACCACCACGACCAAGGTGCGCCGCCCTTGGTTGAGCAAATGGTCGGGGCCATCAAAAGGAATAATTTCGCCAGGGTTCACAGTCACCTCACTTGCTCATTTGCCTAGTTGTTTACTTGCTTCACTTCGGGTCGCGGGACAGCCAAATCGCCACGGCGACCATGCCGCCCAGCGCCACCAAGCCCCAAACGTCAGTCGCATGCCAATGGCTTCCCGATGGGCCATGGCCGTCGTGGGCCGCAGCCTGACTCATGCCAATTGCAAGGGCAAAAAGCGCTGTCCACTTAAATGCAAACTGATTGTTCATGGTGCGAAATGAAAGAGTTAAACAGACGTCAACAAAACAGGAATCAACAAATCTTGAAGGGCTTTCCTACACGATGGGTTGGTGCACAGTCACCAGCTTGGTGCCGTCGGGGAACGTCGCCTCCACTTGAATGTCTGGAATCATCTCGGCGATGCCGTCCATGACGTCAGCCCGACTCAATAGGGTGCGACCCTCACTCATCAATTGAGCCACAGTTTTGCCGTCGCGCGCACCTTCCATGACGGCGGCGCTGATGAAGGCCAGGCTTTCCGGGTAATTGAGTTTCAAGCCTCGGGCCTTGCGCCGCTCAGCCAAAAGTGCCGCCGTGAAAATCAGGAGCTTGTCTTTTTCGCGAGGAGTGAGTTCCATAACTTAATTGGCGGGCAAGGCGTGCAAGGTGGATTGGATCAAGCCATTGTCACGCAACTTGTGTGCCGAAACCACAGCGCCCCATTTCAGGCGCACACACAAGGATCGAAGCACCCATTTGGCGCACTTCAAGGCCAAGCTACGGGCAAAGTGTATTTTTTTGGGGCGCTGTTCGACCCCGAGGCAGTGCTATTTTGGTGCGGAAATTTGGGGAGACACCCAATCACGGGGATTTTGCAGGGTCAATCGCTGCCCCGACGCAACTGGCACGGCGCTTGCACGGTTGCTTACAGCCGTTTGATTTCGAACAGCCATTTCAGATCACTTAACTTCTATTTTTGGAGAATCATGATGAATCGTCGAGGACCTCTCAAGGCCATCGCTGCCGCCGCAGTGGTCGCTGCTGGTGCATTCACCTTTGCCTTGCCCGCCTTCGCGCAGGCTGGTGGCACGATCAAGGTCGGCATCTTGCACAGCCTGTCGGGCACCATGGCCATCTCTGAAACCGTGTTGAAGGACACGGTGCTGATGGCGATTGACGAAATCAACGCCAAGGGCGGCGTGATGGGCAAAAAGCTGGAGCCCGTGATTGTGGACCCCGCCTCCAACTGGCCTTTGTTCGCTGAAAAAACCAAGCAACTGCTGGGCCAGGACAAAGTTGCCGTTATCTTCGGCTGCTGGACCTCTGTTTCGCGCAAGTCCGTTTTGCCAGTGGTTGAAGAAATGAATGGTTTGCTGTTTTACCCCGTGCAGTACGAAGGCGAAGAGCTGTCCAAAAACGTGTTTTACACCGGTGCTGCGCCCAACCAGCAAGCCATTCCTGCGGTGGATTACCTGATGAGCAAAGACGGCGGTGCTGCCAAGCGCTGGGTGCTTTTGGGAACCGATTACGTGTACCCACGCACCACCAACAAAATTTTGCGCGCCTATCTGAAAAGCAAAGGTGTGAAAGACACGGACATCGACGAAAAGTACACCCCGTTTGGTCATTCGGATTACCAAACCATCGTGGCCGATGTGAAGAAATTCTCAGCCGGTGGCAAAACGGCTGTGGTGTCCACCATCAATGGCGACTCGAACGTGCCTTTCTACAAAGAGCTCGGCAATGCTGGCTTGAAAGCCAAGGACGTGCCAGTTGTCGCCTTCAGCGTGGGTGAAGAAGAGCTGCGCGGCGTTGACACCAAGCCGCTGGTGGGGCATTTAGCAGCGTGGAACTACTTCCAGTCCATCAAAAGCCCGGCCAATGACGAGTTCATTAAAAAGTGGAGCGCCTACGCCAAAGCCAAGGGCATTGCAGGCCACAAAGACAAAGCCTTGACCAACGACCCGATGGAAGCCACCTACATCGGCATCAACATGTGGAAGCAGGCCGTTGAAAAGGCCAAGTCCACCGACACCGACAAAGTCATCGCCGCCATGGCGGGCCAAACTTTCAAAGCGCCTTCTGGCATCACCAGCAAGATGGATGAGAAAAATCACCACCTGCACAAGTCGGTGTTCATTGGTGAAATCAAAGCTGACGGCCAGTTCAATGTGGTCTGGAAAACACCCGGCCCCGTGAAAGCCAAGCCATGGTCACCGTACATTGAAGGCAATGACAAAAAGCCTGATGAGCCAGCAAAGGCTGAAATGGCGAAGAAGTAAAGCGCTTGAGGTGGTGCCGATGACCCGAAAGTCACAGGCACCACCCCGGAAGTTGCAGTGTGGGCATGCTTGCCCGTGCCCACCCCCCAGGTTCTGTTCATGTTGTTTCGATGCTTTGTTTTACTGATCGCGTGTGCCTTGTTTGGCCCCGCGTTCGCCTTGACGCCTGACGAAGCAAAAGGCATGGCCGTGGGCGAGACGGACGCCCGCATCGAGGCTTTGAACAAGGCCGTTGCCAGTGCCGATGACAAGACGGCTGGGTTTTTGCAAGCGCTACTTGACGATGCCGTCAAAGTCGCAGGCGACAAGGCGTATGTTGTCAAAGAGGGCAAAGCGTTGGACCCTGTCACTGGTGCCGAAGTCGCCCTGCCCGAGGGCGCCGAAGACGTGATCAACAACAACCGCATGCGTGGCGAGTTGGAAGCGGCGCAGGCCGGGTTGAAGCTGTTTTCCAAATACGAAAAAAGCCGTCGCGAAGGCATCAAAGCACTGCAGTCTGAAAGCGACGAATCCAAACTGCCGCTGATTGAAAAAGCTTTTGCTGCTGAGCAAAACCCGCAGCTCAAAGACCAATTGGGTTTGATTCGTGCGGCCGTGTTGCTGAACAGTTCAGACAAATCCAAACGGCTGATTGCCGCTGCGCTGTTGGCACAAAGCGGTCAGGCCAGCACCAAAACCGTGTTGTTGGAGCGGCTTAAAGTTGAGACCGAGCCCGATGTGAAAGCCGCCCTGACCGCCACGCTGAAAACGGTTGAAAGTGCCTTGGCTTGGGGTGACCGCTTGGGTGCCATGTTCAGCGGCATCAGTCTGGGCAGTATTTTGCTGCTGGTCGCTTTGGGTCTGGCCATTACCTACGGCTTGATGGGCGTGATCAACATGGCGCATGGCGAGCTGATGATGATTGGTGCCTACGCCACCTATGTCGTGCAAGGTTTGTTTCAGAAGTACCTGCCGGGGTATTTTGATTGGTACTTGCTGGCCTCTGTGCCCGTGGCCTTCATGGCGTCGGCGCTGATGGGCGCGGCACTAGAGCGCAGCGTGATTCGCTTTTTGTATGGTCGCCCGCTCGAGACTCTGCTGGCGACCTGGGGCATCAGCCTGATGTTGCAGCAACTGGTGCGCAGCTTCTTCGGGGCCCAAAACGTGGGCGTTGAAAACCCAAGCTGGATGAGCGGCGGTGTGCAAGTGCTTGGCAACCTGTCTTTGCCCTACAACCGCTTGGTGATCATCGGTTTTGCCATTGCCGTGCTAGGTAGCGTGGCCTGGTTGATTAGTAAAACCCGGCTGGGTCTGTTTGTGCGCGGCGTGACCCAAAACCGGCCGATTGCCTCGGCCATGGGCGTGAATACGGCGCGGGTTGACACCTATGCCTTTGCCCTGGGTTCAGGCATTGCAGGCCTGGCTGGTTGCGCTTTAAGCCAGGTGGGTAATGTGGGGCCCGATTTGGGGCAAGGCTACATTGTTGATTCCTTCATGGTCGTGGTTTTAGGAGGTGTTGGGCAACTGGCAGGCACGGTTTACGCGGCGTTGGGGCTGGGCGTGCTGAACAAATTTTTGGAAGGCTGGGCAGGCGCCGTCTTGGCCAAAATCGCTGTGCTGGTCTTCATCATCATCTTCATTCAAAAACGTCCCCAAGGGATTTTTGCGATGAAAGGCAGGGAGGCATGAACGCCACACTCCCGCAAAACGCCCTGTTGCCACAAAAGGCCCCTTTGCTCACTCGCGCCGGGTGGAGCACCTTCATCGTCGCGCTGATCGCCGTTTGCGCACTGGCACCGGCTTTGAACTTGTTGGTGCCCCAGTCCAGCATGTTCCACATGAGCACCTATGCAGTGGCCTTGGTGGGCAAAATCATGTGCTACGCCATTTGTGCTCTGGCCATGGATTTGATATGGGGCTACACGGGCATTTTGTCGTTAGGGCATGGGGTGTTTTTTGCCTTGGGCGGCTACGCCATGGGCATGTACCTGATGCGCCAGATTGGGAAAGACGGCAATTACAAGAGCGACTTGCCCGACTTCATGGTCTTTTTGGATTGGAAAACGCTGCCCTGGCACTGGACGTTCAGCGACAGCTTCTTGGCAACTCTGGTGTTGATAGTGGTGGTGCCAGGCTTGGTGGCTTTTGTGTTTGGGTTTTTTGCATTTCGCTCGCGCATCAAAGGGGTTTACTTCTCCATCATCACCCAAGCCATGACCTTTGCGGCCATGCTGCTGTTTTTTCGCAATGAAACGGGTTTTGGCGGCAACAACGGCTTCACGGATTTCAAGCGGATTTTGAACATTCCGATTGCCACGCCATCCATGCGCATGGTGCTTTTTGTGTTGACCGGGTTGACGCTGTTGGGCTTCTACTTGTTTGCCAAGTGGCTGGTGGCCAGCAAGTTTGGCCGGGTTTTGCAGGCCATACGCGACGCTGAAAGCCGCGTTATGTTTTCGGGTTACTCGCCGTTGGGCTACAAACTGACGATTTGGGTGATTTCAGCCATCATGTGCGGTGTGGCCGGAGCTTTGTACGTGCCGCAGGTCGGCATCATCAACCCCGGTGAAATGAGCCCCGCCAACTCTATTGAAATTGCGATTTGGGCGGCAGTGGGCGGGCGCGCCACGCTGATTGGCCCCATCGCCGGCGCCTTCATCGTCAATGGTGCCAAAAGCCGGTTGACCGTCGCCTACCCTGAATTTTGGCTGTACTTTTTGGGCTTGCTGTTCATCGCCGTCACTCTGTTTTTGCCCGATGGCATTGTGGGTCTGGTCAAAAAAATCAAAAACCTTGTGGTCAAGAAAACCAAGCCCAACGCCGACGGAGGTGCCGCATGACCCCTGAGCTGCTGGAGGCGGGTGCCAAGCGGGTTGAAGAACGCGCCAAAAAAGCCGAGTTGGGCCAAACCGAGTCGGGTGGCCGCGCGGCGGGCTTCTCGCGCGTGGTCACGTCCACCGAGGTGGATGTCACCCACGGCCGAATTTTGTACCTGGAGGACGTGAACGTCAGTTTTGATGGTTTCAAGGCCATCAACAACCTGTCGCTGGACATCGCGCCAGGTGAGTTGCGCTGCATCATTGGCCCCAATGGCGCAGGCAAAACCACCATGATGGACATCATCACTGGCAAAACACGGCCTGACTCTGGTACCGTTTTCTTTGGCAGCACCATTGACCTTCTTCGCTACAACGAACCGCAAATTGCGCAATTGGGCATTGGCCGCAAGTTTCAAAAACCCACGGTGTTTGAGCAACTGAGCGTGTTTGAAAACCTGGAGTTGGCGCTGAAAACCAACAAGGCGGTCAAGGCTTCGGTGTTTTTCAAATTAGATTCAACGCAATCGGACCGCCTTCTTGAAGTTCTGCAAACCATTCATTTGTCGGGGGACGTCAATCGCTTGGCCGGAAACTTAAGCCACGGCCAAAAGCAGTGGCTTGAAATTGGCATGCTGCTGATGCAAGACCCCAAGCTGCTGCTGCTCGATGAGCCGGTGGCGGGCATGACCGACCATGAGACCGAGCGCACCGCCGAGCTATTTTTGTCGTTAAAAGGCAAACACTCGCTGGTGGTGGTGGAACACGATATGAGCTTCATTCGAACGATTTCTGAAATTGTGACCGTGCTGTGCGACGGCGCTGTGTTGGCGCAAGGCACGCTGGACCAGGTGCAGGCCGATGAGCGGGTGATTGAAGTTTATTTAGGACGCTAGACACGCCACCTACGGAGCATTGCATGCTGAACGTCAAAAACATCAACCAGTTTTACGGTGGTTCGCATATTTTGCGAGACGTCAGCCTGTCTGCGCATCTGGGCAAGGTGACAGTAGTGCTGGGCCGCAACGGGGTGGGCAAAACCACCTTGCTCAAAAGCCTGATGGGGCTGGTGCCCATTAAAAACGGCAGCATTGAGCTCGATGGCCGCGCCATTCAGGCCGACACGCCCTACAAGCGAGCCCGCGCGGGCATTGGTTTTGTGCCCCAGGGCCGTGAAATTTTTGCCCGCCTGACGGTAGAGGAGAACCTGCGCATGGGGCTGGCCTACAAGAGTGCTGGCACGCCCATTCCGGCAGAGCTTTACGAGCTGTTTCCGGTGTTGAAGCAAATGCTGAACCGCCGTGGCGGCGATTTGTCGGGCGGACAGCAACAGCAATTGGCCATTGCCAGGGCGCTGGCTGCCCGCCCTAAGTTGTTGATTCTGGATGAGCCGACCGAGGGCATTCAGCCCAGCATCATCAAAGACATTGGCCGCGTGATTCGCATGCTGGCCGATCGGGGCGACATGGCCATTTTGCTGGTGGAGCAGTATTACGACTTTGCGCAAGAACTGGCCGACGACTACGTGGTGATGGAGCGCGGTGCCGTCATTGCCAGCGGTTTGGGTGCCGACATGGTGCAAAACAAGGTGCGCCAGATGGTGGCGATTTGACGAGGCGTCCGCAAGTTTGATCCGCCAGTTTGATCAATCAGTTCGCGCTTTCAGTCTGCCTTGGTAAGGTAACTCTGAAACACCCCCACATGCACAAACGCGGCGTCTGCCGCCTGGGGCCACAGCTCGCTTGAGCTGAAGCGCACGTCAAACGTGGGCTCGTCCTGCGCGTGGGCATCTGTAAACGGGTAGGCGGGCGACTCGCTCACCACCACGCCCTGCTTGCCGCGAATGTAGGCGGGCAGCCGGTGGTGGCCCGCCACATGGTCGGTTTTGACCCAAACGGCGTCACCGGGTCTGAAGTGCCCGCGCCCAGCCGCATTCGTGCGACCTGCCGCGCTGGGCAAGGCCAATGGAAATGCCCCTTGCGCTTTGGCCGCCAGTTCGGCCTGCGTGGTCAAGCCCTTTTCAACCAGCAACGTGGCCAGGCTGGTCAGCGTTCGCTCGTAGTAACTGGCTGCCAGATAATGCCGCGGCTCCATGCGCTCAATGGCGTGGCGGTACTCGTCCATGTTGAAAATGCCCTGCTTCACTGCCAGCGAGTAAAGCGCATTGATGCGCTTCTCCCAATCCGCATGAAACACCGCCGCCTTGGGCGAGTGGCGCACGGGGCCAAAGCCCTGTTTGCCGCCTAAGTCGTGCATGCCGTCCATGGTGAAGTCCTTTTTGTGTTGTCAGTCGCAGCGCAATGGTGCATGGCCTTGAATGGGACCGTCAAATGCGCGCGACGCCAAACATCCCGTCTTGCGTCACCAGGTTTGCCAGTCGCTCTGCCGACCAGTCCGACGTGTGCGCGGGCCGCTGTGGCAGCACCATGTAGCGGGTGTCGGCGGTGGTGTCCCACACGCGAATTTCAACCTCTGCGGGCAAATCCAGCCCCATCTCTTTCAGCACCGTTCGAGACTCGCGCACGGCGCGGGCGCGGTATTCCAAATCTTTGTACCAATCGGGCGGCAGCCCAATGATGGTGAAGGCTGTACAAGAACACAGCGTGCAGCAAATCACGTTGTGCACGGCGGGCGTGTTCTCTAGTGCCACCAAATGGCGATGGTGGCGCGGCATGTCCAGCCCCAGCTCGGCCACGGCGGCACGGCCATTGGCCATCAGCCGCTGGTGAAAAGCGGAGTCTGTCCAGGCTTTGGCCACCACGCGAGCGCCATTGCGGGGCAGCCATTGCTCTTCCATCAAATGGCGCGCTTGCTCAATGAAGGCGGCAGGTTGGTGGCCCAGCTGGTCCATCACCGACTCCAGCGCATTGACGCGCTGCTCAACCGAAGCCGTCTGGCGGGCGGGTTGTGGCGCTGAATTTGAAGAGGTGTCGAGAGTCGGATCTGGCATGGGCGGGCTCCTGAAGCAAAACAATTAAACCATTGTTCGCAGCGTTGTGCCTTGCTTGTGCCTTGAAATTGGCAGGCCTGGCGAGTGTGACAAACCGGCAATTTGCGCAGTCAAAGCCAGACTATCAATAGCTATAATTTATATAGCAAACTATGTATATTATTCGGGAGCTAGAGGCCAATTTCATCAATATTTTGCGGTTTGCAGTGGTTTTGAGAAAAAGTGATATCACCGGTGATATGAAGTCTCAAAATCCGCGTCTGCAGCGCCTTTGCCGCCCGTCCCACGCAAAGCCAGCGGGCTGCGATAATTGATTTATGACCTCACTGCCCCTGCTCCCTTGCTACCTTAATGGCGACTACACCTTGCTGCCCGACGCCAAAATCAGCGTCATGGACCGGGGCTTCATCTTTGGCGACGGTGTGTATGAAGTCGTACCCGTCTACGCGGGCCAGCCGTTTCGCTTTGCCCACCACATGGCCCGGCTGGACCGCAGTCTGGCTGAATTGCGCATTGCCAACCCCTTAACCCATGCCCAATGGCAAGAGATCATTGCCAAGCTGGTGGCCAGTTTCGCCGACTCAACCCAGTCCAAAGCGTCAGATATTGACCAACTGATTTACATCCAAATTACCCGGGGTGTCGCCCTGCGCGACCACGTCATGCCCGAGCACATCACCCCCACCGTGTTTGTCATGAGCAACGTCATGAAGCCGCCCACCGCCGCGCAGCGCAACCAGGGCGTGGCCTGCGTCACCGCAGACGACTTTCGATGGGCCAAAGCCCACATCAAAAGCACCAGCCTGCTGGGCGCAGTGTTTGCGCGGCAAATCAGTTTTGACGCAGGCGCGGTTGAAACGGTGATGTTTCGCGATGGTTTTTTGAGCGAGGCCGCCGCCAGCAACGTCTGGGTTGTGAAAAACGGCAAAGTGCTGGGCACGCCCAAAGACCATCTGGTCCTGGAAGGCATTCGCTATGGCCTTTTTGAAGAAATTTGCCACGACCAAGGCTTGAGTTTCGAGCTGCGCCGCATCAGCCGCGACGAGGTTTTAAGCGCCGACGAGCTGCTTTTGTCGAGTGCCACCAAGGAGGTCTTGGCGGTGACCTCGTTGGATGGCAAACCCGTAGGCCGCGGTGCCACACACGGCGTACCCGGCCCGGTGTATGGCAAATTGCTGGCTGGCTACCAAGCCGCCAAAGCCCGCGCGGTTTTGGCTTAACCCGCTTGAATGCGAGCTGACTGCCACAAGACTGCGCGATGACAACCCCCGCCACCCCCAAACCGCCAGCAGACCCTGCCCCAGCCGCACCCCTTGCCGTTGAGGTTGCCCCAGCGCCGCAAGCCTCGCTGATTCAATACCCGTCCCTCTTCCCCATTAAAGTCATGGGCATCAAAGTGGATGGCCTGGTGCACGCCATCACCCACATTGCCCACCAGTTTGACCCTACGTTTGACGCCACCACCGTCGAACTGCGCGAAAGCAAGGGCGGCAAATATTTGGGCGTGACCATCACCGTCACCGCCACCAGCCGCGAGCAGCTAGATGAGCTGTACCGGACGCTTTCTACCCATCCGATGGTGAAGGTGGTGCTTTAAGTCTGCACAGACCAGCAAGCATGAAAACTTTTATAAGGCGATGTTTCAGTGTTTTTATGAAAGTTTTTGGACATTTTCTTTAATAAGGACAAAGGCCCCAAGGTCTTATTAAAGAAATCGCAGGGTTTTACCTGTGTTCATGAAAGGCTAGAATTTTGTATAATCATCCATCTCAGGGGTGGATGCAAAATTGA
>JANNCN010000101.1:0-29231 GCA_031386665.1 Rhodoferax sp. | reverse complement strand
CTGGCCGCGTTGGGCTACAGAACTCGAACGGGTTGATCTGCGCTTGGGCCAGGTTCTTCATGAGCCGGGCGTTGCGCTAGAGCATGCTTACTTTCCCACCTCAGCCATCGTCTCGCTGCTGTACGTCATGCAAAGCGGTGCGTCGGCTGAAATAGCTGTAGTGGGCCGCGACGGGGTGCTGGGCGTGTCGCTTTTCATGGGGGGCGAATCCACCCCCAACCGGGCCATTGTGCTCAGCGCAGGTCAGGGTTTCAGGGTGCGGGCGCAGACCATTCAAGATGAATTCAACCGGGGCGGTGCCGCCATGCACCTGCTGCTGCGCTACACCCAAGCGCTGATCACCCAAATGTCGCAAACCGCTGTTTGCAACCGCCACCACACGCTGGACCAGCAACTGTGCCGCTGGCTGTTGCAAAGCCTGGACCGCCTCTCAGGCCATGAACTGGTGATGACCCAAGAGCTGATCGCAGGCATGCTGGGCGTGCGCCGCGAAGGCGTGACCGAAAGCGCGCTCAAGCTGCAAGCCGCAGGTTTGATTCGCTATGCGCGAGGCCATATTTCGGTGCTGAACCGCGCAGGGCTTGAAAAGCGCTCTTGCGAATGCTATGGCGTGGTGAAAAAAGAATACGACCGCTTGCTGCCCTGCGCCTTGGGGAACTGAGTCGCTCTGAGTCGTCCTGAGTTATTATTGCTATAATAAGTATAGCAAACTATCTATATTATTCGAGAGCTAGAGGCCTATTTTATTCATATTTCGGTCGATTTCAGCCTTTTCCGATGAAAAAGAACCTGCAGGTTCTTTTTTGTCAAAATCAGTGCTGTGGGGCATGACTTCAGCCCCAATGCCCCGGTAACCCGTGTAGCGCAATGAACTGTCAAACATCGGCTCGCCGCTGACCCGAAAATGCTGCAAACTGCCATCTGACCTGACGCGACTGAACGGGAAATCCAGAAACGGTTGGCGGGCAAACACCTTCGCTTGCAGCGCCTGGCGTTCGTCTTCGTTCCAGCCATGCGCTTGGGCATCTGGCTGGCCGCCCATGAAGGCCGACACCCGAATGCCCAGCATCTCTTGCACTGGGCCTGACACGGTGGTGAAGCTGCCGGTTTCGTTTTGCTCCCAGTACCAGTCCGACGCCAGCTCGGTCAAGCGCTTGAAACGCTGCTCGCTGGCGGCCAGCTCGGCCGTGCGCAGTTGCACGGTTTGCTCCAGCAGCTCATTGTGCAGCGCCAGCTTTTTGTACAAGAGCCGCACTTCCAGCAGATTGTGAATGCGCGCCCGCACTTCAGCCAGGTCAAACGGCTTGCTGATGAAGTCTTTCGCCCCCGCCTGCAAAGCATGCAGTTTGGCGCTGGGGTCCGCGGTGAGCACGATCACTGACAAATAGTCATCTGGGTGGTTGGTTTGCAGCGCCTCCATCACGGCAAAGCCGTCCATCACGGGCATGTGCAGGTCCAGCAAAATCAAGTCAAAGTGGCTTTGCTGTTGCAAGGCGCAGACCTCGCTGGGTTGCATGGTGGCGCTTACGTGGGTGTAGCCAGACTCTTCCAAAAGCTGCGTCAACAACTGAACATTGCCCAACTGGTCGTCAACAATCAGAATGCTGGCGTTCAGAATTTCGGTGGTCAATGGCGTGGTCGTGGTCGTGGTCGTGGGCATGGGCATGAGCGTGGGCTCCGGCATGGTTGTGTCAATGGTCATAGTCTTATGCCGTGGCTGGAGAAGTGGGTCTTAGCGGGCATATTGGGCAGTTTCATCGTGAGAGATTTGAATGATTTTTTGCGCAATCTCTTCGGGTGACAAAACATAGTCAATGCAACCGCTGTCGATGGCGCTTTGGGGCATGTCTGGCTGGGTGGCCGTGCTCAGTTTTTGTGCAATGGTGGTGCCGCCCACCTCGCGAATGCCGCACAGGGCAGCGGCACCATCGCCATCAAAACCCGACACAATCACGGCGATCAGTTTGCCCCTCCAGCAATCGGTCAGCGAGCGCAAAAAAACGGTAATCACATCGGGCCAGCCGCGTGGTTTGGAAATAGGCAACAGCCGAAACTTGCCGTCATCGTCCACGTGCAAATCGCGGTTCGCCGGAATGATGAACACCCGGTTCGGCTCTATTTGCAGGTACTCTTCAATCAAGTCAACCGGCATGGACGAGTAGGGTGGCAGCACCGTGTGCAACTGGGTTGGCATGATGGTGATGTGGTTGACGATGACAATTGCCACCCCCAGGTCGTTGGGCAGGTTTTTCAACAGGCGAATGTAGGCGTCCAGCCCCCCGGCTGAACCACCGACGCACACCACAGGAAAATCGTTCATGCGGGCTCCTTTTCTGTTTTGGCAGTGCCTGGCTTGGCTTCTTTCTCATCCCCCAGGCCAAGGTTTTTTCGCCGCCTGGTTCGGGCAAGCGTCAGCGCCAAGTCCAGCGAATGCATTAGTTCCTCGTTTTTCACTGGCTTGGTCAGGTACAGGTAAAAGCCTGCGGCCAAACCTTCGCTGATGTCGCTTGGCATGGCGTTGGCGCTCAGGGCGATCACGGGGATGTGCGCAGTCAGCGGGTCCAGGCACAAAATGCGGTGAATGTCGATGCCGCTCAGGCCAGGCAAATTGATGTCCATCAGAATGACGTGGGGCAGTTCAGCCCGCGCCATGGCCAGACCGGCCAATCCGTCGCGTGCACTTAGCAAGCGCAGGTCAGAGCGAAGCCCTACCAGACTTTCAACCAAACTTAAATTGGCGACATTGTCTTCAACATACAACACCGCTGGCTTTGCATGGTAGACGGCGAGTTGCCTGATGACGATTTGCTTGACGAGGTCTTCGCCGTCATCCGCCGAATCGGCGTTTGCCTGGCCTTCACCAGCGGCTGTCGCTGTGGCTTCACCTTCAATTTCACCGTCATGGTCATCGGCAACGTCAATGGCCTCCGTGAGCTCAAGCGTGCCTTCTTCCTCATCGTCACTTTCAGCCAGCGACACCAGCCGAGCAGCCCGAATGCTGGCAAGCTCAGAGCCTTCAGTTGGCCCATTGCCATCGCCCTGTTGGGCCAATTCGCCTTGCTTTGCCTGTTTCAGGTCGATCCAAAATGTCGAACCCAAGCCTACCGTGCTGTGCACGCCCACCGTGCCGCCCATCATTTCAACAATCCGCTTGGTCATCACCAAGCCAATTCCAGTGCCCGCTTCGGCCCCCGCTTCGCGCCCCAGCCGGTTAAAGGGCTGGTACAACTGCGCAATTTGCTCGGCGCTGAGCCCCAAGCCCGTGTCGGCAATGCTTAGGCGAACCCGCGCGGGGGCCGTGTAGTCAAGCTGCACGGCCACTTTGCCACCTTGGTTGTTGTATTTGATGGCGTTGCTCAACACATTCAAAATAGCTTGCTTCAAGCGCTTTTGGTCTGCATGAACCCAGCATTTCGACTTTTTGGCCAAAAAGTGCAGTGACACGTTGTGGGCCTTGGCTTGTTCTTCCACCAGGGCATGGCATTCGCGCAAAACCGAATCAAGCGACACCGACCCCATGGTCAAGCTCAAGCCACCCGACTCGACCACGGCCAAATCCAAAATTTCATTGATCAAATCAAGCAGGTACCAGCCGGCTTTCAAAATTTGGCCGATGTTGCGCTTCTGCACGGCGCCCAAGGCGGGCGAACTGGCTTCGACCAACTGCGCAAACCCGAGAATGGCGGTCAGCGGCGTGCGCAGTTCGTGGCTCATGCTGGACAAAAATTCAGACTTGGCTCGGTTGGCTTTGTCAGCCGCAGTCCGGGCGACTTCCAAGTCGGCATTGCTTTGCTGTAACACTTGGTCCAAAAAATACCTATCAGATTCAGCCTGTTTTCGCTCGGTCACGTCGCGGAACACCAGCGCCACCCGGCGCTTTTCTGGGCGGTCAACGCGATAACAGTAAACGTCGAACCAGCGCCCTAAATCCGCAGCTTCACCTGTGGTGCGCCAAGGCATGCCTGTCAGTGCCACCTTGCCATACGACTCGATCCAAGTTTTTTCTAGATTGGGCAAAAACTCGCTCACCAAGTGACCCGTTACGTCGTTCATTCCAGAGTGAGTTTCAAAGGCAGGGTTGACTTCGAGGTAGCGATAGTCCACCGGCTTTTTAAAATTGTCAAAAATCATTTCCAAAATGCAAAAACCCTCGTCCATTCCATTGAACAAATTGCGGTAACGGTCTTCGGATGTGTAAAGATTTTCTTCAGCTTGGCGCCGCTCTGAAATGTCAGTGGTTACCATGCGCAGTTGGATGGTGCCGGTGGCCAGCTTTTCAACCGTGGCACCCAGCAGTGCCCAAAACGCGCTGCCGTCGGCTCGCAAAATTTGCACATCGCATTGCTGGGGCTCGCCCGTTTCCATCAACTTTTGGCGCAGCAGGTACAGCGCGTCCTGGCTTGCGCGGCCAATGTACTGGCTTAAGCGGCGCTTGATAATTTTGGCGCGGGGAATGCCCAGCTGGCTTGCCAGCGTCAGGTTAGCCTGCACTATCAAACCCGCCTGGGATACCGTGCAATAGCCCACAGGGGCCAGGTCATACAGGTCAAAGTAGCGTTGGTGCTCGTGCGCCAGTTCAGCCTCTGTCATGCGCAGGGCTTCGTTTTGCATCTCCAGTTCAATCTGGTGCACTTGCAGGTCGTGCAGTGCGTGGCGAAAAGCCTCGCTCGAAATCAGCTTGTCATTGAGCGGCGCGCGCCTTTCTTGCTTCAGGGCCAGGCCTTCGGCACGGCTGCGCAGGCTCAAGGCTTCAGGTAATTTCTTTTCCATTGGGGCCTTCAGGCGTGGGTTCAAGTGCTGGCCGAGCCAGTCGTTCGGTGGTTGCAATGGCGTACAGCTGGCCCGCTTCATTGAGCAAGGCGGTTGAGGTGAGAGATACCGCCAAAACTTCCCCATTCTTGGCAATGCGCTGTGTTTTGTACGGCTCTAGCACCTGGGCGCGACTTAACTGGTGAAGTTTGGACAAAGCGTCGTGCTGCAGCGGCTTGGGAATGCGGTCGCGCGCGTACATGGTCAGGGCTTCTGCCTCAGTCCAGCCGTACATGCGGGTGGCGCCGGGGTTCCAGGCGGTGATGTGGCCATCGAGGTTTTGCACGGTGATGGCGTCGGTCGCGTCGCGCACCACCACGGCCAGCCGCGCCAGTTGGGTGGCTTGTTGCAGTGCATCGCGGGTTTGGGCCGCGTCGCTGACATCGACAAAGGTCACCACTGCGCCTTCAATCACGTTGTCTTGCGTGCGGTAGGGCAGGATGCGCAGGCTGTAGACGCGTCCGTCTTCGGTTTTGGCGCTCAGTTCTTTGGGAATCAGCGTTTTCAGCACCTGCAGGGCGTCTTCTTGCAGTCGGTCGTAGCCTGACAGTTTGGACACAAAGTGTTTGATAGGCCGGCCCACGTCGCTTGCAATCAAGCTGAATATTTGGGTGGCAGCCGGTGTGAACCGCAAAATGCGCAGCTGGCTGTCCAGAAAAATCGTGCCAATGCCCGTGCCTGCCAACAGGTTGTTCATGTCGTTGTTGGCATGGGACAAGTCGTTTACTTTGGTTTGCAACTCGCTGTTGACTGTGGCCAGCTCTTCGTTGATGGACTGCAGCTCTTCTTTGGAGGTTTCCAGTTCTTCGTTGGTGGACTGCAGCTCTTCATTGATGGACTGCATCTCTTCGTTGGACGACTTCAGCTCTTCGTTGGACGTCACCAGTTCTTCGCGCGCGGCGTGCAGGTACTCGTCTTTGGTGCGAATTTCTGCCTGCAGTTCAACGATTAAGGCGGCGTCGTGGGCACCATGGCCATCTTCGTCCCGCGGACCCGCCAACACAGGTTTCAAAGCCTGCGCTTCTGCGCCGCCCAGTGCGCTTTCCAAAATCACCAAAAAGAGCGACGGGTCTGGCGCTCCGTCGTGGGCGGGGGGCACCGGGCTGACACGCAAATTGACCTTGGTGTAGTGACCATTTGTCTTGACGTTCAGGCCCAGGCTCACCACCCGCTGCCTGTGAAGCCCGGTTTTGTGCAAGGCGACGGTCAATTCGCCTTTGAGCCCATCACGCGCCATGGCCAAAATATTGTTGACACTGGATTCGCCGATGGCGGGCTCCAAAAACATGCCGCTTCGCCCATGCAAGTATTGAATGTCGCCCGCGCTATTGACCAGTGCGCCCACCATGCCAGTTTCTTGCAGCAACGCCTGTTCTGTGATGTCCCGCAGGGAGGGTTTGGACGCAGAATGGGCCTTGGTACCGGTCATGGCAGGGCCTGAATCGCGGCCGCTGCTGACGGGTATGAAGCGGTCATAAACAGGCCGCCTGGCCCCCTGAAAGTCTTCATTGCGCCGATAGACCTTGGCTTTGCGGTCAATCACGCTGAACAGGCTGCCAAAGTCGCCAATGGTTTCGGACGAGCCAAGGCAAAGTATGCCGCCTGGGTTGAGCGCGTAATGAAACAGAGCAATCAGTTTCTTTTGCAGGTCTGAGTTCATGTAGATCAGCAGATTGCGGCAAATGATGAGGTCGAGCTTGGAGAAAGGTGGGTCCTTGATCATGTCTTGCTCTGAAAAAACCAGAAAGTCGCGGATGTTTTTGTTGACCTTGTAGCTGCCGCTGTCCGCATCGAGGGTGAAAAACCGGGCCAATCGCTCGGGGGTGACGTCCACCGCAATGCCGGCCGGGTACATGCCAGACCGCGCGACAGCCACCGCGTGGTTGTCAATGTCAGTTGCAAACACCTGCAACTTGAAGCTGGACTTGAGCGACTCCATGCGCTCTTGCAACAAAATGGCAATGGAGTAGCCTTCTTCGCCCGTGGAGCAACCCGCCGACCAGGCCCGCACGGGCGTGCCCGGCGGCTTGTTGTCGAACAGCTTGCGAATGACCTCGTCTTCAAGCACCTTGAAGACCTCGGGGTCCCTGAAAAAGTTGGTCACGCCAATCAGGAAGTCCCGGAACAGGGCATCGACCTCAACCGGAGTTTTCCGCAAAAAGCGAACGTAGTCGTCCAGTTTGGCGATCTGGTGCACCGCCATGCGCCGCTCAATCCGCCGGTTGATGGTATTGGCTTTGTACTGCGAAAAGTCATGACCCGTTTGACTGCGCACCAGTACAAAGAGCTTTTGGAGTGAGTTGTCAGCGGGCGCGTCTGGCACCAAGGTAGCGCCTGCCGTTCGACTTGGAAAGTGCGCGGTGTAGGCGATCAACTGCGCCATCATTTCTGCGGGTGGCAGTTCAAAGTCAACCAGGCCCGTGGCCAGCGCGCTGCGTGGCATGCCGTCAAATTCGGTCGATGCGGGGTTTTGGGCCATCACCATGCCGCCTTCGGCTTTGATGGCGCGCAGGCCAAGAGTGCCGTCACTGCCGCTGCCCGACAGCACAATGCCAATGCTGCGCTCATGCTGGTCTTGGGCCAAGGACCTGAACAAAAAATCAACCGGCAAGCGGTAACCCCTGAGCGCTGCGGGTGCCAGCAGTTGCAGCCTGCCGTTCAGAAACGCCATGTCGCTGTTGGGCGGAATAATGTAAACGCAATTGATCTGGACGATGACGCCGTCCGTCACTTCAAACACTTTCAGATGGGTGTAGCGCCTTATCAGTTCGGCCAGAATGCTCTCGTGGTCGGGTGCCAAGTGTTGTACCAGGACAAAAGCCATGCCGGGGTCAACGTGGTGGGGCAGGCCTGAGAAGAAGGCCTCAAACGCGGCCAGTCCGCCCGCAGAGGCCCCGATGCCCACCACGGGAAAGGGCAGGGCAGAGGCAGACTCTGGCGGCTCCGGCGCAGTGACGGGGGCTGGGCTGTGGGGGGCAAGTCGTTTGGGGGTCATAGTGACTTGGAGTCTACTGGCACACAGGTCAAATTTCAAAGGTCAATTGGGGGTTGCGGGCAAAGCTATGGCAAATTCATCAAGCCGCCAAGGTTGCGCTGTAAAAACGCGCGGTGTTGCGGCCTGCCGCTTTGGCCTGGTACATGGCCAAATCGGCCTTCTTCAACAGCTTGTCCGACAGCTCTTTGTCGCCCTTGAACACCGCAACGCCGATGCTGGGCGTGCCGTTGCAGGACTGGCCGTCCAGGCTGAAGGGTTCGACAAACGCATCCAATATTTTGTTGGCAATGTGCTTGGCTTGGGTGGTGGCTTCGAAGGTGTGGCTGCTAAGGGACTCCAGCAGCACCACAAATTCGTCGCCGCCCAGCCGCGCCACGCTGTCACCCTCGCGCACGCAGGCTTGCAGCCGCGCGGCTACTTGCTGCAAGAAGACATCGCCCGCGTCGTGGCCCATGCTGTCGTTGACGGACTTGAAGTGATCCAGGTCCAGAAACATCAGCGCGCAATAGTCGCTGGTGCGGGCGGAGGTGGTCATGGCGTGCTTCAGGCGGTCGACCAGCAAGCGGCGGTTGGGCAAGCCGGTTAAGGCGTCATGCAAGGCCAGTGAGGCCAGTTCAGCATTCAATTTTTGCAGGTGCTTGTACAAGAGGCGCATCTCGATCATGTTGCGAATGCGGGTGGTCACCTCGACCAGTTCATAAGGTTTGGACATAAAGTCTTTGGCCCCAGAGGCCAAGGCTCGCAGCTTGTGCCCAGGCTGCGCGGTCATGACCATGACGGGTGCGTAGCCACCCACTTCAATTTTGTTCAGGCATTCCAGCACGCTGAAGCCATCCATGGTGGGCATTTGAAGATCCAGCAAGATCAGGTCGTAATGGTTTTTTTGGTGCAAGGGGCAGACCTTCTCAGGGTCCATAGTGCTGCCAACGTCCGTGTAACCCGCTTCCGCCAGCAATTGCTCAAGCAACTGTACGTTGGCGGCCTGGTCATCGACGATCAAAATTCGGGCGGCAAAAATATCGGCGCTTGGGATGCTCATTTCTTGATCCTGTTCTGAACCTGCTGGAGGGGCTTGTCACGTGAGGTTAGGTGGGGCTACGGCGGGGCTTTTTGGGGTTGTGTCTATGATCCGGGGTTCTGGCCCTGGCGTCTGTGCGCTATCGCACATTGGGCGCTGCCGCTGGGGTTTTGGCCGTCAAGGCTGTAGGAACGAGCCCACAGCCAAATCCGGCGCGGGCCGATGGCAATTTTGACTTTTGCACAGGATCATGAAGGCTCAATAACCAACTTGAAACCTGCTGTGAAAACTATTTTCCCGTCAGATTCGAACCCCAAGATCAACCACTTGCTGGCCAGCCTGAGCACCGCCGAGTGGGGTCGATGGGAGCCCTACCTGGAGTGGGTCAACCTACCGCTTGGTCTGCTTTTGAGCGAATCTGGCCGCGCGCCCGGCTACGCGTATTTTCCGACCACGGCGATTGTGTCGCTGGTGTATGTGACGCAAGACGGAGCGTCGTCCGAAATTGCAGTGGTGGGCCGCGAAGGCATGGTGGGCGTGGCCTTGGTCACGGGGGGCAATGCCAGCCTGGGCCAGGCGATGGTGCAAAGCGCGGGGCAGGCGTATCGGCTGCGTGCCCAGGCCGTGAAAGAAGAGGTCGATCGGGCTGGCCCCACCCTCATGCGTTTGCTGGCTTACACGCAAGCACTCATGGCGCAGGTGGCGCAAACAGCGGCCTGCAACCGCTACCACTCCATTGAGCAGCTCATGTGCCGCCGCCTGGTGATGGGGCTGGACCGCCTGCCAACGGAAGGCATGGTGATGACGCAGGAGCTGCTGGCCAACCTGCTGGGTGTGCGCCGTGAAGGGGTGACCGCTGCGGCGCTTCGGCTGCAAGAGGCGGGGGTGATTCGCTACCGGCGCGGCCACATTGATGTGCTGGACCGCAAGCTCTTGGAGCTACGCATGGGTGAAGGGGGCGGCGTGAATGGCAATTTGCATGCCGCCTCGAATGGAATCTCGATTGGCGTCGCAAGGCCAAAGTCGCCTCAGGCCACTCTGTCCTACAGGCATTCTGACCCTCGACCTACACCGGTTTGGATGGCGTCAATTTAAAGTTATCAGGTCTTCATCAACCCCATGAAGGTCACTGGTGATGCCGGAATGTTCCAGAAGCATCGTCACTCTAAAGAAGGATTCAAAGTGAAAAAATCTTACCGCGCAGCTTCTGCCCTTTCGGTGCTTGTCGTGTCGATGCTTGCCGCATCGGCCGCGCAGGCGCAAACCACGCCACGCAACCCCGACGGCCCATTTGCCATGGCGGGTTCCACCGCGGGCTACATCGGCCTGAACGCGGGGCAAACAGACTACCGCCTGGGCAATGGCAACGGCTTTTTCAATTCAGACAACCGCGCCACCGCTTACAAGCTGGTGGGCGGCGCGTACTTCACCAACAACCTTGGCGTTGAAGTCGGCTACACCAATTTTGGCCGCATTAACCGTGGCGGTGGCGAAACCCGTGCCGACGGCTTCAGTTTGAGCGTGGTGGGCAAGCTGCCGATTGCGCCGTCCATCAACCTGCTGGGCCGCCTGGGCACCACCTATGGCCGCACTGAAGTGAGCGCAGCGGCGGGTTCGGGTTTGACCTCTGGCAGTGACCTTGGTTTTGGTCTGTCCGGCGGCGTTGGGGCTGAACTGAAATTCTCGCCCAAGCTGTCTGCTGTGCTGGAGTACGACTCTCACGACTTGCGCTTTGCAGGCTCTGCACGCGACCGCGAAACCATTGGCATGACCTCGGTGGGCTTGCGGTACCAGTTCTAAACAGGACTTGGCAGATCTACAGGAGCGAATGAACGGTTTGCGCAGACAAAGCAGCCTGGCAGCCGATTTTTGCCTGTTTTTCACAAAAATTAACCTGGAGGTTAATTTTTCTAAAAAATAGTCTAAAAGACCCAAAGATGAAATAAAATATGCCTCTAGCTCTCGTAAAACCTCAATACTTTGCTATTAATATAATAGCAATTGATGCGACGTCTTCGCAGCGCTGTTTCAGTGGCTTGCGTTCATTAAGTCCTACACGGACTCAGGCGGTTGCGCCGTTTGCCATGCGGCTTTGTCTGCTGACTTCAAAGCGCTGAATTTTTTAGACTCAAAGCACTTCAACACACCAAGGATGAACATGACTTATTTTTCAAAAAAACCGAAGGTTCGCGGCACTTGGGCTCTGCTGCTTTTGGCCGCCAGCGTGGCCCCTTGGGGTGCGAATGCGCAGACGGCATCCTCGGGTGACACGGGCATTGACAGCTCTGGCGACTACAGGCAAGAGCGCGCCTGGTGCATGGCCAACACGGTGGACGTGGCGCGTTTTGATTGCCTTAAAAACTCGGCCGCAGCCCAGGTGGAGCGGCGTCGCAACACGCTGGACACCAACGGTAGCAACTACCGCGCCAACGCCATCATGCGCTGCGATGTGTTTGAAGGCGAAGACCGCGCCATTTGCCAAAGCCGTGTTTTGGGCTTGGGAAAAATCAGCGGTAGCGTCCTGAACGGCGGCATCTTTCGCGAGATCGAAACCGTGGTTCCCCCTGCAGGCGAAGGTAGAACCAGCTTGGAGCCGGGCGTTCAGCGGCCACTTCGCGTGATTCCCACTGTGCGCCCCTAATTTTTTAAACTCCGCCACTTTATCAACCCCACCGCGCTGAAGAAATTGGTCTGAAGCGCAGAATTTTTAAATCAAAGGACTTACCGTGAAAACAACTCTTATTGGCCTTGCAGCCTTGGCCGCCCTCACTTTGACCGCTTGCGACAGGCCAGTGGTGGTCACCCCCACCATGCCCGTCGCAGTGCCCGGCCCCACTGGCGCGACCGGTGCGACTGGTAATACTGGAAGTACTGGCAATACCGGTAACACCGGTGCCACGGGCAGCCAGGGTGTAGATGGCAACACCGGCAGCACTGGTAACACGGGTGCCACAGGCAAGCCCGGTGAAAACACCACGGTGATCCTGGTTCCAACGGTGCCTGCTTCGGCACCTCGCAACTGAAGCGCGTTCTTAAAGTATTTCAACCGGAGATTCTCATGACCTTAGGCACAATTCTTTTGATCGTTCTCATTTTGCTGCTCATTGGCGCATTTCCGACCTGGCCCCACAGCAGCAAGTGGGGTTATGGGCCAAGCGGCGGCTTGGGGCTGGTAGTGATCGTCGTCATCGTGCTGCTGGTGATGGGTCGAATCTAGCGCCCCAGCGCCTCATTCGTCGCCGAATCCGCAGCCAAAGTAACATCTACAGCCCTGGCCATGACCTCACTTCGCAAGTTTTGGGGCGTTGTCAGTGTGCTGTTTGCCACTTGCATCTTGTGCGGATTGGTAGGGTGCACCAGCCTGCCGGTGATCGACCCTGACACACCGGTTGCTGCCGCCACACCAGTACGGTTAGAAGGGGCTAGGGGCCCGCTCACGGCGGCCCAAAGCCAGGGCGTTTTGGACCGATTGCGAAGCCGCGCCCCCGACACCGGCATTTTTGAACGCCACCTGGCCATTGAAGAAGCCGTAGTCGGCAGTCCGCTGACTGTCGGCAACCATGTGGTGCTGCTCGAAGATGGCCCCGCCACTTACCGGGCCATGTTTGCGGCCATTTTGGCGGCCAAGGATCACATCAACCTGGAAACCTACATTCTGGACGACGACGAAGTCGGGCAGCGCTTTGTGGCAGCCCTGGTGGACAAGCAAAAACAGGGCGTGCAGGTCAACTTGATTCGAGACAGTGTTGGCACTATTGGCACGCCGCCCCTCTTTTTTCAAAATTTGAGTGACATTGGCATCAACGTGCTTGAATTCAACCCCGTCAACCCGCTGGCAGCCAAAAAGCCCTGGACTTTGAACCAGCGCGACCATCGAAAACTGCTGGTGGTTGATGGGCTAACGGCGTTTTTAGGCGGTATCAACATCAGTAGCGTCTACTCTGGCGGTTCGTTCCTGCAGTCGTCCCGCCACAAGGCAGATGGCAGTATGACCTGGCGCGACACCGATCTGCAATTGCAAGGCCCGGTGGTTGCCGAGTTTCAAAAATTGTTCCTTGAAACCTGGGCCAGGCAAAAGGGCGCGCCGCTGGCCGCCAAAAATTACTTTCCACCGCAAACCAGCCCGGGTCGGCAAGTGGTGCGCGCCATTGGCAGTTCGCCAGACCAGCAGTACAGCCTGATTTATGCCACCTTGCTGTCGGCCATTGGCAGCGCCGAGTCCAGCATTCTCCTCACCAACGCCTACTTTGCGCCCGACCCGCAGTTGCTGGCCGCTTTGCAATCGGCGGCCGGGCGAGGTGTGGACGTCAAGCTCATTTTGCCCAGCGCCACCGATTCGTGGCTGGTGTTTCATGCGGGGCGCGGCTATTACGAGCAACTGCTTCGCGCAGGCGTCAAAATTTACGAACGCAAGGGTGTGATTCTGCATTCCAAAACCGCCTTGATCGACGGGGTTTGGGCCACTGTGGGGTCTACCAATCTGGACTGGCGAAGCTTTTTGCACAACGACGAGCTCAACGCCGTCATTCTGGGCACCGAGTTTGGCAGTCAGGTGCGGGCGATGTTTGACAAGGACTTGGCCGCGTCCAATGCTGTCACGCTGGAAGCGTGGCAGGCGCGCTCGATTGGCCTGCGAATCAAGGAAGCCTTTGCACGGGTTTGGGAGTATTGGTTATGACCGCACAGTTGGGTGCCCTGTTGCGCTGGTTTGCCATGGTTATCTTCGTCACGATGGCGGGTTTGATTGGGCTGGTCGGTGTGTTTGCGTCCGGCGCAGCACAGGCCGGGACAGCCCAGGCGTTGGAAGCCAAATTCCAGTCACTTGAAGTTCGGTTGCGCCAAAATCAGTTCAATCAGCCCTTGGTGGTGGATTCGTCAGAAACAGCAAACCAAGTCAGTGGTGAAATCTATGCCGTGGTGGACTACCGGTTTAGTTTGGTCAGCGCCCAGTTGAACCAGCCCGGTGTGTGGTGTGACGTGATGCACTTGCACATCAATACCAAGTATTGCCGGGCAAGCAGTGGCCCAAACGGGACTTTGCTGAAGGTCAATATTGGCAAAAAAACACCTGAAAAATTGATCGACACATCGCGGGTGGACTTCAAGTTCAAACTGCTTGATACCACGCCCCAGTACCTGAACGTCGCGCTGACGGCGCCCAACGGGCCTATGGGCACCAGCAACTACCTGATTCAGCTGGAAGCCATTGCTCTGCCGGGTTACCGCTCGTTTTTGCATTTGACCTACTCCTACACCATGAACCTGCCAGCCCGGTTGGCGCTGCAAGCCTACTTGGGAACGGTGGGTCGCGGCAAAGTCGGTTTCACCATGACCCAATCAGGCGTTGATCAGCAAGCTGAGTACATAGGCGGCGTGCGTGGCTTGGTAGAGCGAAATGCCATGCGCTATTACCTGGCCATAGACAGTTTCCTCGAATCGGTGTTGGTCACCACCGCGAAGCAGCCGCAAACCCGAATGATCAGCTGGTTTGCAGCGGTTGAGCGCTACCCGCGCCAGCTGCATGAGGTCGACCGCCTTGCTTACCTTGAAATGAAGGCAGCGGAGTACGAGCGGCAGCAAACTGATTTTGACTGACTGGGCGTGACCAAAAACCGCTCGGCCTGATTGGATTCCTCACCACCACCACCGCTGGCAAAAGCTGGCACTTGATTGGACCTGTATGCCCACTGGCAAAAATGCCTCCTTGCGTGCTGTCATTGCCAAGAAAAAGGCAAGGATCGAATTGCCCGCACAGACCGCCCCTGGCGCCCCTGACGCCCCTGACCGGATGCTGACGACCAACCAGGGCGTGAAAATCGCCGACAACCATAATTCGCTCAGGGCGGGCCTGCGCGGCCCGGGTCTTCTTGAGGACTTCATCCTTCGCGAGAAGATCACCCACTTTGACCATGAGCGCATTCCAGAACGCATCGTGCATGCGCGGGGTTCCGCGGCCCACGGCTACTTCGAGTGCTATCAGCCCTTGACCAAATACACCAGCGCGGCACCCTTCACCGCGGCTGGCAAGGTGACGCCCGTGTTTGTCCGTTTCTCGACGGTTGCGGGCGAACGCGGTTCGGTCGACACGGCGCGTGATGCGCGTGGCTTTGCAGTGAAGTTTTACACCGACGCGGGCAACTGGGACTTGGTGGGCAACAATATTCCTGTGTTTTTCATTCAGGACGCGATCAAGTTCCCTGACCTGATTCACGCGGTCAAGCCAGAGCCGCACAACGGCATGCCCCAGGCCGCGTCAGCCCACGATACGTTTTGGGACTTCGCATCGCTCATGCCCGAAACCACCCACATGCTGATGTGGGTCATGTCAGACCGGGCGATTCCGCGCAGCCTTCGCATGATGCAGGGCTTTGGTGTTCACACGTTTCGCTTGGTCAACTCCCAAGGCGGCTCGTGTTTTGTGAAGTTTCACTGGAAACCAGCGCTGGGCACGCATTCTCTGGTGTGGGATGAAGCCGCCAAAATCGCAGGGGCCGATTGCGACTTTCACCGTCGCGACCTGTGGGACGCCATTGAAGCGGGTGAATTTCCGTCATGGGAATTGGGGATGCAATTGTTCACTGAGGCGCAAGCCAATGAGTTCAGCTTTGACGTGCTGGACGCAACCAAGCTGATTCCTGAAGAGTTGGTGCCAGTCACGCCAGTGGGGCGCATGGTGTTGAACCGCAACCCGGACAATTTTTTTGCTGAAACCGAGCAAGTCGCATTTTGCGCTGCCCACGTGGTGCCTGGCATCGACTTTTCAAATGATCCGTTGCTGGCAGGGCGTCTTCATTCCTATCTCGACACACAGATTTCGCGCTTGGGCGGGGTTAACTTTCACGAGCTTCCGATCAATGCGCCGTTGGCGTCGGTTGAAAACAACCAGCGCGATGGGCTGCATCGCCAAGCTGTCAACAAGGGCCGTGTTTCTTATGAGCCGAATTCACTGGCAGGCGGCTGCCCGTTTCAGGCGGGGCCAGCCACTGGGTTTGTGTCTTTTCCAGAGCGCACCGAGGCCAGCAAACTGCGGGGAAAGCCTGAAAAATTCACCGACCACTACACGCAGGCGACGCTTTTTTATGACAGCCAAACGGCTGTTGAGCAGGCGCACATTGTGGGCGCGTTTCGCTTCGAGCTGAGCAAGTTGACGGTGCCGGCCATTCGGGAGCGCATGGTGGCGTCCTTGGTCAACGTGTCGGTTGATTTGGCGCAACAGGTGGCGCGTGGGCTTGGCATGGCGCTTCCGGCTGCCTTGCCCAGAGTGCTGGCCAACCCGGCAACGCCTGAGATCACCAAGTCGCCGGCCTTGTCGCTGGCGGCTTTGCCTGGCGAAGGGAGTATTCGCACACGCAAGATTGCGATTTTGGTGGCTGATGGTGTGAACGCAGAGGACGTTATCGCTGTGCAGTCTGCATTGCGCGATGCAGGAGCGACTGCCTGGTTGGTCGGTTTTCGCATTGGCGATGTCAAAACCTCGTCAGGCGGTGCGGTGCTTGCGCATGGCTCATTCGAAAACTCTCCGGCTGTGTTGTTTGATGCGGTGGTATTGCCCCGGGGTAAAACGGCGGTCAAGGCGCTTGCCGCCAGCGGCCAGGTAACAGAATTCATTCAGAATCAATTTCGTCACGGCAAGGCAATTCTCGCCTTGGGTGAGTCGCGCAACTTGCTCGACAACCTGGGGATTGACGCTGCGTTGCCCTCAGGCTTGGCCGACACTGGTGTGCTGGTTTTCAATACGTGCGCGCAGGCGATTCAACCGTTCATTCGGGCGGTGGGCATGCACCGACACCCGGCGCGTGAAACTGATCCTGCACGGGTGTAGCTCTGACTTTCTTTGACCTGACCCGTTCAGCCCAGGTTCGGCTGCCCAAGAGGGTCTATTGACTGCCTCTTGGATTTACTTAGGTCTTGGCCGCGTCAATTTGGGTTGCACAGCCGCCAGCTTGCCGCTGCGCAATGCCGCCACGGTGGTGAGCACGGCCCGGGCGACGTTGCGCACTTCTTCTTGCAAGTCAAGGTCTAGGTCCAAGGCATCGTGGCTCGTGGCATAGGGCTCGTAATAGCCAATGTACCGGTCCAACCGCGCTTGGGCTCCCGCGTCGATCAATCCCATCCAGTCCAGCCAGTCAGTCAATGCCCTTCGGGACTCTTCAATGCCAGCCACATCGCCATGCACGATGAGGCCATAGCCACGCCCGGCCAGGTGTTTGGGGTAGTTCCAGCCAGCCAGCTCAAGCGCTTTGGCTTGGGCTGGGTCTTTGCCGCCGGTTGAAGTTGGGTCAGCGTTGCCGCCGTCCGCGCACACCAAGCGGTCGATCATTAGCTTCAAAGGGCTGGGGCTTTGGTACCAGTACACCGGGGTGGCAATGATCACCGCGTGCGCAGCCGTCCAGCGCTCATAAATTTCGGCCATCCAGTCGTTGGTCTGGTGCAGCGCGTGGTTCGGGTAGCAACTGCAGGGCCAATGGCACAGCGGCATGGCGGTCGACACGCAGCCCTTGCAGGGGTGAATGTTGCGGTCGTAGTCCGAGGTGATCAAGCTCAGGTCCAGCACATCGACCACCACGTCCGCGCTCTCCAACACCTCGCGCGCCAGTTCAACCAGGCGAAAGGTTTTAGAAATTTCGCCAGGGCAGGTGCCATCGTTTCGGGCCGATCCACAAATCAACAAAACCTTGGCTGGACCGGACGATTTGCCCCATGCCAATTGCGCCTTGTCCAGGCGATGTTTGGTGGCAATCCACTCGGTCGAGAGTTCGTAGCTGGGGTCAGCGTAACCAGCGCCTGCTTTTTGGGTTGACGGGGCTTTTCGACCCTCTGTGTAAGCCCCCCAGGCGATCTCTTCGAGCCGACTGATCGACGGGTCTTCGGCTCGAAAAGCGGCGTCCATGAACGAGGCTCTGAATCGGGTGCCAAATTCAGCGCGGGCGATGGGCGCGGGCGCTTGGCCTTTTCTAAGTTCACTCATGTGGAGGCCTTTCGGTCGGGGGGTGGTGTGCCAGATGGAAGTCGCCTTTACCCGCCTTGCGGGCCACAGGGGTTGCATTGGGCGGGTAGAGCGACGCCTTCAGAATGGTGGCGAGCTGGGCTGGTGTCTGTACGCCAGCGCACATAGGGCGGCCGAAGGGTGACCAAAGGGCAGCCATTCAGAAGATTAGGCGGCCAGGTGCTGGTTGAAAGTCGCCTTGCGCCTGCTGTTTGCAAACGACATCGTCCTACGCGGAATCGCCCCAACCTCCTATGCCCTGCATGGGCCTGCAATGGGATCATGACCTGTGCCAAAGGCCCGATTTCCCCTTCCCAAATTCATTGAATGATCACCATGACTTTTGCCAAAGATACCAATCACCCGATCGCAGCACAGGCGACTGACCACGAGCACACTTTTCACCCCAAAAAAGTGTCGCGTTTGGTGCGCCCCATAGCAAGCCTGCTTGTCTTGGTGTTTGGGCTGGTGATGTTTTTGGCCTTGGCCGGGTGCACGGATCAAAAAGCGACTCCGTTCAAGGCCAACGCCAGTTCTACCCCCAAGTCTGACGCCGCCATGCTGCCAAGCACCGAAGTGCTCGGGGTCGTGCCGGCTGGCCCCACGGTGGACGCCCCGGCAACCACCTCAGCTGCCAAATCGGATATGAGTCGGACTCAACAGTCCAGTGCGATGCCCTTGCCTGGGCAAGCCAATGACCATTCGGTTTTAAAACCCGTGCCGCCCCCCAAGCCCGTCGCCGCAAAGCCAATGGCCCCCTAAACCGTCTGATTGCCTCGCGCCCTGCGACGCTGCCTAACCAGGAAAAATCATGCACAGCTCAGTTCAACCCATGGAAGCCGCAGCGACAGATTGCTTTGCGCTGTCCGCATTCACACCAGCATTCAGCCCACCCAGCCGAACTGACCAGGCGCGGATTGCCGACAGCCAGTTCATACAAATGCTCAATGGCTACCGAGCCAGTGGTGGTCTTGCCAAAATACAGGAGTTGGCGAGTTTGCAGTCGAGCGGTGTCGTGGTGGACATTCTGAGCTTGTCCTCAAGAATCGCTCGCCGCGAGCTGATTTGCTTTGAATGGCAGGCATTGGCCTGGCTTCCCTTGTTCCAGTTCGACGTGGCAACCCTGACACCGCACCAAGGCTTGCGCCCTATTGTTCTGGAGCTTAGCTGCATTTGCGACCCGTGGGAGTTGGCGCGCTGGTTTGTACAACCGAACCCTTGGCTTGCCGAGCGTTTGCCTGCGGACGCCTTGCACGGCGACTGTGACGCGGTGTTTGATGCCGCACGCGCACACCGTTTTATTGCGAATTGACACAATGACCCGCAAACTTGCTAGATGGACGTTCGTGGGAGCCTTGGCGAACGCGTTGTTGTTGACGGGTTGTGGTGAAGCCACCAAGTTGCCAATTTCAGCCGGCATGGGGCCGCAGCCCAACCTGCCACCGCCCACGTCAGCGCTCATTCCGACGGTTCACATTGCGCCTGCCGTGGGGTGGCCACCCGGCGCGGGACCCCAAGCCTCGACCGATCTGAGAGTGAGCAATTTTGCGGCGGGCCTGGATCATCCGCGCTGGTTGCATGTCTTGCCCAATGGTGATGTTCTGGTGGCCGAGACCAATGCGCCGCCCAAACCTGACGGTGCCAAAGGCTTTGTCGGTTGGGTCACGAATCGTGTAATGGCCTGGGCTGGGGCTGCAACCCCCAGCGCGAACCGAATCACTCTGCTGCGGGACACCAATGGCGATGGCGTGGCCGACATCCGCTCAGTGCTGCTGTCCGGCTTGAATTCACCCTTTGGCATGGCCTTGGTGGGTGAATCGCTTTATGTGGCCAATTCGGATTCGATTGTTCGATTCACCTACCGGGCGGGCGATCTGCAAATCACCGGAAATGGCCAAAAATTGACGGACTTGCCGGCAGGCCCTATCAACCACCATTGGACAAAAAACCTGATAGCGAGCCGGGATGGCAAGAGGCTTTACGTGACGGTGGGCTCGAACAGCAATGTGGGCGAGCGCGGCATGGAGGTCGAAAGTGAACGTGCCGCAATCTGGGAAGTGGACATTCAAAGTGGTGCGCACCGGATTTTTGCCTCTGGCCTGCGTAACCCTAATGGAATGGCTTGGGAGGCGCAAACCGGATCGCTGTGGACCGTGGTGAACGAACGCGACGAACTGGGCAATGACCTTGTGCCCGATTACCTGACGCAAGTTCACGATGGCGCTTTCTACGGCTGGCCCTACAGCTACTTTGGCAGTCATGTTGACATTCGTGTGGTGCCGCAGCAACCCGAGTTGGTGGCTAGCGCCATTGCACCAGATTACGCCCTGGGGGCGCACACGTCATCGATTGGCCTGGTCTCGTCATCGGGCAACAGCTTGCCCAAGCGGTTTGCCAATGGCATGTTCATTGGTCAACATGGTTCCTGGAACAGACGGCCCCACAGCGGCTACAAAGTCATTTTTCTGGCCTTTGAAGCGGGCAAACCCATCGGTGCTCCAGTGGATGTGTTGACCGGATTTTTGAGCAGCGAGGGCAGGGCCTTTGGCCGCCCGGTGGGGGTGACGCTGGATCGCCAGGGCGCATTGCTGGTGGCGGATGACGTTGGCAATGCTATCTGGCGGGTGTCAACGTTTCAATAGATCGCGAGTCTTCTTGGCTTACTTCTTGGCATCAACCCGAGGTTCAGTGCGAGGTTCAGCGCCAGATTCAGCCGCCATGGCCGCAATGATGGACATCCAGTTTTTGGGGGGAACTTGGGCAATCACCTTGGAGACTATTTGGGGCAGCAGACCCGCAAACAAGGCAGGTGTCATGATCCAGCGCCAGGGTCGACTCCAGGCGAACAATGCGCCAAATGCCGCAGCGCCCAGCACCAGTCCCACCGGATTGCGCTTGGCCAAGGGCTGAACCAAAGTTTTGGCAGCTTCAGAAGCCAGCAGGGTGGCCGTGCGCGCAGGGTGTTGTGACCACCACGCGCCAGCAGCATCCATCAAAAGACTGATTCCGGGTGTTTTTCTGAGGGTGTTCGCCCAAGAACTCCAGAATTTGGTGTGGCTTGGGCCGTCGCGGGCGGTTTTGGCCTGTGCGTCAGCTTGCATGGCTTCGCGAAGGCTTTCGCGCGACAGCTGCAAGCGATCAGCCGCAGACACCGTATTGCCAGGAATGACGGCGCTCATGAGGTGTTCACTGCGCGCAGCATGGCGATATCGGCCTGCACCTGTTGTCGCACTCGATTGAAGGCCTGTTCAACCGTCGGTGTTGGCGCCCGAAAGGCACACCATATCGCCAGACCTAAAGTAGGCAGTGGAACCGCGACCAAAACCCACGGGGCGGGCATTGACGCCATGGGCGTGACAGCCCACAACATCAACGCAACACCGATTAGAACAACGCTAACTCCCAAGAAAAACAAAGCCGCAATGCCAAAAATGACCTGCTTCTTCAAACCCAGCCACGTGCCAGATACTTCGCCTGCCACCAAGTCGACGTAGCCTTCGGCGTGCTCTGCCAAAAGTTCCGGGCGGGTCGCAAGCAAGTGGAACAGGGGGTGGAGCATTTTGAATTTCTGTGCGTGGGTTGTATGGTGTCGTCTTGGCTTGCGTTGTATGGCTTAGTGGGTGCGGTGTGAGCGACTCAACATGCCGGCCAAAGCCATCAATGCGGCTCCGGTGGCGGCTGCAATCAGCATGGCCTTGACCGGCTCTTCTTTGACATAGTCGACCGTTCCATCGCGGGCGCGACGGGCTGAGTCTGTGAGCTGCTGCGACGTGTGGCGCACACTGTCCATTCCGTTTTGCATCAACGCGCTGGCTTGGCCGGACGCGCGATTGATCATGGGCTCGGCCTGTTTTCGAATTTCCAGAATGCCGTTCGTCAAGCTGTTCACGGCATCGTTAGCGCCGTGCTGCGTGGCTTTGATGGCGTTGTCTGCTGACTGGGTGACTTGGTCAAGCAGGCCAGTGTGGGAAGGGGTGAGTTTGAGGTCGGTCATGGTGATTCCTGTGGGGTTGGTGAATGACAAAAACGAAATGCAAATTGGGCATTCAGCAAACAAAATGGGTGTGCTTTTTGCCGCCAATGAAGTGTCTACGCTGGCGTTGGCCAAACCCATAGGCAGGCTAGCCTTGCGCGTGTGGGGCAACGCGGCGGGCCTGCGTAGGCAAAGTCTTACAGTCGTTCGGGTTTGCCTCTGAAGGCGGCCCGGGCAGGTGCGGTTTTGACGGCCTTGATTGCGAAAGTCAACCGGACTTGCGTCCAAATTCATTCACAGCGGGGCGCGGAAGTGTGGGATCATGCCGCATGAACTACTCCCACGCGCCATGATTCGAATTGCAATTGTTGACGATCACTCTATGGTTCGGGCTGGCTTGCGGCAGTTTTTTGCCGACCAGGTTGATTTTCAAATCGTCGCTGAAGCCGCCACCGGCAGAATGGCGGTGGACATTGTTCGCAAGGGCGAGGTGGACGTGATCATCATGGACATCTCCATGCCCGATCAAAGTGGTGTGGATGCCTTGGCCGCTATCAAAGCCAGAGCGCCTGACCTTCCAGTTTTAATTCTCAGTGGTTTTCCAGAGGCGCACTATGCAACCACGCTGCTGCGCCAGGGCGCAAGTGGCTACCTGAACAAAGACTGCGACCCTGAAGAAATCATCAAAGCGATTCGCACGGTGCACCGTGGACGAAAGTACATCACCGCAGGCGTGGCCGAGCAACTGGCTGAAGGTTTGAGCGGGGGTGCTTCAGACAAAGCCCTGCACGAGCAGTTGTCAGAGCGTGAACTGCAGGTCTTTTTGCGTTTAGCCCGAGGTGAAACTATTGGGCACATGGCGGTGAGCATGTCGCTCAGCGTCAAGACCGTCAGCACCTACCGAACCCGGGTGATGGAGAAAATGAAGCTGGAGTCCAACAGCGACTTGACCTATTACGCCCTGAAGAACGGGTTGATTCAGTAGCTGGCGGCATCGCTGCCTGCTGCCTGCCCGCAGTACGCGACCAAGGCATCTATTTCATTGGATTTGTCAAACACCCGGTCGGCTCCCAAGGCTAGGCATTTGTTGCGCATCTCTCGGGTCGCATAGTTGGTCAGCACGACCAGTTTGGTGTCTTTGTGAAGCGTTTGGATTCGACGCAACACGCCCAGCCCCGAGCCATTCTTTAAAAATATGTCAATGATCACCAGTTCCGGGTGGTGATCAGCGTCGGTCAGCCACTTCACCGCTGACTCTTCGTCGTCAGCTGTCCCGACAACCTCGACCGGAGCGAGCTCTTCCAGCGTGGCAACCAGGCTGTGGCGGATCACAGCCCTGTCTTCGACGAGGAAGGTTTTGAGCAATTGCATGGGGGATAGCGGCGGCTTGAATTGTTAATTTTGCATCAGTATGCATTCAATAGAGCGGTCGCGCCATCGCCCGTCAGCGCGGCTTTCTGTGGGAAGAATCCTACGGTTCCCGTTGGCGCGACCCATGGCCCGGGTTTTGCGCAGATGTTGACATTGAAATGGATTTTCTTGCAGGCGTAGGACATCTACTACGTGCAAAGGCGGTGCAGTCCGCTGTTCGGATCGTTCGCTCATTTCCACAATCTCCCTATCGGTTCAAAACCGCCGATCAACCCCAAATTGGAGTTGATGACTTACCTGGAGCACTGAATGAAAACGACAAAGAGTTTGACAGCGAAGTCCAAATCCCATTTGGCAGTAAGCCTGCTAGCACTGGCAGCGTTAACCGCGGCCAGCACGGCGTCTGCCCAAGTGACTTTCTATGAGCACGACAACTACCAGGGGCAATCGTTCAACACAGGAAAACGCATTGCCAACTTCAGCCGATTTGGCTTCAATGATCTGGCGTCCTCAGCCATCGTTTTACGCGACCGGTGGGAGGTCTGTGAAGACACCCGTTTTGAAGGTCGCTGCGTGGTGTTGCGCCCAGGTCGCTACCCTTCGCTGTCAGCCATGGGCTTGAACGACCGCGTCTCCTCAGTTCGTGCGATTGACTTGAATGTCCGGGTTGACGATCAGCGCTACGCACCCATGCCCAACCCGGTTTACGATAACCGCAGGCGCAATAACGAACGGCTCTATCAGGCAGACGTGACTTCAGTCCGTGCTGTGGTGGGTACGCCAGAGCAGCGCTGCTGGGTTGAGCCCGAACAAGTCAGCCAGGAGCAGAGTTCCTCGAACGTTCCGGGCGCGATCGTTGGTGCCTTGATTGGTGGCATTTTGGGTCACCAGGTTGGGGGTGGCCGTGGCAAAGACCTGGCAACGGTCGGCGGCGTAGTGGCAGGTGGAGCGATTGGCGCACAGGTTGGGCGCAACGGCCAGCAGCCGGTCACGCAAAACGTGCAACGCTGCAACAGCATGCCCTCGCAAAACAGGCCTGAGCTTTGGGATGTGAGTTATGTGTTTCGCGGTCAGGAGCATCGGCTGCAAATGACCACCCCACCGGGCAGCACCATCACGGTCAACCGAAACGGAGAGCCGCGTGCTTGACCGTAGAGTGCAATCGAGTTGTAGGTAAGTTAGGCAGATAGATAGTTGGATTTCATCATTTTCATTTTTTACAAAGAGGTAACCCCATGAACACAATTCTCAAATACTCATTCGGCGCCGTGGCGGCAGTCACTCTGACTGTGTTGACTGGCTGTGCTGGCATGTCCGAGCAAGAAAAAGGCATTGCCACAGGCGCAGTGATTGGCGGTGTGGCCGGCAACGTGCTTTGCGGCGGGTTGGCTTGCACGGGTGTCGGCGCTGCGGTGGGGGGTGTCATCGGGAATGAGGTCACCAAGAAAAAGTAATTGGCTTGTCAGAGATCTGATTGGGTGCAATTCAATCGGCTCATGAATTCAAGCTGGGGGGTTCACCTGCGTCGGGTTTTCACCTGGAGCAGTTGGATCCTTTTCGCATTGGTTGTCTTGGTGACCCTGATGTTTCTGTTGGGCCATTGGAACTGGCTGCGTGCGCCGATGGAGCGCTATGCGCTTGAAAAAACGGGGCGTGAATTGATTATTCAGGGCGACCTGAAGCTCAAGTTCAATGGCCTGAAGCCGCGCCTGTTGGCAAGCCAGGTCACGTTTGCCAACCCAGCCTGGGCTAAAGAGCCCCAAATGCTGACGGCTGAATCGGTTGAAGTCACGCTGGATCTGCTGAAGCTTTTCAATCGCCAATTGGTGTTGCCGGTGGTGCATTTGACCCAGGCAAATGTGAATCTGGAGCAAAGCCCAAGTGGCAGACGAAGCTGGCTGCTGGATCTGGATCAGCGTGACGAGAGTGCGCAAGTTGAAGTGGGCCAGATCACCCTGGACCAAGCGCAGGTGGTCTTCGACGACGTGGCTGAAAAAACCCATGTTCGGGCCTTGTTGGTGACTGACACGGCAACGGCTGACCCTGCTGTGGCCAGTGGCCTGAATTTCACGGCGGATGGTCAGTTGAAGGGCCAGGCCCTGAAGGCAAAGGGCACGGGCGGGCCCATTTTGCAAGTCCGGGAAGACCGCACGCCATACCCGTTGAAAGTTGAGGTGCAGATTGGGCGCACCTCGGCCAGCGCCCAAGGCAGTGTGACCCATCTTTTTGAACTGGCGGGTTTGGACATGCGTTTCAAATTGCGCGGTGACAGCCTGGACCAAATCTTCCCCATCATTGGCATTGCCGCGCCTGCCACCCGCGCCTATGCGATGGACGGCCACTTGGTGCACAGTGGCAGCCAATGGAACTACGAAAAATTCACTGGCAAGTTCGGCGACAGCGACCTGGCAGGCAGTATTCAGCTTGAAACCAGCGGTGCGCGCCCCTTCCTGACCGCCAATTTGACCTCCAAGATCCTGGACATCGAAGACCTGGGGCCCATCATCGGTGCGCGGCCCGGCAGCGTGACTGCGGCCCGCGCGGCGCAGGCGCCCGAGCCAACGGGAGGCAAAAGTATTTCAACGATTGCCCCGCTGGCTCGAAATCAGCGCGTGCTGCCAGACTTGCCGTTTAAAACGGATCGTTGGGACAGTCTCGATGCTGACCTGAAGTTACGCGCCGTGACGATTCTTCGAGCCAAGGCGCTGCCGCTTGACAACATGCAAGTGCATCTGCTGTTGCGTGATTCCGTTTTGACGCTAGCACCGCTTGAAATGGGGTTTTCAGGCGGACGGATCAACGCCACAGTCACTCTGGACGGCCGCAAACAGCCGATTGAGGCAACGGCCAATGTCAAATTGCAAAAACTCGACATTGCCAAACTGTTGCCTCTGGTGGAGCGCAACAAGGGCAGCATTGGCGAGGTCAATGGATCCTTCGCGCTGGGGGGCGTGGGCAACTCGGTCGGGCGCATGCTGGCGGCATCGAACGGCCGTGTCAGCCTGGTGGTGACCGGTGGCAAGATCAGCAAGTTGACGATGGAGCGACTGGGCCTGCATCTGTGGGAAATACTGGCCATCAGCCTGAGTGGTGATCGGCTTGTGGAACTGCGCTGTGCGCTGGCGGACTTTGAAGTCAAGCAAGGCGTTATGCGCCCCAGTGTTTTGGTTTTGGACACTCAGGTGACCACAATTTTCGGCACAGGCAGCATAGACCTGGGCGAGGAGCGAATCGATTTGGTGCTGAATCAAAAAACCAAAAAAACCAGCCCACTGGCTTTGCGTAGCCCCATCTTCATTCGGGGCAGCTTTGCCCAACCGGTGGCGTCGGTGGACACCACGCAAGTGATTGCGCGGGGCCTGGGTGCCGTGGTGTTGGGTTTGGTCAACCCGGTGCTGGCGCTGCTGCCTTTGGTCGACCCGGGGCCGGGTGCTGACACCCAATGCGCGCAGCTGGTTGAAACTGCCAAAAGGCCTGTGCCGGCGGCAAAACCCTCGGCAAAACCGTCGGCTAAGCTAGCTGCCAAATCACCGGCCACAGAGGGCTCGATTCGAAAGTGACGAGGATGGCGAAAGGCCCGAACAAAACGGCCTTTGGAGCGACGCGATTGGGGTGCTTTTCGGTAGTGAATAATTACTATTAAATATATAGCAATAAGTCTACATTCTACGAGAGCTAGAGGCCTAAAAGATCATGTTTTAGGCAAATTTGTTGGATTTTCCGAAAAAAAGAACCTGCAGGTTCTTTTTTGCCTATTTTGATTTAATCACCAATAAAAACAGGCCGATGGCTATGCCAGCACCGCTCAGCAGCAGCGGGATGTTGACAGTCTTCTTCTCTTGCACTTTGAGTTCGATCGGGCCCAGTTTGACCCCGGTAGTTTCTTTGGTGTAGCTGAAGCCGCCATAGACCAGACCTAGGCCACCCGCGACGATCAGGATGATGGCGATGAGTTTTGTGGAGTTCATAGTGTGTCTCGCTTTCTTTGTTTTAAAAAGTGTGAATATCTCGCCGGAAAAGCGAAGAATCGATCCGCGCTTTCCCCGCGTTGAAGGATAGGACTTTCCCATTCGCGCGTCTGTGCGCTAACGCACAGAATTCGCCAGCCTTCGGGCGCAAGCTGGTCGTTGGAGGCTGCAGGCTGTGGCCATGTTCAAAACCTATTTTTCAGAAAGTCTTCCCAATGAAAACCAAGTCTCAAATGCTTTTAAGCGCCACTTTGCTGGCCAGCGCTTTGTCTGTGCTGCTGGTTGGCTGCAGCAAGCCTCAAGATCCGATGGTGGCTGCGCCCGCTACGACAACTGTGGGCACGGTGATTGACGATGCGGTCATCACTACCGAAGTGAAGGCCGCTTTGCTGGCAGACCCGGATGTCAAAAGTTTTGAGGTCAAGGTGGAAACCCGCAAAGGCGAAGTGATGTTGAGCGGCTATGTAGACAATTCCACGCAGCTGGACCGTGCGGCTGCGGTCACGCGGGGCATTGCAGGGGTCAAAACCGTCCAAAACAACATGAGTCTGAAGGGCGCGGCCACCACCGCTGGCATGAAGCTGGATGACAGCGTGGTGACCACCAAGGTCAAGACCGCCTTGATGGGTGATGATCAAGTCAAAAGCCGTGACATCGCGGTGGTGACTCTGAAAGGCGAGGTGCAACTGAGCGGCTTTGTCGACAGTCAAAAGCAAATTGACCGGGCGGTGGTGGTGGCTACCGGTGTTGAAGGCGTAAGCCGCGTGAACAATGAAATGAGCATTAAGAAGTAAACCAGCGCGCCCTCGCCATCGCTGGGTGGCGCTGTCAAGGGCCGTTCATCAGGCGCGACGCATCAAGCCGTCCAGCCGAACATCCCACTGGGCGCCGGGCAACATGGTCTGAAGGGCAGAGTCGCCAAGCCCAAGGCTACTGCGCAGCACTTGGGCCAGCACGGCGCGGTAGTCGTGGTGGGCTGGCAGGTCGCGCGACTCGTTCAGGTTGCCACGGGCCAGGCCCGTCCATTGACCGTGCCATTGGCCGCCATTGACCCGATTGCCAAGCAGCCAAAGGGCGTTGCCAAAACCGTGGTCGGTGCCGCGGGTGCCGTTTTCATGCGCTGTTCGGCCAAATTCGCTCAACACCACGACCGTATCGCCAGGCTCTGCAAAATCTTGCCTCAATTGCAAAATGCCCCGCCCCAGGTTACCCAGGTTGTTGGCCAATTGGCCCGTGGCGTTGCCCTGGTTGGCATGGGTGTCCCAGCCGCCTGCGGACAAAAACCCTAATTTCAAATTGCGGTCGTTGCGCATCAGTACGCCTAAATGCTGTGCGTCAAGTTGCAGTCCAAACGGGTCTGCTGCGCCGTTGCTGGCGGCAAGCATTTGGGCGTTTTGCGCCTGCGCTGTTTTGGGTGTGCCGTCTTTGTCCAGTGTGTGGTCTTGTGGTGGCCCGGCACGCTTGCCATCGAGCTCCATTTTTTCGGTGCTCAGCTCTTGAGCGCTTTGCATGCGGCTGCCCGATCCTTGGCGAAAAGCTTCACTGACTTTGTCGTTGCCTGAATACAAGTCCATCAAGGCTTGCCGGGTTTTGTCGTTGGCCAGCACGCCGGTGCGCTCAGCGGCCTGCCCACGTGCAATGAGCTTGACCGGCGCATCGCCCGACAAGATGGCCGGGTTCGCCTCACCGACGCCGATGGCGTAGGTGTTTTTGTTATCGACACCTATGCCTGCCACCTGGGTTTTACTGTTGCTACTCGCAGCCTTGTTCAACCATCCCGGCGCGGCGCTGGTCTTACCGCTTTGAGCGATTTCCATTTCGTACTGCGCAGCAAAGTGCGAGCGATTCGGCGCTGGCAGGCCTGCGCTGGGAATAACGCTAAGCACGCCCTGCTGCCAAAGTGGGAGCAATGGCGCCAGCGCGGGGTGCAGAGCGAACCTACTGTCGAGTTTGATAGCCGTGGCAGCAGTTCCGTCGGGCGCGGCAATGCTGATGTTCGGGCGCAGGGCGTAGTAGTCAGCATCTGCATAGGGAACAAAGGCAGACAAGCCATCGTAGGCACCGCGCAGCATCACGACGATAAGCCTGCCGGTGTCGCTGCGTTTGGTGCC
>JANNCN010000141.1:0-15826 GCA_031386665.1 Rhodoferax sp. | reverse complement strand
GGGGTTGCCGATTGGGAAAGTTCGCGGCAAAAAATCAGCGCGTTCGCCACCACCTTGGCGCAACGCATGTTGGGTTTGACCTTGACTGACCCCATGAGCGGTTTTTTCATGATGCGCCGCAGCGCCTTCGAAGGCTCGGTTTACGGCCTGTCGAGCATTGGATTCAAAATTTTGGTCGACTTGGTTGTCTCAAGCAAAACGCCTTTGCGCGTGAAGGAACTGCCTTACCAGTTTCGCAATCGGCACGCAGGCGAAAGCAAGCTGGACAACCGCGTCGCCTGGGACTTTTTGATGCTGTTAGCTGACAAAACCGTGGGGCGCTACGTGCCGACACGCTTGGTGTCGTTTGCAGCAATTGGCTCTTTTGGTGTGTTGGTTCACCTGGCGGCATTGCGCATCGCTTTGGGGCTGATGGGGCCTAATTTTGTGGCCGCGCAAACCGTCGCCGTCATCGTGGCAATGGTGGGCAATTTCTTCTTGAACAACGCGCTGACCTACCGCGACCAGCAGCTCAAAGGCGTGGCCTTGGTGGGTGGTTTGGTCAAGTTCATGCTGGCGTGCAGCGTGGGTGCCTTTGCCAATGTGGGTGTGGCGTCTTACATTCACTCGGGCTATGGCAATTGGGTGCTTTCGGCGTTGGCGGGCATCGTGGTGGGCACCGTCTGGAACTATGGCGCGACCGCTTGGCTGGTGTGGGTTGGCCCCAAGCGAAAGTAGCCTGTGTTGGCTCTCAGCTTGCGTGCCCGCCTGATTGCGATTTGCAAAGACAAAGCTTGCTTGTCGATGCTGTTGCTGGCGGTGCTGGTGCACGGGCTGATGGCAGCGTCGTTTCATTTGTCACCCGACGAAACCCACTACGCGCTGTTTTCAGTCAACCTGGACTGGAGCTATTTTGACCACCCGCCGCTGTCTGGCTGGTTGCAATGGCCGTTTGCGCAGTTGGGTGGCCACAATGTGTTGATGCGCGTGCTGCCCATGACCTGTTGGGTGTTGGCGGCGTTTTGCTTGATGCTGCTGACCGCTGAATTCGCACCCGTCGAGCAGCAAATTTTGGCCGCCCGCGCGGCCATGGTGTTGTGGCTGCTCAGCCCGATTGCGCACCTGCTGGGGCTGGCTTTGGTGCCTGACACGCTGCTGCTGCCCTTGACCTGTGGCGTGATGTTTGTCACTTGGCGTTTGTGCGCCAACCCCGGCGCGCGCAGTCTTTCGCCCGCGTCGCTCTGGCTTGGGTTGGGGCTGCTGCTCGGCTTGGCGGGTTTGTCCAAGTACACGGCCGTGCTAATTGCCGTGGGGGCCATTTTGGCTTTGTTGCTGGCGCATGGCCCCAAATTGTTAGGGTGGCCGCAAGCCTGGCTTGCCACGTTGCTGGCGAGTGTGCTGATCAGCCCGGTGATTTTTTGGAATGCCAGCCACGACTGGATTTCATTGGCTTACCAATTCGGCCATGCCAAAGGGACGGCGGACTGGCGGTTCAGCCGCGCTATGGGGTACGTGTTGGTGCAATTGCTGGGCTACGGCTTGTTGCTGGTGGTGGGGTTTGCGGCCAGCCGTCACTTGCCATCTGGCTTGCCAGCGCACTTGTCTGCAATGTCGAAGGCAACGCCCAGCGCGTCGTCTGGCGAAAACTTAAGTTTGAAGCCCCGCAACTTGTCGGTCCCGTTGTTTTGCGCCTGTTTTGCCTTGCCCACGCTGTTGCTGTTGGTGGCGCTGTCGGGCCGGGGGTCTACCTTGCCGCACTGGTCGGCGGCTGCCTGGGTGGCCCTGCTGCCTGCCGCAGCTTTGGGGGCCGCTGGGTTGTGGCAAAAAAGGCGCAAGATGCTTTGGGCGTTGGCGGCTTTTCAGGCCTTTTGCTGCGTCGGGCTTGCGGGCTTGATGCTGTCGGGCGGCCTGAGTTCTGAAAACAAAGACCAAGCCGTCAGCACACCAGGCCAAAAAGTGGAGGGCGCTGTGTTCAACCCGTTTGCAGACCTGTACGGATGGGACGCCGCCGCACGCCAAGGCAAAGCCTTGGCAGAGCAGCATGGCAAAGCGACCCTGGCGGTCTTCAACTGGACGCTGGCCAGTCGCATTGCCTGGTATGCCCGGCCTCTGCCCGTCAAGGTGGTGCAGCGCCATCTAGACCAGTTTGGCCTTTGGTGGGGCACCTTGAAGCGTGGCGAATCGGTTCTGTTGGTGGATTGGTCGCAAATGAGTTTTGTGCCACCCGTCGGGGCCGATCAGTTTGAGCGCTGCCAACTGCTGGCGCAGCAGCCGGTCATGCGCTGGGGTCGGCAAATTGCCCATTTCAATTTTCTGCTTTGTGACAATTGGCTGGGTCCGCTGGGCTTGCCGTTAGATCCGCCGCGAGAGCCGCGCCAATGAACCCGCATCCATGGCCTTTGCGCCAGTGGCTGGTTTGGGGTGTTTTGCCGCTGCTCGGCCTGCTGCTTGCCATGGGTCTGGCCTGGGACATCGCACAGGGTTTGAAGCTGGGGCAGGTGGCGCAAGCGCCTCTCGTGGGGCCGTTGGCTGGTCAAATTGCCCTGTTTTTGTCGCTGAATGACTTGGACCGCACGGGCTTCGATTCCTTTTGGTCTGTTGTCACTTTGCTGGGCGACACGGTCATCGTGTTCGTGGCCTTGTCGCCCCTGATTTTGTTCAAGCCCCAAGCCATGATGGCGGTGATCGCCGCCGTGCCTTTTGGCGGGCTTTTCTCAGTCCTGGCCAAGCGGGTGTTGGACTTGCCGCGTCCTGCGGGGGTGCTTGATTCAGCACAGTTTCACCTGATTGGGCCGCTGCTGGCCAACCACAGTTTTCCCTCGGGCCACACCCTCAGTGCCTTTGCCGCTGCTGCTGCCGTGTTGGCAACTTGCCTGCCTGCCAAAAACGCCCTGCGCGCGTGGGGTTTGTTGGCGTTGGCCATCGGTTTGGCGTCGCTGGTGGGGTTTTCGCGCATCGCGGTGGGTGCGCATTGGCCGTTGGATGTGTTGGGCGGGGCTTGTGCGGGTTGGCTGGCTGGGTTGACCGGGGCTGCCATGGCGCGTCGGTACACCGACGTTTGGCAAAGCCGACTGTGCCAAGCCGTGGCGTCTGGATTTTTACTTTTGTCAGCGATTTGGCTCTGGTGGCGTCCCTTGGACTACCCGCAAGGAGCTTTAGCGCTGTGGGTGGCTACGGCTTGCGTGGCGGTTACCGTGGCCGTGCAAATTGGGCGATGGTCGCAAGCCCGGTTTGCGGTTTGAATCAGGTTTAACTTGGGTTTGAGGCTACGGAATTTGCACCGACACCGCATCCACATCACCTGAAAAAAGCGCGGTCATCAGTGCGGTTTCGCGGGTTTGAATCAAATTCAAAAAAGTTCGCGCGTCACTGCCTCGGCCACTCATCTTGGCAAAGGTGTCAAAGCCGGACTCCAGAAAACCTTGCAATGAACTCAAGCCCGCCGCCTGCGCGGGGCGGCGCATCATGCGCAAAGTCAGGCGCAGCCCAGGCATGCGCGTCAGGCGGTCAAGCTCCGCGCCCACCGCCAGAACCTTGGCCAGTTGCTGGTGACGGTCGTCGGGCCGCCCCACCCTTTGCCACGCAGCGACGTAGCGCGCCAGCTCGTTTTGCTCTTCATGCGCTTCCCACGCCTGCCCCATCTCTTGGTCAATTTCCTCGGTCAGGGCGTGCAGTTCAGCCAAGGCCACTGCGGTTGCGACCACGTTTTTGGGAAAGAAGGTTTGCAAAGCGCCCGCGATGCGCGAAAACTGCGCATCGCGCAGCGTGTAATCGCGGTCGCTGTAGAGCTCATCGACAAAAAAACGCGCCGCGCCCTGGTAGGGGCCAGCCGTCAAAATATCTGCATACGTGCGGGTGAAGCGTTCGGCCTGAAAGCGTTTGACTGTGGCAATGCTGGCAGCCAGGCTCGGATTGTTCAGGGCGATGGCGCGGAGGCTGGACACACGGGCAACCGCGTCACGAATGGTATGGGCTGCGTCCATGTTGGCTAGAGCGCCCAAAAAGGGCTTGAAAAATGAAACCTTGAGTCTATCAATTGCCAGAGGCAGGGTTGCGGTCGAAAAACAAGTGTTTTGTACAAAAAAGAACCTGCAGGTTCTTTTTTGAAAAAACAGCGATTTTGCGATAAAAATGAGTTAAAAAAGCCTCTAGCTCCCGAATAATATCCATAGTTTGCTATAGTAAAAATAGCAATTGTTCCCGAGTCAAAAAGTGATGTGTCAGGCGCATGGCCCTTCGCGCGGCAGTTCCAGTCACCCCCAAACCAGCGCCAGCAAACCGTAATGGGCGTGGTCTACCTGGTGTTCAACGAAGGCTATGCCGCCACCTCAAAGCCAGGTCTGAACCGCCCCGACCTGTGCACTGAAGCCATTCGTCTGGCGCGGCTATTGGTCGAGCTGATGCCGCTAGAGCCCGAAGTGTTGGCCCTGCTGGCGTCAACCTTCTTGCATGACGGTCGTCGTGCCACTCGTTTGACGGGTGACGGTCAAAATCGAGTTGCCGAAAAAGAGTGCAGCTTCAAGAGGCAACCACTCAATTCTCTTCATGCTTGCACGCAACCTTCAAGCCGCCTTCACTTTCAACCGCCACCCATGCAGCAACGGCTCCGTGTAACCACTGGGCTGCACCAGGCCTTTGAAAACCAGGTCAGTTGCCGCCTTGTAAGCCATTGACGTCTCAAAGTTACCCGCCATGTTTTTGTACAACGGGTCGCCCGCGTTTTGCTTGTCTACGACACCTGCCATGCGCTGAAAGGTTTCGGTGATTTGCGCTTTTGTCACCACGCCATGCAGCAACCAGTTAGCCATGTGCTGGCTGCTGATGCGCAGCGTGGCGCGGTCTTCCATCAGGCCGATGTTGTGGATGTCGGGCACTTTGCTGCAACCCACGCCCTGGTCGATCCATCGCACCACGTAGCCCAAAATGCCTTGGGCGTTGTTGTCTAGCTCTTGCTGCTTTTGCTCGGGCGTCCAGTCGGTGTCGGTCGCCACAGGGATGCTTAGCAGCGCGTTCAGTGTCTCGTTGAAGTCCTTTTTTGCGTTGGATTTGCCATCCGCCTTTTCCATTTTCTTTTGCAGTTTGGCCACGTTGACCTGGTGGTAATGCAGCGCATGCAGTGTCGCGCCCGTGGGGCTGGGAACCCAGGCGGTGTTGGCCCCAGCGCGCGGGTGGCCAATTTTCTGCTCCATCATGGCTTTCATCAAATCGGGCATGGCCCACATGCCTTTGCCAATTTGTGCTTTGCCGCGCAGGCCGCATTGCAGGCCCACGGTGACGTTATTTTTTTCGTAGGCGGCAATCCAGCTGCTGGCTTTCATGTCGCCTTTGCGAATCATGGCGCCAGCTTGCATGGCGGTGTGCATTTCATCGCCTGTGCGGTCCAGAAAACCGGTGTTGATGAAGGCAACGCGGCTGCTCGCGGCAGCAATGCAGGCTTTCAGGTTGGCGCTGGTGCGGCGCTCTTCGTCCATGATGCCAAGCTTCACTGTGCTGTCTTTCAAGCCCAGCATTTTCTCGACCCGACCAAACAACTCGGCCGCGAACGCCACTTCAGCGGGGCCGTGCATTTTGGGTTTAACGATGTAGACGCTGCCTTGGCGTGAATTGCGAATGCCGTCTTTTTTGCCACGCTTCAGGTCGTGCATAGCAATGGTGGTGGTGACCACGGCGTCCAAAATACCCTCTGGAATTTCGTGGTTGCTGCCGTCTGCGGCGGTGTACAAAATGGCTGGGTTGGTCATTAAATGGCCGACATTGCGCACAAACATGAGCGACCGACCATGCAAGGTGACCTGCTTTTGCCCATTGGGGGCCGTGTAAACGCGGTCAGGTTTGAGCCCGCGCGTGAAGCTGGTGTTGCCTTTGGTCACGGTCTCCGTCAGCGTGGCTTGCAAAATACCCAACCAATTGCTGTAGGCCAGCACTTTGTCGTCGGCGTCCACCACGGCCACCGAGTCTTCCAAATCCATGATGGTGGACAAAGCGGCTTCCAGCACCAGGTCGCTGATGCCCGCTGCATCGGTTTTGCCAATCGCCGTGTTGCGGTCGATTTGAATGTCCAAATGCAAGCCGTTGTGTTGCAGCAAAATGGACGACGGCGCTGACAGCTTGCCTTGGTAGCCTTTGAATTGTTTGGCGTCCAGTAGGCCCGTGGTTTTGCCATTGGCCAGTTTGACCAGCAGCTTGCCAGCGCGCACGCTGTAGCCGACAGAATGAAGGTGCGAGCCTGCCAGCAATGGCGCTGTGCGGTCCAGCACGTGGCGAGCGTATTCGATCACCTTGGCACCGCGCAAGGGGTTGTAGCCCTTGCCGTTTTTTGCGATTTTGGTCGCGCCGTCGTCTTCCGACAGCACGTCGGTGCCGTACAGCGCGTCGTACAAACTGCCCCAGCGGGCATTCGCCGCGTTCAACGCATAGCGGGCGTTCAAAACCGGCACCACCAGCTGCGGCCCGGCCTGTTTGGCGAGTTCTGCATCGACATTCGACGTGGTGGTTTTGACCTTTTTGGGCACAGGAACCAGGTAGCCAATTTTTTCCAGAAAGGCGCGGTAGGCCTTCATGTCCTTGATGCTGCCGGGGTTGGCGGTGTGCCAAGCGTCCAGTTCAGTTTGCAAACGGTCGCGTTCTTTGAGTAAAGCGATGTTTTTGGGGGCCAGGTCGGCCACGATGGCGTCAAAACCAGCCCAAAACTTGTCGGGCGCAACACCGGTGCCGGGCAAGACTTTGTTGTCAATGAAGGCGTGCAGATTGCTGGCGACTTGCAGGCGGTGGGCGGCGATGCGGCTGGTCATTCAAAAAACTCCAAAAAACAGAAAGTAAAAACGGAAAATTCAAACATTCAAACAAACGCGAGCACATCGCGCAAGCTGGTGCCGGTGCGGGTGGGTTGCGTGCCCAGCTCCTCAAAAGGTGCGTTTTGGCGATTGACCCACAGGGTTTGGTAGCCAAACCAGGTGGCGGCCAAGGCGTCCCAACTGTTGCAACTGACAAAGGCGATTTGCGCGGCGGGCAGCCCGCAGGCGACTTCGCCCAAGGCGTAGGCGTCTGGGTGGGTTTTGTACTTGCGAATGGAATCAACGCTGATGATGTGGTCCAGCAGATCGGCAAGCCCGGCTGACGCAACCGCTTTAGCCAGCATGGTGGGGTCGCCGTTTGACAAAATGCCAGTGGCAATGCCCCGTGCTTTCAAGGCCGTCAGAACTTCGCGGTTTTCGGGGTAGGCTGTCAATTGATGGTATTGGTTCATCAATTGGTCGATGGCCGCACCATAAGCGTCCATCGCGGCGGAGTTTGCCGCACCACTGACAGCCGAAGCTTGTGGCAGAACTATTCTTTTGATGGCATAAACCAGCGCCGCGCGAGTCAGAGCCCAAAACGGCTGGTAATGCGCACCATGGTTGCTGGTTGTGACCAGCCGGGTGTATTCAATTTGTTTGTCGCGCCACAAAACGCTTAAGGCCTGCCCGAGGCTGGGAAAAAGCTGTTCAGCCAGTTGCGCCACGCTGTAAACGTCAAACAAAGTGCCATACGCGTCGAATAAAACGGCGGCTATGGGTTTGGATGGGTTTGGGTTTTGAAGGGCGGGCATCCTCCAATTTTATTTGATACGGATACTGCTATTAACCGCCTAAAAATCCAATGATTAGATACAAAAGTGTCGGTAATGTGTCGGTAATGTGTCGGAAATGCGCCTGTAGGGGCATCTGCTGCCGGGGCCGATCAAGGGTTGTTTTGCAGCCTGGACACCGCATGCAGCCCAAACACGCCAATCACGATAAAGCTGATGCACACCAGCTTGAGCGCCGTCCCGGGCTCGCGAAACCAGAAGATGCCGATGGCAGCGGTAGCGACGGTTCCCACGCCTGACCAAACGGCGTAGGTGATGCTCAAGTCCAGGGTTTTGGTGACAAAAGCGTTGCAACTGAAGGCCGCGGCATAGCAGGCGAACATCATGATCGATGGGCCCAGGTAGGTAAAGCCGTGCGACAGCTTCATGCTGGTGGTGCCTGCCACCTCAAACGCAATGGCCACGCAAAGCAGCCCCCAGGCTTGAGACATCGTAGGGGTGAAGGACTGTAAGAAGCTGACCACAATGGAGGACTGATAAGGTGAAAAAAGTGTATTTGCGCATTCGCACGGCTTCGTTGCGCAATGCATTATCCTGACAAACAGACAATTGGGTCGAACGCCATGTCCGCTTATTACAACCAAATCTCCATCGACAAGTACCGCAACCACGCCATCGGTTACGACGCGTCTGCCGAACTGACGATGCCCTTGCGCAGGCGCACGATTGAGCTGCTGCGCTTGAAACCGGGTGACGTGGTGCTGGACGTGGGCGCTGGCACGGGCCTGAGTTACCCGCTGCTGCTTGATGCAGTGGGCCCCGCCGGCCGGGTTTTGGCCTTTGAGCAAAGCCCCCAAATGTTTGCGCAAGCGCAGGCACGGGTAGAGCAAGCGCGGCTACAGCAAGCGGCTCACTCACTGGCGTACCAAACGCTGTGGCACCAATGCGAATCGGCTGAAAACGTGGTGTTGCCCCAAGCGCCCGATGCGGTGCTGTTCAACTACGTGCACGATGTGTCACGCACGCCGCAGGCGGTTGCCAACATCATGCGCCAGCTCAAACCAGGCGCTCGGGTGGCCATGGCGGGTATGAAGTTTTTTCCGTGGTGGACGGGGCCGTTGAACCTGCTGGCCTGGGCTAAAAATCGACCTTACAACGCCAAGGCCGCTGACATGTGGTCGCCCTGGGACATTGTGGCGTCGTACTGCCAGCAGTTTGACCGTGAAAGCACCCAATTAGGCATGGGCTACATCGCCCATGGTGTTGTTAAATAATGATTGGAAGGCCTGCCATGAACCCTCAACTTGCCGGGCCTTCGATCAGCCGAACCGAGGGTGCCGCGTTTTCGCCAACCTCACTGCTGGCGCGGTTTACCCGCATTCGCGCGGTCACCGAGGCGCTGGCAGGGCCGCTGTCCAGCGAAGACTGCCAGGTGCAGTCCATGCCTGAGGCCAGCCCTGTCAAATGGCATTTGGCCCATGTCACCTGGTTTTTTGAAACCTTTGTGCTGGAGCGGTTCGAGCCGGGGTTCAAACCCCATCACCCAGCCTTCCGCACCTTGTTCAACAGTTATTACATTGCCGTGGGTGATCGCCACCCGCGTCCGCAGCGCGGGCTGCTGACACGGCCCAGCCTGTTCGAGGTGTTGCAGTGGCGCCAAGCGGTGAACCAGCGCATGGGGGCCTTGCTGAAAGAAAAGGCTTTAGACGCCACCGGCACGGCAGAACTTGCGACCTGGGTCGAGTTGGGTCTGCAGCACGAGCAGCAGCACCAGGAATTAATTCTGACTGACGTCAAGCATCTGTTGTCTACCAATACCTTGCTGCCCGTTTACTGCGAAACCTGGCCCCTGGCTTCGGTCGCGCCCACGCCAGCACATTGGCAGGCACAGCCTGGCGGCCTGGTCAGCGTGGGTCATGACGGCCCCGGTTTTGCCTTTGATAACGAAAGCCCGCGCCATTCACAGTGGTTGCGCCCCTACGCGCTCATGATCCGCCTGGTGACCCATGGCGAATGGCTGGCCTTTATGCAGGACGGTGGCTACACCGACCCCCGATGGTGGCTATCGGCTGGTTGGGACTGGGTGCAAACCCAGCGTATTGAAGCGCCGCTCTACTGGCAGCGCCTTGGGCTCAAGTCGGGGGTTGACTGGCACAGCTTCACGCTACATGGCTTGGTGCCCATCGATTCGCACACGCCGATTGTTCACATCAATTATTTTGAAGCCGACGCGTTTGCTAGGTGGCGCGGCGCCACCGACAGCGCGTTTGCCAACGCTCGCCTGCCCACCGAATTCGAGTGGGAAGCCGCCGTGCAGCCCGGTTTTGCACAGCAGGCCGCACGGGGCAATTTTGCCGAGTCCAACGCCTTGCACCCCATGCCCGTCGCGCGCAACGAGCCAGGGCTGTTGCAGGCGCTAGGCGATGTGTGGGAGTGGACTTGCAGCAGCTATCAAGGCTACCCTGGTTACCAGCCTTGGCGTGGGGCGGTGGGTGAGTACAACGGCAAGTTCATGGTGAACCAGTACGTGCTGCGCGGTGGCTCCTGTGCCACACCGGCCTCTCACATCCGGGCGAGTTACCGCAACTTCTTTCCAGCCGAGACGCGCTGGCAGTTCAGTGGTCTGCGTTTGGCGCGCGATGTCGGCTGAGGCCGCTCCAGCCAGCCCAAGCGCCGCCAAAACCCTGCCTTACGCGGGCGTTCGGGTGGTGGAATTCACCCACATGGTGATGGGGCCGACCTGTGGCATGGTGCTGGCAGATTTGGGCGCTGAAGTCATCAAAGTCGAGCAGGTCGAACCCGCTGTGGCGGGCGAAGCTGGCAAAGAGGGTGACGCCACGCGCTACCTGATTGGTTCTGGTGCGGGGTTTTTCCCGCTTTTCAACCGCAACAAAAAAAGCCTGGCGCTGAACCTGAAAACCCCCGAAGGCTTCGAAGCCGTTTTACGCCTGATCGCCACGGCGGACATCGTCAGTGAAAACTTCAAACCCGGCACCATGGCCCAGTTGGGGCTGGATTACGCGACCCTCAAAAAACTGAACCCACGGCTGATTTACGTGAGCCATAAGGGGTTTTTGCCCGGCCCGTATGACCATCGCACGGCGCTGGACGAGGTGGTGCAAATGATGGGGGGCCTGGCGTACATGACCGGGCGCCCTGGCGACCCGCTGCGGGCGGGCACCAGTGTGAACGACATCATGGGTGGCATGTTTGGTGCCATGGGGGCGATGGCGGCTTTGGCGCAGCGTGACAAAACCGGCCTGGGCCAAGAGGTGCAAAGCGCGCTGTTTGAGAACAATGTGTTTTTGGTCGCCCAGCACATGATGCAGTTCGCCGTGACGGGGCAGGCGGCCGACCCCATGCCCAGTCGCATTTCGGCGTGGGGCATTTACGATGTGTTTTCAGTCCAAGGCGGTGAGCAAATATTTTTGGCCGTGGTCAGCAATTCGCAATGGCTCGCCTTTTGTGATGCCTTTGAATTTGCAGATTTGAAGGCCGACCTGCGCCTTGCCAGCAACAACGACCGCGTGCGTGCCCGCGACTGGCTGATGCCGCTGCTGCGCCTGCGTTTGGCCCCGTTCAGCGCGGCGGCCTTGAGCCAAACTTTTGAGACCAACGGCCTGCCATTTGCACCGATAGCCAGGCCGCAAGACCTTTTTGACGACCCCCATTTGCTGGCAACAGGCGGCCTTGCCAAAGTCACTTTGCCCGATGGCCGTGAGACACAAACCGTGCTGTTGCCATTGACCCTGGACGGCGAGCGCCCCGGTGTGCGCCTGAATCCGCCGCGCCTGGGGGAACACAACGCCGCCTTGCTGGCTGAGCTGGGCTATTCTAAGAGTGATATCGAATTGCTATTATATAAATAGCAAACTATGTATATTATTCGAGAGCTAGAGGCCTATTTTATTCATATTTTGGGCCCAATTCGAGTTTTGCAGAAAAGTCATATCACCGGTGATATGAAGTCCTGAATTTCCCGAGGGAGGGCACCCGACGCAGCGGCAAGATTTCGGGTAGCTGCCGATTGGCCTATTCCTCCAGGTTTTCATGGTGTGCCACGGCACCTTGCTTCCAGTAGGCTGCGGCCCTGATGGCATGGCGGTCCACGCCCTTTTCCTCAACCAGAATGCGCCGCAGCGTGGCCATGCTGCTTGCTTCACCCGCGCACCAGGCGTAGCCGTCGCCCGCAGGCAAGGCCAGGGCGCGCACGGCGGCAATCAAATCTTCAGGTTTGGCGACCCATTGCACGGTGCACGCGGCAGCACTTTTTAAATCGCGCTGATCGGCGGCGTCCGCCACCTGAACCACGACCAGGGCACGGCTGCCTGTGGGCAGTTCTTCAAGGCGCCGGGCAATGGCGGGCAGGGCGGTTTCGTCGCCTGCCAGCAAGTGCCAGTCGTAGTCCAGCGGAATCACAAACGAGCCGCGCGGCCCGCCAATGCTGGCTTGCTGACCAGGCGCTGCCTGCGCGGCCCAATCGGCTGCAGGGCCATCACCGTGCAGGGCAAATTCAATCGTCAATTCGCGGGCGGCCAGGTCAAAATTGCGCGGCGTGTAGTCGCGCCGCACGGGCTCAGCGCTGCCATTGTCTAAAAACACCTTCACGTGGTCGTCAAACGACGCGCTGATGAAGTCTGCCAATGACTCAGACGCGAAGGTCACGCTTTTAAAGTGCGGGCTCAGTGTTTCAACCCGCACCACTTGCAAGTCGCGGCGTTTGAGTTCGTGCCGAACGCGCTGCACACGGCGCTGTGGAGGGTTTGAGTTATTGGGTGCTGCAGTTGCGGGCAATGATGTCATGGTAGGCTTTCGTAAATAGGTGACAATATCCTCTATTATGCGCAAAACAGTGGACATTGTCAACCAATCAGGACGGCCGTCTGATGACAGCCCCTTGGAGCTGATCCACGCGGTCATGCACCAGTACCGCTCGCGCCAGTACCAAGTGCTGCGAAGCGGCGGGCATGACATCACCCACATGGAAAGCAAGGTGCTGGGCTACCTGAGCCACCACCCCCAATCCACCCAGAGCGATTTGGCCAAACACAGCGGACGCGACAAAGCCCAGTTGGCCCGGTTGATCAAAGCCTTGCGCGAGCGCGGCCTGCTCGACAGTGCGCCGGACGAGGCAGACAGGCGAAACCTGCGCCTGTCCGTCACGCCTGCCGGGCTTGCGCTCTTGCAAGCACTGCACCAGCAATCGGCGCAATTGGCAACTCAAGCCGTTGTCGGTCTGGCCCCGGCCGAGTTGGACCAGTTGGTGAACTTGCTTAAACGGGTTCGCTCGAATTTTGAGGCGAAGCTGTGACAGCGCCAATGCCTGCAAAGCAGAACCCGATCAACCCAAAACTCTCTGTTCACGGCACCCGACCCAAAGGTTCACGATGGTTAAAAACACCCATGATTTGACCGCCGCCGTGTTGACCGTCATGCAGCAAACACCTGATGAGCGCCTGCGCGTCATCATGAGCTCATTGGTGACCCATTTGCATGGTTTCGTCAACGACGTGCACCTGACCGAAGACGAGTTTCGCGCTGCCACTGCCGTGATCGCCAAGATGGGCCAACTCAGCAACGACTCGCACAACGAGGTCGTTCTGATGGCGGGGTCACTGGGCGTGTCCAGCCTGGTGTGCCTGCTGAACCATGGGGCAGACACCACCCACAACCTGCTTGGGCCGTTTTGGCGCATGAACTCTCCGCGCGTGAGCAATGGCGACTCCATCGTGCGCAGCCGCACACCCGGCGCGCCCCTGTGGGTACAGGCTCGCGTGCATGACCCGGCGGGCACCCCCGTGGCCGGGGCTGAGGTTGATGTGTGGCACTGCGCACCCACCGGGTTCTACGAAAACCAGGCCCAAGCCAGGGCCGACGGCCAGGCCGAGATGAACCTGCGCGGCAAATTCACAACCAATGAGCAAGGTGAATTCAGCTTTTGGAGCGTCAAACCCATTGGCTACCCCATTCCCACCGACGGCGTGGTGGGCCAACTGCTGGCCGCCCAACAGCGCCACCCCATGCGCCCCGCGCACGTGCATGCGCTGGTGGTCAAGCCTGGCTTTCAAACCCTGATCTCGCAGGTGTATGCCAACGACGATGCCAACCTGGCAACCGACACCCAGTTTGGTGTGACCAAGGCGGTGACCGGGCACTTTGAGCGTCATGACACGCCACCGCCCAAGCGCGACGGATTAAACGTCGAATTGCAAATGCCTTGGTACAGCCTTGATTTCACCTTCAAAATGGAGCCTGGGGTGTCCACCCTGCCGCGCCCACCGATCAAGTAGTCAACCACCAAATAGCCATCCACCGGAGCCCGCCATGCTGAACAAAAAACAACGCCAACAAGCCGCTGACAGCCTGTACGACGCTGACCGCCAGGTCAAAGTCATTGCGCAACTCAGCAAAACCTATGACAACATCGAATTGGCCGACGCCTACGCCATTCAACAGCTGTGGCTGGACCGCCGCGTCAAAGATGGCGCGCGGCTGGTGGGTCGCAAAATTGGCTTGACCTCGCGGGCCATGCAAATGGCGTCCAATTTCACCGAGCCCGACTACGGCTACCTGACCGACGACATGATGCTGGCCGACGGGGCGCAGATTGACGCCGCGCGCTACATGTCGCCACGGCTTGAGGTGGAGTTGGCCTTCATCATGGGGCAGGACCTCAAAGGCCCAGGCTGCACCGTGGCTGACGTGATGCGTGCGACCGAGTTCGTCACCCCCGCCTTGGAGCTGATCGCCTACCGCACCCAGGTGCCCCGCGCCATTGTGGACACTATTGCCGACAACGCTGCTGCGGGCGCCATCGTCACTGGCGGGCGCTTGGTGCGGCCGTTTGACGTGGACATTCGCTGGGTCGGGGCTACCTTGTCCAAAAACGGAATCATCGAAGAGTCAGGTGTTTCAGCCGCCGTCATGGGCCACCCCGCCGCTGGCATGGCCTGGCTGGTTAATAAATTGGCCCTGCATGGCGGCGGACTCAAAGCTGGGCAAATCGTACTGGCGGGTTCATTCACACGCCCGGTCAGCGTGGCAGCGGGGGACGTGATTCAAGCCGACTACGGCCCCTTGGGCAGTTTGGGTGTGCGTTTCGTTTGAGGCCCCGTATACTGGTGGGATGAACCAGTTAGTACATTTTGAACCCGTCGCCGCCAAGGCACGGGCCAGGTCAACCGCCAAGTCAGCAGCCAAGGTGCCAGCCAAAAAAGCCGCTGCGCCAAAGCCCGGCACCACTGCCAAGAAGGCCCAGCCCTCTCGCACCAACGACCCCGAGCGCACGATGGCCGGCATTCTGGAAGTGGCCAACGAAGAATTCAGCGAAAAAGGCCTGGCGGGCGCACGCATTGACGAAATTGCTGCGGCCACCAAGACCAGCAAGCGCATGATTTACTACTACTTTGGTAGCAAAGAGGGGCTGTATCTGGCGGTTCTAGAAGAGTCTTACCGCCGCATGCGGGCGATTGAAAGCGAGCTTCACCTGGAAGACTTGCCGCCCGAAGATGCCTTGCGAAAACTCACTGGGTTTACCTTCGATCACCACCATGGAAACGAGGCTTACATCCGCTTGGTGATGAGCGAGAACATCCAGCGTGGCGAGTTCCTCGCGCAAAGCAAAAACATTCGCAAGCTCAACGTGCCCGCCATTGACTCCATCCGCAAGCTGTACGAACGCGGAGTGGCGCAAGGCGTTTTTCGCGCACAGCTGGACCCGGTGGACATTCACAAGTCCATTTCTGCGTTGACGTTTTTTGATGTCTCCAACCAGCACACCTTCGGGTTAATCTTCAAAAAAGACACCCAGTCCGCTGCCGCCATCACAGCCCGGCGTGACAGCATTGTTGAAATGGTGGTGCGCTTCGTGCGCAAGTAAGCTGGTAGCCTGCGCACCCCGCGCACCCATCGCAGCGGATGCAGCGGATGCAGCGGATGCACCCGGCGCTGCGGACGCGAGTAGCGCAGCCGACGCCTCGAGCGTTCCAGCTTCAAATCACCCAACCAACATTAGGGTTTTCACTAATATTCATAAAACTAACTAGTTCGTACATTAAGTGTTCGAACTCAAAAAAGTGGAGATTTAGCATGCTGCAAACTTGGATCGACAAGTACTGCCGGTTTCTTTCAATCCTGATGGCCGCTGCTTTGGCCATCATGGTGGTGCTGGTGTTCACCAATGTGGTCATGCGCTACGCCTTCAGTTCCGGCATCACCATCTCTGAGGAATTGTCCCGTTGGCTGTTTGTCTGGCTGACCTTCATGGGGGCCGTGGTGGCC
>JANNCN010000072.1:0-2182 GCA_031386665.1 Rhodoferax sp. | reverse complement strand
GCATCAGGGCCAGTGGCCTCGCGCGGGAAACCGGGCACCCCACACTCAAGGCCGGATATAAGGACGCAGCCGATCAGCCACGCACGAACCGAGCGGAAAGCTCTTGTCATCCGGGAGGCATTCATATAGGGCTTTGGGGTGAAAGGCGCGTGGAAGCGATTGATCAGTCACCGCAAAAAAATGGCCAAACAAAAGTTGACCCATTTTTCGCATCCGCGCGTGCTTTCACCCCAAAACCGCATGCACATTGCGCTGTCGCCGTGCTAGGCGGGCGGGCGGGCGGGCGCGCCGGCAGACGCAGAGTAACACCAGGTGCTACACTAGGCAACGGCTTCAGCACCAAAAGATCGAGTTTTCAAGACGGCGCGATTTTCGAAGGATGCGAGGAAGGCCAAGATTAACGATGCACGGCTTTGCGCCGCAATTGCGCAAGTGATGGCGGGGCAGGCTGATGATCTGGGTGGTGGCGTGTTCAAGAAGCGGTTGAATGACAACTTGCATCGGTCGATCATTCTTGCCAAGGGTGCCAAGTATTGGATTTACGAGTTCCTTTACGCCAAGAAGGATCGGGACAACATCGACGATGACGAATTGCTGGCTTTTCGGCTGCTTGCCAAAAGCTATGCGGGATTGACTGAGCCACAGGTGAGCCAGTTATTAGCAACCGGCGACTTTCTGGAGATATGCGATGAAATCGACAACAACGCCAAAAGCCAAGTACAAAACTGACGTTTTTGAGGCAATTCATTCCTCAGCAGCGGCATTGCAGAGAGTGGGCACGATCGACGCGGTCACCATGCGCGAGTTTGATGAGTCATGTCTGGCAACGCCCGCCTACCTCAAACCCGGCCAAATCAAGCAAATCCGCCAGAGCGCGCACGTCAGCCAACCGGTGTTTGCCAAGTACCTCAACACCAGCGAATCAACAATTCAGAAATGGGAGTCTGGCAGCAAGCAACCTAGCGGCATGGCGCTCAAGTTGCTCGCTGTAGTGAAGAAACACGGGTTAAAGGTTTTGGCTTGATTTGCAGTGTTTGAACCGTTCAGGCTGCGACCTTACCCCGCAACGTAATATGTTGTACGGGCCAGCTATTGCTGCTGAGCCACGCCTTTGCCATGACGGCGGCGCATTGCCCCCGCAGCGCCTAAGAGACCTAGCGCCACAAGGGCCAGAGACGCAGGTTCCGGCACCGGATTTATCACCACACTGCCATCTAGTCCTTGCACGAATGCCACGTCGAATCCTGGAGAGCCACCCCCATTATCGAGACCGACAATCTTCACGGCGTTGACAAAGCCGGTGTAGCCGACGGAAGCGAGGTCGAAGCCAGACACGGTCGCCGTAGTCGCCTTCCCGAGAAAAGTGAAGGTTGCACCGAAGTCGGACGAGACATACACGTCAGCCAATTCGTCACTTCCGCCAATCTCAGAGACGAACAGATCCAAACCAACACCATCGAATACGAAACCGCCGCTGAAGCCAAGGGTGATGTAGGAGCCCGTTGGCAGAGATACAAATGTCGTTGCATCTCCATCCGTGGCATAGCTCAACGGTACTGCTACAGGAAAAGTTCCTGGGAACGTCCCACCATAAGAGCCAGTTGGGAAAGCAGAATTAGCCCCCGAATTGAAGAAGTCGATGACGGTGTCGGCGACGATGACAGCAGCATTAACGGGAGCAATTGAAGTCAGCGAGGAGATCGCCAAGGTTGAAATGGCGGCAAGCCGTGAGATGTTCATATAACCTCCCTATTGTTTGAGGAATGATTTACCGAAAGGCAATTGCCAATCTGGCAAGTGAACCTCACGCATATTGCGTGCCACAGCTCGCAAAATGAATGGTGACAACAAGTTATGAGCGACCCATCTCTTGGCCGTCGACATGAGCGTAAAAAATATCGACAGCTTCCTGCCGTGTCTCAAGGCTACGAGTCTGTCCCTCGCTGATGTTTTAGCGGGTAGAAAGTGCGAAGGGTAAGGTGAAATGATGGGTTGATCGAAGCCACTACGGTCCGGAAATTGGGCCTGGGGGCAACCTCACCCCACCTGGCAAATCTTCAACATATTCGTCCCCCCCGGCGCGCCCATGGGCTCGCCGCAGGTGATCGCGTAGACATCGCCACTTTGCACAATGCCGCGTTTTTTAAGGTGATTTTCAGCTTGTACCAAGGCGGTGTCGCGA
>JANNCN010000205.1:0-28361 GCA_031386665.1 Rhodoferax sp. | reverse complement strand
GGCGGCGCGACTTCACGTTGTCACTCGGATTCATGGATTGGATTGAAAGGAAGTTTTATGTCGTCAAAAATGCAAGTTGCCGTCGTTGAAGCCTTTGGCAAACCCCTGGTGCTTCGGGAATGGAATGTTCCCTCTGTGGGCGCAGGCCAGATTCTGGTCAAGACCGAAGCCTGTGGCGTGTGCCACACCGATCTGCATGCCGCACGGGGTGATTGGCCAGTCAAACCCACACCACCATTCATTCCAGGTCATGAAGGCATTGGGCGGGTGGTGGCTGTAGGCGCTGGCGTGAAAGCCGTCAAAGAGGGTGACCGGGTCGGCGTGCCTTGGCTGTACTCGGCTTGCGGTCACTGCGAGCATTGCCTTTCAGCTTGGGAAACAGTGTGCGGCGAAGCGCAATTTGGCGGCTACACCAAAGACGGCGGCTTTGCAGAATACATCCTGGCCGACCCGAATTACGTCGCGCACATTCCTGCGGGGTTGTCCGCTATCGCTGCAGCGCCGATCATTTGCGCGGGCGTCACCACGTACAAGGGCATCAAAGAAGCGGCGACCAAGCCAGGCGACTGGATTGCGATTTCGGGCGTCGGTGGCCTAGGGCACCTGGCGATCCAATACGCGAAGGCGATGGGGCTGCACGTCTGCGCGCTGGACATCGACGAAGGAAAGCTGGCGCATGCGAAGCTGATCGGTGCCGACGCGGTTGTCAATGTCAAATCTGACGACGCCGTCAACGCCGTGAAAAAGGCGACCGATGGGGGTGCGCACGGGGTGTTGATCACCGCCCCATCGCTCGCGGCATTCAAGCAAGGCGTCGCCATGACCCGCAAGCGCGGCACCTGTGTTTTGACGGGTCTTCCACCGGGCGAGTTTCCCTTCCCGCTATTTGATGTGGTGCTCAACTGCATCACCGTGCGCGGCTCACTGGTTGGCACACGCCAGGACATGGCCGAAGCACTGGCCTTCGCGGCTGAGGGCAAGGTCAAGGCCGACATCGAATTGCAACCACTGTCTGCCATCAACCAAGTGCTGGACAGGCTTGAGCGAGGCGACGTGGCGGCTCGCGTGGTTCTTGAGTTTGCCTCGTGAGTGGGCTGGCATGGTCGGGCTCGGCATTTGCTTCGGTGCTGGTCGTAGCGACAAGCGCTGCTGCCTGGGGCTCGCGGCAAGGGGAACGCAGCAAGGTGACATCGCTGTCATTTGAATTTGCGAACCCACGTTAGCCCATGGCCCTTTCCAGCCCCCACGATTCGGCTTGCGACAAAGAGCCCGTTGATATCGCGAAGGAGTTAGGGTCGGACTTGGAGAAAGGGCTGTCGACCCAAGATGCCACTGCACGCCTGGCCAAAAATGGCCCCAACGAGCTTCAGTCAGCGCCGCCCACGCCCGCATGGCGGCGCGTGCTGGCGCAATTTCAAGACCCTCTGATCTACCTGCTGCTGGCCGCCATTGCGGTGGCACTGGTGGCGTGGGGTGTAGAGGGATGGGTCGGTTGGCCAGTCGATGCCATCGTGATTGCTCTGGTCGTCATCTTGAACGGCGTTTTGGGCTTTTTGGAAGAGGCCAAGGCCCTCGATGCCGTGGCGGCCCTGGCTCGAATGACCGAGGCGACGTCTGGCGTCATGCGCGACGGACACTTGGTGCGCTTGCCCGGCACGCAACTGGTCACAGGCGACTTGCTGGTGCTGGCCGAAGGTGACAGCGTTGGAGCCGATGCGCGGCTATTCCAGGTTGTATCCCTTCGAGTGCAAGAGGCTTCGCTCACAGGCGAAAGTGAATCGGTGCTCAAAGACGTGACCACCTTGCCATCCTCAGCCGCATTGGGTGACCAGCTCGATATGGTTTTCAAAGGCACGGCCGTAGTGCAAGGCACTGGCCGCGCGGTGGTTACCGCCACCGGCATGGCGACGCAGATGGGTGCCATTGCCAGACTGCTGACAGCCACCCCCGAGGAGCCCACGCCGCTGGAAAAGGAAATCAGGCGGATCGGGCGGTTTTTGGGCGTCGCGGTGGTCATTATTTCTGTGGTGGTGGTGGGCACCATTTTATGGGTCTCAGACATTCGCAGCACCAGCGATGTGGTGACCGTGCTGCTATTCGGCGTGGCGTTGGCCGTGGCGGCGGTGCCCGAGGGGCTGCCAGCCATTTTGTCGGTGGTGCTGGCATTGGGCGTGCGGCGAATGGCAAAGCGACAAGCTATTGTCAAAAAACTGTCGTCGGTGGAGGCACTGGGTGCAACGACCGTCATCGCCACCGACAAGACCGGCACGCTGACCCGCGCAGAAATGACGGTTGAGCAAATGGTTACCGCGTCGGGCAGCACGCGCGTCACAGGTGTGGGTTATGCGCCCGAGGGTCAGGTGGAGCTCGATGGTGCCAAGCTGGCAGACGGCGCACTGCTATCGGAGCAAACTGCGCTGTTGATGTACGGCTGCCTGGCGGGCAACGCAACACTGCGCCACGTTAAAGACGCTGCGCTGGGTGATCTGTCAAACGGTGGGTGGCAGATTCAAGGCGACCCCACGGAGGCGGCATTTCTGGCGGCAGAACGCAAGCTGGGCGTGACTGAAATGCGAGTTAAGCGGTTCACCCGCTTCGGTGAGATCGCATTCACCTCGGCGCGCAAGATGATGTCCACTTTGCAGACCGATCATGAGCACGGCGACAACGCGATCCTGATCACCAAGGGCGCACCCGACGTGTTGCTGGAGCGGTGCAGCCATATTCAAGTGGGCACGGTGTCCGTCGCATTGGATGACGCACGCCGGAGGCAAATACTGGCCCAGGTTGATGCGCTGTCTGACGCGGCACTGCGCACCCTGGCTGTCGCCTTTCGGCCATTGGCGCAAGGTGAAACCCCCAAGGCAGGCGAGGCATCGGCTGGCGATCTGGAGCATGGCCTGGAGCATGACCTAATATGGGTCGGCACCGTCGGCATGATGGATCCACCGCGCGAAGAAGCCGCAGTCGCCATCCGCGAGGCGCACCGTGCTGGCATTCGCGTCATCATGATCACGGGCGACCACCCGCGAACCGCAGCGCGCATCGCGGCAGATTTGGACATCAGTCAAGCTGGTCAAACTGGTTTAAGCGGGCTAGAGCTGGATGCGCTGGACGATGCTGCATTCGCACTCGCCGTGAAAAAAACCTCGGTCTACGCGCGCGTGTCGCCAGCGCACAAACTGCGCATCGTGGCGGCACTTCAGGCAGACGGACACATTGTGGCCATGACGGGCGATGGCGTTAACGACGCGCCAGCCTTGAAGGCCGCGAACATTGGCGTTGCCATGGGCATCACTGGCACCGAAGTCACCAAGGAAGCCGCCAAGATGGTACTGGCGGATGACAACTTCGCCACCATCGTGGATGCCGTGCGCGAAGGACGCAGCCTGTTTGACAACATCCGCAAGTTTCTGCGCTACTTGCTGTCATCCAACATGGGCGAGGTGCTGACCGTCTTCTTGGGCGTGGTCGGCGCGGGGGTAATTGGGCTTAACAGTTCAGCGGGCACGGTGGGTGGCGCTGGCAACGCCTTGGTGCTGCCGCTGCTGGCCACTCAAATCTTGTGGCTGAATCTGATCACCGACTCCTGGCCCGCGCTGGCCATGGGGATTGACCCGCCGACCGATGACGTGATGGCGCGCAAGCCGCGCCACATGAATGAACGCGTGATTGGACTGCGCATGTGGGCAGGCGTGTTCGAGATTGGCCTGGTGATTGCGGTGGTTGCCCTGCTGACGATGGACATATACCTGCCCGGTGGCCTCATCGCACCCATCGGTGGAACCAGGGAGATTGCCAACGCCCGCACCGCCGGGTTCACTGTGCTGGTGATGGCCCATTTGTTTCAATGCTTGAACGCCCGTTCAGAAACCACCAGCGCATTCAAGAATCTGTTCGTTAACCCATGGTTGTGGGGCGCGGTGGCGCTTTCTGCATTGCTTCAGATAGCCGTTGTGAACCTGCCATTCCTCAATCTCGCGTTTGGCACCGTGCCACTTGCGCTGGATCAATGGCTGACCTGTTTGGGCATGGCAAGCTTGGTGCTGGTTTACAGCGAGCTGCGCAAGTTGGTGTTTCGTTTGCTTTTTAGTAAAAGCCGTAGCTCCCGTAACCCAGTTCATCCCCCAATGAAACTCACATCAAAAAGGCACCAGTGACAACCAATGCAGCAGGCAAAGCAAGCGCTGGACCAACGCCCGGCCCAGCCGTTGATAAAAACACTGCGGATAAGCAAAAAATAGCTCTCAGAACCTGGCTTAAATTGGGTGCGGCAGCGCTTGTTCTGTCGGTGCTGGCGCTGTACTTGCTGCGCAATGTGTTGTTGGGCACGCCTGTCAATGTGTACTCTGCAGCGGGGGGCGAGCTGGTGCAAACGGTGGTGGCCAGTGGTCGAGTGACATCGCCGCAGCGGGTGACTATCGCTTTGCAAAGCGCCGGGCGAGTGCAGCGGGTTGCCGTGGTGGAGGGGCAACTGGTACAGCGCGGCCAACTGCTGGTCGAGCTGGACACCAGCGACAGCCGCGCCAGTTTGGCCCAAGCCATGGCGGCGGTGGTGCAGGCCCGGGCGAAGCTTCGGCAATTGGCTGAACTGGCCGCGCCGCTGGCGTTGCAGGCGCTGGCACAAGCCCAAGCAACCGCCCTCTTGGCACGCAAGGCGCTGGAGCGCAATCGGGATTTGGTGGCCCAGGGTTTTGTCAGCCGGGCAGTGCTGGATGACGCACAACGCGCGGTGGACGTGGCCGCAAGCCAAGTGGCTAGCGCACAAACCCAAGCCAAGACTAATACGCCCAGTGGCAGCGATACCGCGCTGGCAAGGGCAGCCTTGGCACAAGCGGTTGCAGGCGAAGAGCTGGCACGGGTTAAGTTGGCACAGGGGCAGGTGCTTGCACCCAGCAGTGGTGTGCTAATTTCGCGTGATGTGGAAGCAGGCGACATCGTGCAGCCCGGTAAGGCGCTGATGGTGCTGGCCGCCGACGGGCAAACCCAGGTGCTGGTGCAAATTGACGAAAAAAACCTCGCAAAAATCGCTCTGGGGCAAAAAGCCCTGGGCTCGGCTGACGCATTTGCCAGCCAGCGTTTTGATGCGGTGGTGAGCTACATCAACCCAGGTGTGGATGCGGCGCGCGGCTCGGTAGAGGTCAAGCTTGCTGTGGCCCAACCGCCACTGTATTTGCGCCAGGACATGACGGTTTCGATTGACATCGAAACCGCCCGGCGCACCGCCGCCGTCGTGGTGCCCACCAGCACACTGGAAGATGCAGCCACTGATCAGCCTTGGGTGCTGGTGGTGCGTGACAAACGCGCCGTCAAACAGTTCGTCACATTGGGCCTGCGAGGAGATACCCGGATAGAGGTGCTCACCGGCATCGAGGCAGGCGAAGGTGTGGTGCCAGTGTCCAAAACGGGCGTGAAGGCGGGCCAGCGCGTACGCGCCACCGTCACGCATGAGCTGCCAGCGACGCAGGGCAAATCCATTGCTGGTGTTCCAGCCACGAAGCCATGAATCCGCTATTGCCGTTTGAGTGGGTGCTGGCCACCCGGTTTTTGCGAGAGGGCTTGCTGCAAACGCTGTTCATCATTGCGGGTGTGGCGTTGGGCGTCTCGGTGATTGTGTTTATGTCGGCCCTTCTCACGGGGCTGCAAGCCAGTATTTTCAATACGCTGCTGGACTACCAAGCGCAAATCGTCATCAAGTCGCCCGAGGAAGCGCCACGCAGCTTGCGGCAGGAGCCGGGTGTTGAATATGCTACCCGTGTGCAGCCGCGGGCCCAGCGCCAGCGCTCCCTGGACCAGTGGCAAAAGGTGCGGGACACAACGCTGACGATTCCCGGTGTGCTGGTCGTGGCCCCGGTGATTGAGGGTGCGGCATTCATCGTGCGCGCAGACGCCAACAACGGTGTGGGCGTGCGGGGTATCGAGCCCGAAAGCTATTTGCGCCTGATTGCGTTGAAAGAAAAAATGATTGCAGGCAGTGCCGAGGTGACTGGCACCGACGTGGTGATTGGCCGCGACTTGGCCAAAGACCTGGGCCTTGCTATCGGTGACAAACTGACCTTGAAAGCGGCTGTTGGGCCCTCTGTCGTGTTGTTTGTGTCCGGCATTTTTGACTTTGGCAACAAGGGCCAAAACACCGGCAGTGTGTATGTGGCATTGCGCACCGCGCAGAGTCTGCTGGGTTTTCCCGGTGGGGTGACCCGCTTGTGGGTCAAGGTAGCGGCTCCATTTGAGGCGGAGACCACCGCGAGACAAATTGCTGCGCAACCCGGCATCGAGGTTGAAAGCTGGATTGAAACCAATGCCGAGTTTTTCAAGGCACTGTCGGGCCAGACCTTGAGCTTTTTCATGATCCGCCTGTTTGTGGGTTTGACGGCTGCGCTGGGCATTGCCAGCGTGCTGGTGGTGTCGGTGGTGCAAAAGTCCAAAGAGATTGGCATTTTGCGGGCCACCGGCACCACGCGTGGCCAGATTCTGGGTGTGTTTTTGCTGCAAGGCGCAATTTTGGGTTTGCTGGGTTCGATGTTGGGATCGCTGATGGGCTGGGGGTTTCTGGTGGCTTGGCGCGGGTTTGCCGTCAACGACGAAGGCGTACCGTTTTTCACGCTGGAGGCCGGGCCAATGCTGTACTTGGTTGTGGCACTGGGGGCGACTGCGGTGGGCACGCTGTCAGCGCTGTTTCCGGCGCAGCGTGCGGCGCGACTAGACCCGGCGGTGGCGATCCGTGGCTGAAGCAACGGCCAAACCCATTGACGGGCCAACCCTGAGGCTGGAGGGCATTCGCAAGTCTTACGGCACCGACACTGCACATGAAACCGAGGTGCTGCACGGCATTGACCTGGAACTGGCGCGCGGTGAGTTTGCCGCCCTGATTGGTCCATCCGGCTCCGGCAAGAGCACGCTGCTCAACATCATTGGCCTGCTTGACAAGCCCACAGCGGGCAAGCTTTTCTTGACTGGGCAAGAAGCAGAAAACCTGGCTGACAGACCATTGACCCGCCTGCGCGGCAGCGCCATTGGGTTTGTGTTTCAGTTCCACAACCTGTTGCCAGCCTTTACCGCAGTTGAAAATGTGATGCTGCCCCTGCTCGCCCTGCGCGGCCGGCCCGATGTCGAAATGCGAGCGCGGGCAGAAGACCTGATTGAGAAGGTCGGATTGAAGCCGTGGGGTCACCACTTGGCCAACGATTTGTCAGGCGGACAGCAGCAGCGGGTCGCCATTGCGCGGGCGCTTGTGATGCAGCCCGCACTGGTACTGGCAGATGAGCCGACGGGCAATCTGGACACTGTGTCAGCCGATAGGATTTTTGACTTGATGCGCAACGTCAGTCAAACCAGTGGTACCACTTTCTTGATCGTTACGCATGACCCCCGCCTGGCCAAGCGCTGCGACCGGATCATTGAGCTGGTCGACGGACTGATCGCCTCTGACGAACCCAATGCAGCGATACACACAACGCATACCAACGCTGAAGACGCGCCTGTGCCTGCCTGAACTCGGTGCTCCATAGCACAGACAGAGCAGATGCGATCGTTGAACGTGGAAGACATAAGCCTTCCGGCTGCGACACTTTAGGAATCACCTATGACGAAATCAAGCAATCGTGTTTTGGAATCCATTGCCTCGGCGGTTTGCAGCGCAACCTTGTCTGCACAGACCACATCGGCTGATCGCGTAGGGCTGGTTTCGACACCCAAATCCCTGTCAACCCTGCAAACCAACAGAGGTCAATGATGTCCAAAAGAATCCTCCTGATCCAAGGCCACCCTGATGCAGGCGAGCCTCACCTGTGTCATGCGCTGGCATCCAGTTATGCACAGGGCGCACAAAGTGCAGGCCATGATGTGAGGCACGTCAAGCTGGCCGAACTGGATTTTCCCCTGTTGCGCAGCCAGCAAGCGTGGCAAAAGGGTACCCTTCCCGCCAGCCTGAAGCCCGCACAGAACGACATCGCCTGGGCCGAACACATCGTTTTCTTCTTCCCTCTGTGGCTAGGAGACATGCCCGCCCTGCTGAAGGGCTTTCTTGAGCAGGTGGCTCGTCCAGGCTTCGCGTTCACCATTGAGGAAGGCGGCAGCCCGTGGGGGAAAAAAGCCTTGACGGGTCGCTCGGCGCGCGTTGTAGTCACTATGGGCATGCCCGCAGTGGTGTATCGCTGGTACTTTCGCGCGCACAGCGTCAAGTCTCTTGAGCGGAACATCCTGGGCTTTGTAGGCATTGCGCCTGTGCACGAAACTTTGATTGGATTGACAGGGGACATGAAACAGGCCGACGCAGCCAAGTGGATGACCAAACTGAAGCGTCTTGGGGAGCAGGCACAGTGAACAGACCTTGCCAAGCACTTTGTTACAACGAAAAAATTGGCAGGTTCGACTCGAGCCTGGCGCAGTGTCTTGCGCATCCGGCTGATGCGGTGTCTGCGGTGGCGGCCTAAGGCCAACCACGCACTTGTGGATTGACGATCATGAGGCGCGCCAGGCTCTTGCTGACATTAGGCTTGATCACCGCAGCTTTTGCCGCTGTGTGGATTGGCTGGCGCTTTGCCAGCGATATCAAGACAGCCCATGCTCGCGCCGCTCAAGGCAGCACACTGATCACTACCCGCTGCGGCCCAATTGAATACCAAGAAGCGGGCACGGGCACGCCATTGCTGATGGTTCACGGCAGTGGCGGTGGACATGACCAAGGCATGACGTTTGCGGGCAGGCTGACACAGCGCGGCATTCGCGTCATTGCCATGTCGCGCTTTGGTTACCTGCGCACTCCGATGCCTGCTGATACGTCACCCGCAGCGCAGGCTAACGCGCATGTGTGTCTGCTTGATGCGCTAGGCATAGCGCAGGCCGCTGTGGCGGGTGGCTCAGCGGGTGGCCCCTCGGCATTGCAGATGGCAATTCGGCATCCGAATCGTGTCAGCGCTCTGGTGCTGCTGGTGCCGCTGGCTTATAAGCCCGATGCACTGGCAGACTCCGCTAAACCATTGGCACCCTGGGCCGAAGCCCTGCTGATGCGCCTGATTGGGTCCGATTTTCTGTTCTGGGTGGGGCTTCACATGGCCAGAGATCAAGTGATCAAGTACGTGCTGGCCACGCCGCCTGAGCAAGTGAGCGACGCGAGTCCGGGAGAGCGAGCACGCATCAACAACATCCTCGACCACATCTTGCCTGCTTCCGCGCGCGCCGCAGGCTTGCGCAGTGACTCGGTTCTGGGTAAAAGTCTCGGCCCGTCTGCTCTTGAGACCGTTCGCGCTCCGACGCTCATCATCAGTGTGCGTGATGATGGTTTTGGAACCTACGCCAGCTCGGAGTACACCGCAAGCCAGATCAAAGGTGCGAAGTTCGTTGGCTTTGAGCAGGGCGGGCATGTCTGGGTTGGGCATGACGACGAGGTGATGGCGGAGATTGCGAAGTTGGTGAAACGAGGCGGGCAATGATCCTGTTCTTCGCACTGGTATTCGTACTTTCAATACCATTTTGGCTACTGGGTGGCATGACCGAACTGCAGTTGATGCCGGGTCTCTCGGTCAGCGCACTCGCCGGGTTTGCTCCTGTGATGGCTGCACTCGTTCTTGTTCATGGCGATCAGAAATCTGCGGGCGTGCTCGCACTGCTCAAGCGCTCTTTTGATTTCAAGCGGATTAAATCCCAGCGCTGGCTTCTACCCGTTCTGCTCCTGATGCCCACAGTCAGCCTGACGGTGTACGGCCTGACGCGCTGGATGGAGATACCGCTACCCGCAGTGCAATTTCATCTGTTTCCCGCACTTCTGATGTTCATCGCCTTCTTTGTTGGCGGCTTGGGAGAAGAATTGGGCTGGACGGGCTATGCGCTTGACCCCTTGCAAAACCGCTGGGGCGCGTTGGGTGCCAGCCTGCTTCTGGGGCTGGTGGGAATCCTGTGGCACCTTACGCCGCTGCTTCTGATCGGCCGCTCACCCACTTGGATTGCCTGGTGGTGCGTGTATGCGCTGACAATCCGAATTTTTACGGTCTGGCTGTACAACAACACCGGCAAAAGCGTGGTCGCAGCTGCGCTGTTTCACGCCACGGTGAACCTTGCCTACATCCTGTTTCCAGTTTACGGATCACATTTCGATATGCGTCTTGCTAGTCTCGTGATGGCGGGCGTAGCCTTGCTGGTCATCGTGGTTTGGGGGCCGAAAACGCTGGCGGGGCGTGCGTATCCACCAGGTGCCCTAGAGCGGTTCGACGACCGCGTTTCGGCGCGATAGCAATCTAAAGGAATCACCATCATGAGACACATCGAAAGACACCGCACGTCCCGCATCGGCTGGCTGCGCGCGGCTGTGCTGGGTGCGAACGACGGCATTGTTTCTACCGCTAGCTTGATTGTTGGCGTGGCGGCTGCAAACGCCAGCCAGAGCAGCCTGCTGCTCACTGGGGTTGCGGGTTTGGTGGCGGGTGCCATGTCGATGGCGGCGGGGGAGTATGTGTCGGTGCATTCTCAGGCCGCTACCGAGAAAGCGGACTTGGCCCGAGAGCGCGCCGAGCTTGAAAAGGACCCAGCTGCCGAGCAGCGCGAACTCGCTGCCATCTACGTCACGCGAGGGCTGGACGCACCCTTGGCGCGGCAGGTGGCAGACCAGTTAATGAAGCACGACGCGCTGGGGGCGCATGCGCGCGAAGAGCTGGGCATTTCTGACACGCTGGGTGCACGGCCGATCCAAGCAGCGCTGTCTTCGGCGGCCAGCTTTGCAGTGGGCGCTGCTCTGCCGTTGGGCGTGACGGCCCTCGCAGCCGGGCCGAACCTTATAGCGTGGATAAGCGCCACCTCATTGGCATTTCTAGCGTTGCTGGGCGTGCTTGCGGCGAAGGCGGGGGGTGCCAACGTCTGGACGAGCGCTTTGCGCCTGACCTTCTGGGGCGCACTGGCCATGGCAATCACGGCGGGTGTCAGTTCGTTGTTTGGGGTGGTCGTTTGAATGAAAAACCAAGGAACCACCATGATCACACGACAAAAGTTTGTATATGCCGCAACCGCATCCACTGCCATTGGGATAGCCGCACCCTTCACGCTGCAAGCGTGCTCATCAAAAGATGACGAAGGGAGTTACGCAGCGAAGGTGCGCGATACGTGGCGTCCGGCAAAAGCGCCAGTAGGAGATAGCTTGCTGCTGCGCCAGGAGTTGGTGCGGTATGCGACACTGGCACCGTCAAGCCACAACACGCAGTGCAGGAAGTTCCGTATTGACGAAAACGGCATCACCATCCTGCCCGACCTTGCCAGGCGAACGCCAGCGGTTGACCCGGACGACCACCACTTGTATGCGTCACTGGGTTGCGCCGCCGAGAATCTGGTACAGGCTGCGCTGGCCAACGGCTTGAAGGGGGACGTACGCTTTGATCCTGCATCGGCGGATGGCGGCGCGATCAAAATTGACCTGGAACCTACCCAAGCAGTCTCTACGCCGCTTTACTGGGCGATCCCACAGCGCCAATGCACACGTGCCGAGTACGACGGCAAGCCGCTGACCACCGACGAGCTGCGCCTGCTGCAACTGGCGGGCACGGGCGCGGGCGTTCGGGTCATGTTGCTAACTGAGAAAGCTGCGCTTGAGAACGTGCTGGCCTACGTCGTTGAAGGCAACACCGCCCAAATGAACGATCCTGCTTTCGTTGAAGAGCTCAAAAGCTGGATCCGCTTTGGCAGCGCTGAAGCGGTTAAAGCGGGTGACGGTTTGTACAGTGCGACATCAGGAAACCCGTCGGTGCCGCGCTGGATTGGCAGCCCGCTCTTTGGCATGTTCTTCAAGCCAAAAAGCGAAAACGACAAATACACCAAACAGTTGCGCAGCTCGGCAGGAGTGGCCGTTTTTGTATCAGAGGTCAACGACAAGGCGCATTGGGTTGAGGCCGGGCGATGCTATGAACGGTTTGCCCTGCAAGCGACGGCCTTGGGCATCCGCAACGCGATGGTCAATCAGCCGGTGGAAGTCTCCGCGTTGCGGCCCCAGTTTGCAGCAGCGCTGGGTATCGGAAAAGGCAGACCCGACCTGGTGGTGCGCTTTGGGCGCGGCCCAATGATGCCGAAATCATTGCGGCGCGAACTGAAATCGGTGCTGGTTTAATGGCAACAGGCTCAATTCCAAAACGGCTGCGCGTCGAACATTTGACGTGCCGCAAGCCAGCCAACACTAAACTATGCCCGAGATTCTTCGATGGCAAGCGCCGTGGAGAAACCTGCACCCTTCATAATCGCACCAAGCTCAGAAAGCCATAGCAACTGAACCCAAAAATTCTTGATGTGTCCGTGAAAACGGAGTGAGTCCAAATCCAAACCAGTTTCGGGGGTGGTGCGCTTGATACTGAAGTCTATGCATTGATAGTTTCAGGTTTTTGGAGGTTTAAAAAAAAAAGAACCTGCAGGTTCTTTTTTCTTAAAGACTCGCAAAATGTAAACAAAATAGGCCTCTAGCTCTGAAATAATATACATAGTTTGCTACCTATTTAATAGCAATGTTCAATTCCAAAACTCTTTATCATATTCAAGCGGGCGTGCTCGACCTGGCGTTTTATGACACTGGACTAGCCAGTGGTAACGCCAACCGTCCACCCGTGTTCTTGATGCACGGCTTTCCGTATGACGTTCACGCCTACTCTGAAGTGGTACCCCTGTTGGCAGCCCAAGGTTGCCGAGTGATCGTGCCGTACTTGCGGGGTTTTGGAGCCACGCGTTTTTTGAATGCTGCCACACCCCGCTCGGGCGAGCAGGCCGCGCTGGGCGCGGACTTGCTGGCGCTGATGGACGCGCTGCAAATTTCCAAAGCGATGCTGGCCGGTTACGACTGGGGTGGCCGCGCGGCTTGCGTGGTGGCGGCCTTGTGGCCAAAGCGCGTGCAAGGTTTGCTGTCATTCAACAGCTACAACATTCAGAACATTGCCAAGGCCATGCTGCCCGACACGCCTGCCAACGAGCACAGCCTGTGGTACCAGTACTATTTTCACAGCGAACGCGGCCGCGCCGGTTTGACCAAAGACCCCCGGGGCATTTGCAAGCTGTTATGGCAACTTTGGTCGCCCACCTGGGCGTTTGACGACGCCACCTTTGCGCGCAGTGCCGCAGCCTTCGACAACCCTGATTTTGTAGCCGTGGTGATTCAGTCATACCGCCACCGATTCGGTTTGGCGGCAGGCGACCCGGCCTATGCCGACATTGAGCAGCGACTGGCTGCGCAACCCGTTATCAGCGTACCCAGCATCACCTTTGATGGCGCTGACGACGGCGTGCGCCCGCCCGCGTCTGTCTCACAACATGCGCACCTGTTCAGTAGCTCGCGCAGCCATCGCCTGTTGCCGGGCGTGGGCCACAATATGCCGCAAGAAGTGCCGCAAATCTTTGCCGACGCTGTGATGGAGCTGGTGACTGCCTGACGGCCTGACCGCTGCAACAGGCTTGTCAAGTTGTCACGGTTGCGACCTCGCTAGTTTGCGAAAAGCCTAACCTTTGGCCATCTCCCAACGTAGGATACCGCAATGACCCCCACCATGGCCTACAACCTGACGCAGGAAGAAGCCCGCGCCGAGGCTTTTTCAATGCCTTTGCAGCACATTGACGTGAGCAAGCCGCGACTGTTCTTGAACGACACCGTGGGCCACTACTTCGAACGCCTTCGCCGCGACGCGCCCGTCCACTGGCAAAGCAATGCGATCAGTGGCGGTTTTTGGTCGGTGACTAAGTACCAGGACATCATGCAGGTGGACACCAACCAAGCGGTGTATTCGTCAGACGCGGCCTTGGGGGGCATTTCTATCACCGATCTGCCTCAGGACGGTGTCGACGGCGGTGAAGGCAGTGAAATTGGTGAAGGCGGCGGAAGCGGAGGAAACGGCGGCAACAGCTTCATCGCCATGGACCAGCCGCTGCACGACGAGCAACGCAAAGCCGTCAGCCCCATCGTGGCACCAGGCAATCTGGCTTCGATGCAAGACACCATCCGCAGCCGCACTGCCCGGGTGCTGGACGCCCTGCCCCGCAATGAAACCTTCAATTGGGTGGACCGCGTGTCCATTGAACTGACCACCCAAATGCTGGCCACGCTGTTCGACTTTCCGTTTGAAGACCGCAAATTGCTGACCTGGTGGTCTGACGTGAGCACGGGCGCAGTGGGGCCAGGGCGCCTGGTCGAGTCGCTGGCAGAGCGCCGTGCCGTGCTGGACGAATGCCTGGCCTATTTCACCCTGCTGTGGAATCAGCGGGTCAACGCCGAACCCAAGACGGATTTGATCTCGATGTTGGCGCACGCCCCTGCCACGCGCCATATGTCGCCGCAGCAGTATTTGGGCAATTTGATTTTGCTGATTGTGGGTGGCAACGACACCACACGCAGTTCCATGACGGGCGGTTTGCTGGCATTGCACCAAAACCCTGCCGAGTGGGCCAAGCTGCGCGCAAACCCAGCGTTGATTGAGAGCATGGTGCCCGAAATTATTCGCTGGCAAACGCCGTTGGCCCACATGCGCCGCACGGCGCTGACCGACGCTGAACTGGGCGGCCAATCCATCAAAAAAGGTGACAAAGTGGTGATGTGGTACCTGTCCGGCAACCGCGACACCGAGGCCATTGACCGCCCGGATCAATTCATCATCGACCGGGCGCGACCCCGCCAGCACTTGTCGTTCGGGTTTGGCATTCACCGCTGCGTTGGGAACCGGTTGGCAGAAATGCAGCTCAAAATTCTGTGGGAAGAGATTTTGAAGCGCTTCCCGGTGATTGAAGTCGTGGGCGAGCCGACCCGGGTGCTGTCCAATTTTGTGCGCGGCTTCACGCGGCTGGACGTGCGCATTCCGGGGTGAGTGGGTGAAACTTTTCAAACCTAACCAGAATCGAACCGCCATGAACTCCAAACGAGAACTCATCACCCACACCGGCGCGCTGCTTTTTGGCAGCCTGCTGGCTCCGGCTTGGGCGCAAACCCAGCGCCGCGCGACACCATCGCAAACAGAGGGGCCGTTTTACCCAGTAGCCGAGCCAAAAGATGCCGATTACGATTTGCTTAAAAACGGCAGCTTGGCCTACACCAAGGGCCAGCCGACTTGGGTTGAGGGCGTGGTGACGGACCTGGATGGCGCGCCGCTCAAAGGCGGTGTGATGGAGATTTGGCAGTGTGATGAGGCGGGCCACTACGACCACCCGCGCGATGGTGCCAAGATCGATCCGTCGTTTCAAGGCTTTGGCCGGGTCACGCTCAACGCGACAGGCGCATTTAAATTTCGCACCATCAAGCCGCCACCCTACCCAGGTCGAACACCACATATTCACGCCAAAATCAAGTTGGGGAATCGTGAACTGGTGACGACTCAGCTTTACGTGGCGAACGACCCCGGCAATGAGAAAGACGGCATCTGGCGGCGCATGTCAGCGCAAGACCGCGCACTGGTGACATCGCCCTACACCGCTGTGGCCGATGGCTTGCGCGCGCAGTACGCGCTAGCGGTGCGCATTTAGCGCTCAGCGCAAACCCACAGCCGCGCTCTCGTCCTGCAGCCCCGCCGCAATGGCCAAGGCCAGCAAGGCGCGCCTGCGGTGCTCAGGGTTGCCGAAAGTGGTGTCGCCAGACATGATGCGCTTGGTGTAGGCCGGGCATGACTGGCTGTAAAACGCATATGCGCTCCTGGCCAGCGCCAGCTCGCCAATCCCCACGGCGGCAATCGCCAGCACCGCCTGGGTTGACGGTGAATGCGGCGCTGCGCTGGCGGCCAGGCGCGCGCAGACCATGGCCTGGGCATAGTCCTTCATTTCAAAAAATGCCAAGGCGCGACAGCAATTGAATAGGTATTGATTGGGGTCGCGGGGGCTTAAACGCATGGCTTGCGCCTGATGGGCCAGCGCCTTCTCGGGGCTGCCCGAGAACACTTCAACGAAAGCCAGGTTGCTCCAGGCCAGACAATCATTCGGGTTCAGTTCCACACCCCGCTCGCCCATCGCTCGCCCTTCGTCGTAAAACCCCCCAAACCCCAGCAGCAAGCCCATCCACCGGTAGGCTGGGCTGGCGATCGGGTCCAGGTCAATGGCTTGCCCGGCGGCAGCCACGCCTTCTTTCCAGGGCACGCTCAAATCCTGTTCGTCAAACTGCGGCGCTCCCACGTAGCGTGCGCTCAACTCGGCGATCACGGTCAGTGCCAGAACGCTGGTGGCGTCCATCGCTACAGCTGCGCGCGCCTCCGTCAGCGCCTGCTGCCACAGCACTGGGTCGTTTCGGCGAATGGCATCGTTGCTGTTGGCATTGGCACGCATAGCCAGGTCGTGGGCTTTCAGATTGCTAGGACGTTGGCGCTTGGCCATGTTTTGTTCAGCAGCATGAATTTGCGGGGCGATGGCACCCACGATGCTTTGGGCGACCTCTTCTTGCACCTCAAACACGTCTTCAAGCACCCGGTCGTACTTTTCAGCCCACAGGTGGTTGCCGGTAACGGCCTCGATCAACTGGGCCGTCACGCGCACCCGTTCGCCCGCGCGGCGCACACTGCCCTCCAGCACGTAACGCACGCCGAGTTCCTTGGAGACAATGCGGACATCGACCGCGCGCCCCTTGTAAGTGAACGCGGAATTGCGTGCAATGACGAACAGCGCTTTGAAACGAGACAACTCGGTGGTGATGTCTTCGCTGATGGCATCGGCAAAATAGTCTTGCTGCGGATCGCTGCTCAGGTTGAGAAACGGCAGAACGGCGATAGAGGGCCTGTCGGGCAAATCCAGATCTGCCAGATTGCCCAGATCGTCCAGGGTGGCTTTTGCTTTGTCAATCGCGGTCTCTCGCCCGCGCCGTGAATCAGCTTTGCGCCGATTGCCACCCGACATCTCGTCCTTCACTGACAGTACCGACGGAGTTGGCAGCGTAGCCAGTTCCTCGCCCAACGCCACGCCCCCGGCCACGGCCACGGGCAGCATGAACCGATAGCCGCGCCCCGGCACATTCATGAGTGCATGGGCTCCCAGCAGCCTGCGCAAGACTGACACCTGCACGCTCAAGTTATTTTCAGTCACCACCAGGCCCGGCCACACCCGGTCAAACATCTCATTTTTAGCGACGGTACGGTGGCTGTTTTCAACCAGACAGTGCAACAGGTCAAAGGCCCGCCCACCCAGAATCACCAGCGCGCCATCGTTCAGCAACTGGCGTGTGCCGGGAAACACTTCAAACCCGTCAAATCGGTAGCTATGACCCAAGTCGTCCTCGGCACAAAAAGTTACAAGCGCTTCAATTGTGCCTTGAACTCCTTGCGCGTAGAAGCGCCAATTGCTAACGCGGATTGGTCAGTGTTTTAAGCTTCAAAAAAGTGACCAAGGCGACACGTGGATCGTTTTGAAGTGCGTTGTATTCACTGGCAATGCTGCCCGCGTCAACCATCACCGTGGCGTAGTCCGAATTGTTGAAATACCGCTGCATGGCTTGGCGTTCGCGTATGAAGGCCTCGAAATCAGTGCCCGGCTTCAAACGAAACTGCAGCCCTGACTGAAAGTAGTCAATCTGACCACTGGCCTCGTCACGCACCAGTAAAACGGGTTGTAGAGAGCCCTCTTTGATCCCCAACACAGTGCGCATGCGCCCGTCGTAGCTGACCGCCTGGTTGCCCGCAAGGGGGCGCGAGAGACCCAGATCGGGTGGGTTGCGAATCCACTCTGGGCGGGTGTCGGGCGCTGACGAATTGGGTGGCGTGGCGGTCGCCAAGCCGCGGACAGTGTTCGCCATGGCGGCAGATGCTTTCAACGCAACACTGGGCGACACCGCCGCAGACGTGAGCGGCTTTGCAGGAGACGCGGCCTTCGACGACCGTCCGTCATCGGTGTGAAAGTAGTAAGCCCAAGCTGCCAGCAACAGGGCACCCACGAGCAGAATAATCTTGATCACAACGCCGATCCTTGTTGAAAAGAGCCATTTGCAAAGCGCGCAGCCATGCCCCCAAAGTATTGGCAGTATGGCAGCGGGCGCTGGTGGCTACATGCTGAACGAAGTCAAGGTTGAGGTGAACGCCACGGCACCACCCACGTTGGTGACGCGCACGGTGAAGGCACCTGCCAGACTGTCGCCATAAAACGCATTAGTGTGAAAGCGGAATTTGCGCGCACCGTTGGCAGGAATGGCATCGGTCTTGCCCCCTACGTACCAGCCGGTGAAGGCAGGCATCAAGATGGACGCTTGCCCGGTGGCGTTGTTCACTAATTCAAACTGTAACTTGCCAGGGTTGAGCTCCGTCGCCAACGTGTTGGTCACCTCCAAATCCACCCGCATCATGCCGCTTGACGCTCCGGCTTCGCCAAAGGCCACCTGCCGCTCCAGCCGTGTGTACTGGGTGCCGACAGGTGTGGCGGCCAACGCACCCGCGACGGGTTTGACCAGATCAACAGCGCGCCTGCTTGCAGGTGCCGTGTAGTTTTGCGCCAGGTTGACGGCAGCCGTCGCATCGATCAAGCCAAAGCCATAGCGATTGTGAAAATTGAAGCCCGCCGAGTTGGTTTGCCATGGCAAATCTAGCGTCAGCGCGACTGTTCCACCATTGGCAGTGAAGCTGGCGGCGCGTGCGCCCGTGGCAATGTCTGCATCGACCTTGCGCGCGGTTTTGGCCATGATGAAGCCGACATCGCGCCAATTCAGTGCCGGGTTAGATTGCAAAATCAAAGCCGCCACCCCGGACACGCTGGGTGCCGCCGCCGATGTCCCATTCATGCGCCCGGTGTAGTTGCAGTTCGGGTCTTTGGGGCTGGCGCCAAACAGATCGGCTACGATTTTAGTGGCGAAGTCAATAATCGCCTCAATCCGCCCTTTGTCGGTGTTGCCCAAGTTGTTGCTGCCGCTGGCACAGGTGCTGTTATCGGTCGAAATGATGGCTGCGCCATCGTCTATGCCGCCCTCACCGCCGAAGCCAGTGATCCAGTTGGCGGCACCCGATGTGGAATACGACGAGGCCCGGCCCGTGTTGTGCATGGAGGCCACTTGGTACCAAAACGGCTTGTTGCCAGGGTCTTGATTGGAGTTACCGCAGCTCAGGGTGGTGAAGGGCGAAAAGGTGCCCAAGCCTGCCGCATCTTCTCCCAAAGTGGTCGCACAATTGACGGCCAATGCGGGGCCGGCTCCGCGGCGGGCGCCGTTGTATTCGACGTGTGAGTTGCCAGCCGACTGAAAATAGACCGCCCCTTTGCCCGCACGCAGGGTTTGCGAGCCCACGCGGGCCGCATCGGTTTGCGAATCCAGCGAATCGTCATCATCAAACGCGGCCACATCGGCGAAGTCTGCGCCAGCGCTGAAATTGAAGATGTCCACGCCGTCCGCCCGGGTGCCAAATTGCGTGACCAATGCACTCGCGCCTGCCTTGCTTCGGCCGCCGTAAGCTAAATAGGAAATCACTGGGCTCGATTCGGTAGCACTCACGTAACCCACAACCGAAGCAAACGGCGCCGTGCCGCGTGAACCCTTGCCATTCCAGCCCCTTGCCACAGCCACACCGGCAACCCCGGTTCCGTGGTCGGTGGAGAGCTGCGGGATGGACGGGCTTGGATCGTCAGACAGCGTATTGAAATTGAAGGACTTACCGGCGACGACGTTGGGTGCGAGATCTTCATGCGCCAGTTCCAGACCACTGTCGTTGATGGCAATGGTGATGCCCTTGCCCGTGCAACCCAAGCCACCATTGTGAACCGCCTCGGTGTTGGCATCAATGCCAGCCACGCCCAGGTTGTTGCTGGCCGACACCGCCTGCGTGGGGCCAGTGTTTTTGAGATGCCACGAATTGACGTAAAACGGGTCTTCGGCACCCAAGGTTTCTCGCACGGCACTGGCGCAAAACGCTGTGACCAACACGGGCGGCACGACTGGCACCACCACGGGTGGAGTCACGGCGACTGGTGTCGTTAGCGCTGCGGGTGCCGTGCCTGAGCTGCCACCCCCGCAGGCCGACAGAATCAGCACCATCAGAGGGCTTAAGGCCAGCAAACGGCGTGAGGCCAGATGGGCCTGGGTTGTGGCGAGTGTTGCGTTCATGAGAGGCTCCTGTGTTGTAAAACATGGCGCCCCAAGCATTGGAGGCGTCGGACCCAATGTAGAGAAATCAGCCTTCCAAGTCCTTAAGGAGTACTTAAAAAGTTCTAAAAAGGTGTGAAAAAATATGAAATTCAAGCCGGAATTGACGTAGCAGCGACAGACCAGGGGCTGCGTTAAGCCGCCTTCATCCCTCGCCGAATTCGTTTTATTCGACCGAATCAAGGTAGGATGAACCCACATCAACAACAAAGGAGGCTTCATGCAACACGATCGCAGATGGTTTGTTCAAGGCTTGGCGGGTGCCGCTGGCCTGGCATTGGCCCCAGGAGCTTTGCGGGCGCAAAGTGGATGGCCCTCCAAACCCGTGCGAGTGGTAGTGGGTTTCCCGGCCGGCGGCCTGACAGACGCCTTGGCGCGGGCCTATTGTGACCATGTGGGTCAAAAACTGGGGCAACCCTTCTTGGTGGACAACAAGCCCGGTGCCAGCGGCATGCTGGCGGGTGCCGAAGTCGCCAAAGCCGCGCCAGATGGCCACACTTTTTGGTTCACCATCACGGGTTCGACCAACCACAACCGCGTGTTTTACAAAAAAATGCCTTATGACCAGGACAAAGACTTTGTCCACGTCTCCGGGTTTCACGCAGGGCATTTGCCGCTGGCAGTCAATGCCACCTCCCCCATCAAAACCATGAAAGACCTGGTGGAGCTGGGGCGGCGACAGCGCATCACCATTGGCAATTACTCGCCCGGTTCACTGCCGCACATGCTCGCGCAGCAACTCAGCAAGGTGTACGGCGTGCAGGTCGAACCCATTCCCTACCGGGGCGAAGCGCCCATGTGGCTGGATTTGGCCTCCGGGCAAATCACCGCCGCCATGGGCAGCATGCTGGCCCTGAACCCCCACATCCAATCAGGCAAGCTGCGGCCCATTGCCGTGCCGACGCGGGTACGCTCGCCCCTGATGCCCGATGTACCGACCTTTGACGAGCAGGGTTTTAAAGAACCAGTTTTCAATATCGAGGGCTGGATTGGCATGTTTGCGCCCGCATCGACCCCGCGCGAGATTGTTCAGCGGGTGTCAGGGTTGGTGCAAGAGGCCGCTGAGACGCCCCGGGTGCGGGCCATCAACAAAAATTTTGGCCTGAATGACAAGCCATGGACAGCCGATGAGTTTGAAAAACTCGACAAAGCCAACAAACCGAACTGGATTGCTTTGGCAACCGAGCTCAATATCACGCTGGACTGAAAGCCCGCCAACTCAACCCACGGGTTGAGTTGAGTTGGGTTAGCCTCATTCGCCCAGGTAAGCCGCTCGAACCTTGGGGTCGTTCAGCATCGTCTTGGCGTCGCCGCTCATGGTGATCAGGCCCGACTCCATCACGTAACCACGGTCGGCAATGCCCAGCGCGCGGCTAGCGTTTTGCTCTACCAGCAAAATCGTGACACCTTGCGCGGCCACGTCTTTGATGACTTCAAAAATTTTATCCACCATGATGGGTGACAAACCCATCGAGGGTTCATCCAACAACAAAACCTTGGGGCGGCTCATCAAGCCGCGGCCCATGGCCAGCATTTGCTGCTCGCCACCCGACATGGTGCCCGCCAACTGGTCTTTGCGCTCACGCAGGCGCGGGAAGATGGTGAACATTTTTTCAATGTCGCGGGCAATTTCGGCTTTATCGTCTCGAATGTAAGCGCCCATCTGCAGGTTTTCGGTGATGGTCATTCGCATGAATACGCCGCGCCCTTCAGGCACCATGGCCAGGCCTTCGTTGACCATGTCCCAAGCGCCCTTGCCACGAATGCTCTTGCCCATGTATTCCACGTCGCCCTCTTTGAAGGGCAACGTCCCTGTAACCGCCTTCATGGTGGTGGTTTTGCCTGCGCCGTTGGAGCCGATCAAAGACACCAACTCGCCTTCGCGAACTTCAAAATCAATGCCCTTGACGGCCTGAATGCCGCCGTACGACACCTTGAGATTGGTGACTTTAAGTAAAGTTTTTGCAACCATATCAGTGCCCTCCCGTGCCGAGATAAGCCTCGATCACTTTCTCATTGCGCTGCACTTCGGCAGGCGTACCTTCTGCAATCTGTTTGCCATAATCGAGCACTGTGACCCGGTCGCAAAGGCCCATCACCAGCTTCACGTCATGCTCAATCAACAAAATCGTGCGGTTGTCTTTGCGAATACGGTCTATCAGCTCGCGCAGCATGACTTTTTCAGTCGCGTTCATGCCCGCCGCGGGTTCGTCCAGCGCAATCAATTGGGGGTCAGTCGCTAACGCGCGGGCAATCTCCAGGCGGCGCTGGTCGCCGTAGCTCAAGGTGCGGGCGCGGTAGTCGGCGAATTTGCCAATGCCCACGTAGTCCAGCAACTCTTGCGAGCGCTTGGCAATGGCCGCTTCTTCGGCCTTGAAACCGGCCGTGCGAAACACCGCCCCAAGCAATCCAGAATGGGTGCGGATGTGGCGGCCCACCATGACGTTCTCAAGCGCAGTCATTTCAGAGAACAGCCGAATATTTTGAAACGTGCGGGCAATGCCTGCCTTGGCAACCAGGTGAACCGCTGTGGGCTGGTAAGGCTTGCCAGCCAATTCAAAACTACCGCTGTCGGGCGTATACAGGCCCGTCAGCACGTTAAAAAAGGTGGTTTTTCCAGCGCCGTTGGGGCCAATCAGCCCATACACCTGACCGCGCTGGATGTTGATACCCACATCGCTCAAAGCCTGCAAGCCACCAAAGCGCTTGGAGACGCCCTTGACATTCAAAACCACATCGGCGGTGCTCATGCGGCCTCCTTCTTGCCGTTGGTGGCGGAATTTTGCAGAGATTTACCATGGTCTGGCGATGGCCACAGCCCGCGCGGGCGAAGCAGCATGACAGCGATCATCGCCACGGCGATCAGGAGCTGGCGCAAGATGGCGGCATCGAGCCGCCCATCCGTCAGCGCCTGCAAAGGCCCCGCCACGTAGCGCAACACTTCGGGCAAGGCCGACAGCAACACGGCACCCAAAATTACACCGGGCAAATGCCCAATGCCGCCCAAGACCACCATGGCCACAATCATCACTGACTCCATCAAGCTAAACGACTCCGGCGAAATGAAGCCCTGAAAAGCCGCGAACATCGCACCCGACACACCTCCAAACGTGGCTCCCATGCCAAAAGCCAGCAACTTCAGATTGCGGGTGTTGATGCCCATCGCCTTGGCAGCGATTTCGTCCTCGCGAATAGCCATCCACGCGCGACCCACACGGGAAAGCTCCAGCCGGTGACAAATTACCACGCTGATCACCACCAGCACCAGGAACAGGTAGTAATAAAGCGAGACAGAGTTGATCTCAAGATTACCTATCGTCAGCTTTTTGCCCAGGCTGAGCCCAAAAAAGCTGAGCGAATCAATCTGGTTGATTCCCTTGGGCCCGTTGGTGATGTTGACCGGGTGATCCAGGTTGTTCAAAAACACGCGAATGATTTCGCCAAATCCGAGTGTGACGATAGCCAGGTAGTCGCCTCGCAATCGCAAGGTGGGCGCGCCCAGCAGCACGCCAAAAAACCCGGCGACCAGCGCCGCCGCCGGAATCACAATCCAGAGCGGGGTGTGCAGACCATTGGGAAAGATAGAGGCAAACAGCGGGAAGGTTTCAGTCAGGTGGGGTGACGCCATCAAGCCGAACAAATACGCGCCAATGGCGAAGAAGGCCACGTAGCCTAAATCCAGCAGGCCCGCGTAGCCCACCACGATGTTGAGCCCGAGCGACAGCAGAATGTAGAGCAACGCCATGTCGGCAATGCGCACCCAGGCGTTGCCAAAGCCTTGCAAGATGAGGGGCAGAACCAGCAGGCCAGCCGCACAGATCAGGATGGTGATCAACCGGGCTTTGGGGTTCATTGTTTTTGCGGTCATGGTGGGCTCCTCAAGCTCTGTCGGCCACGCGCTCGCCCAGCAGGCCCGAAGGCCGCAGCGTCAGCACGATGATCAATACGATGAACGCAAAAATGTCCGAGTAGTGGCTGCCCAGCACGCCGCCAGTCAACGCGCCAATGTAGCCTGCGCCAATGGATTCAATCAACCCGAGCAAAATACCACCCACCACAGCCCCGGCCAGGTTGCCAATGCCACCAAACACAGCAGCCGTGAACGCCTTCAGCCCCGGCAAAAAGCCCATCATGTGGTTGACAGTGCCATAGTTGGCTGCCCACATCACCCCGGCAATGGCAGCCAGCACAGCCCCAATGAGAAAGGTGGCCGAGATCACCATATCAGGCTTGACGCCCATGAGCGATGCGACGCGGGGGTTCTCGGCCGTAGCCCGCATGGCGCGACCCAGTTTGGTGCGATTGACCACCCACATTAATACCGCAAGAGAAATCGCCGTCACGCCCAAAATCAGAATTTGCGTGGTGGTGATGACCGCCCCTCCCACGTTGAACGGTGCACTAGGCAGCAGGTTCGGGTAGGGCTTGAAATTGGGCTTCCAGATGATCATGGCCAGGGTTTGCAGCAACAGCGACATGCCAATGGCGGTGATCAGAGGCGCCAGTTTGGGGCTGTTGCGCAAGGGCCGGTAAGCGACTTTTTCTATCACGTAGTTCAGCACCGCCGCCACCACGCAGGCAATCAAAAGCGCGATGAGCAAAATCAGCCAGCCTGGCGTGCCGGGCATCGAGTCACGCATCAACCCGATGATGCTCCAGCTCGTGAGGGCCGCCACCATGAGCACATCACCATGGGCAAAATTGATCAGGTTGATAATGCCGTACACCATGGTGTAGCCCAGCGCGACCAGCGCGTACATGCTGCCCAAGACAAGACCGTTGATGATCTGCTGTATCAAGGTTTCCATTGAAATCTCCGTGTTTCTTTTTTTGCAATCACTTCAACTGCAAAAACACCACCTTACCAATCCCCACAATTCGTCCAAAGTCTGATCAGCGCCAATGATGGAAGGGATCTAGCGTGCTGTTTTTGCGGATTGTATCGATGCGCAGCCTAGGGTTGTTACCCGTGCCAGCAGCCAAAAACGGGGAAAAGTGAAAGAAACACGGGAAAAGAGCGAACAACCGAAGAAAATCGAGAATATTTAAAAAATACGGTGCGATTTTCTAGAACGATTGATTGCGCTTCTTCAATTCACGCAGTCGCTCTGCAATGCGAATCTCCAGCCCACGTTCAACCGGGCGGTAGAACTCGGGCTCAGCCATGCCATCGGGCAAATACCGCTCTCCAGCAGCAAAGCCACCTTCTTCATCGTGCGCGTAGCGGTAGTTTTTGCCGTAATCCAGCGTCTTCATCAGTTGGGTGGGCGCATTGCGCAAGTGCAGCGGCACGGGCCGGGTTCCTTCCTTTTTGATCAACGCTTTGGCTTCGTTGTAAGCCACGTACACCGCATTGGATTTGGGCGCCATGGCAAGGTAAATCACGCATTGGGCCAATGCCAGCTCACCTTCGGGGGTACCCAGGCGCTCGTAAACCTCTGCCGCGTCCAGCGCCATGCGCAGGGCGCGCGGATCCGCCAGCCCAATGTCTTCACTGGCCATGCGCACCAAGCGACGCGCCATGTACCTTGGGTCGGCACCGCCATCTAGCATCCGCATGAACCAGTACAGCGACGCGTCTGGGTCTGAGCCGCGCACTGATTTGTGCAGCGCAGAGATGGTGTCATAAAACTGCTCGCCGCCCTTGTCGTAGCGTCGCATGCGCTCACCCATGACACGCAGCAGCCAGGCATCGTCGATTTGCGTCAGCCCTTCTTGCTTTGCGGCCACTGCCAGGGTTTCAAGCGTGTTCAGCAGGCGCCTTGCGTCGCCATCGGCGTAGGCGCTGAGGCGGTCTACCGCAGCTGTTTCAATGGCGGGCATCGCATCGATTGCCACAGCATGGGCGACGATGCGGTCGAGATCGGACAGGTTGAGGGCCTGAAGCACGTACACGGTCGCACGCGACAGCAGGGCTGAATTCACTTCGAACGAAGGGTTCTCTGTGGTGGCACCGATGAAGGTGAACAGGCCGCTTTCAACGTGCGGCAAAAAGGCGTCTTGCTGGCTTTTGTTAAAGCGGTGCACTTCGTCCACAAACACAATAGTGCGTCGGCCTTGGCCACGGGCAACTTCCGCCCGCTCCACCGCTTCGCGAATTTCTTTCACACCGCCCAGCACGGCGCTGATGGTGATGAATTGCGCGTCAAACGCATTGGCCATCAATCGCGCGATGGTGGTTTTTCCGGTCCCAGGAGGGCCCCACAAAATGCAACTGTGGGGTTGGCCGGATTCGAAGGCAATGCGCAGTGGCAAACCTTCTCCCAGCAAGTGGTGCTGGCCAATCACCTCCGCCAGCGTTTTGGGACGAAGGCGTTCAGCCAGCGGTTGGTGGTTAGGCTCAGTCATTGAGACTGACGGTGATTAACCGCCATTGTGTCGGACAGGGCTGGCCTGTTAGTCCGCCCGAAAACCTGAGGCTTTGATCACCGGCCCCCAACGCAGGGTTTCAGAATCTTGAAGTTTTTGCAAATCTGCAGGTGTGCCGCCGCCAGGTTCGAGCGACAACTTGGCAAGTCGCTCCAACACGTCTGGCATGACCAGCGCCTTGTTGACCGCGCTGTTGATCAAAGCGATGCTGCCCGCAGGCGCGCGGGCCGTGGCGTACATGGCAAACCAGGATTGCGCCTGAATGCTGGCAAAGCCAAGTTCACGAAAAGTCGGTACATCGGGCAGCACCCGGCTGCGTTGTGCGCCAGACGTCGCCAAAATTCGCAATTTCCCGGCGCGATGAAGTTCAAGCTGCTCACTCAAAACATCAATCCCGCTGGCCACCTGACCACCTGCCAAAGCGGTGATAAGCGGAGCGCCACCTTGAAACGGAACCGGCACCATGTCAACCCCCGCTTCACGGCCGATCATCAGACCAAAAAAATGAGGCAAACTGCCCGCACCCGGCATGCCAAAGTTGGCCTTAGTAGGGTTGGCTTTGATCCACGCTATAAATTCGACAATTGACTTGTAGGGCGCGTCTGCGGGTACGGCAAAACCGAAATGAAAGCTCGCCAGGTGGGCAATGGGCGCAAAGTCAGTAGCCGGGTTGTAGTTGAGTTTGGCAAAGGTCAAAGGTGCCAACACCGGGACAACAATAGGTGCCACCATCACGGTATCGCCATCGGGCGCCGTGTTTTTGAACAATTCTGCGGCAATGCGGCCAGCAGCACCCGGCTTGTTGTCCACCAACACGGGCCGCTTGAGCTCATCCTTCAATTTGTCGGCCACAAGTCGGGCAACCACGTCCAACGAGCCACCAGCGGGAAAACCGACGATGATTCGAAGAGGTTTGTCTGACTGACTGAACGCAGGTGCCGCTGCCAAGCTAGCGGCGACTGCACAAAGTAAAACTTGACGACGTTTCATGATGTCTCCTGGATTGCAACGAGAGGCGGATTGAGCCACTTGTAAGCGTGAAACCTCAACGTTTACTACTGCTGCACCACATCTGCACCCGCTGGCGGCTTGAAGGTAAAGGTGGCGGCATCGAGCACCGAATTGGTCTTGAACGCGCTGAAGCTCATGCGAGAGTTTTGGCCGAAGCTATCCAAAATATCGAGTGCTGCCAGATTGCCCGACCGAAAACCGATGCGCACAGTTTGAATTTGACTGTCTTTGGTCTTCGGGGTGGCGCTTACCCATTCCAGCCCATCTTTGTCAGGCTCGTTCAGCAGTGTGAAGTCCGCTTTGAGCGCTCGTAAGTCTGTGGCTGAGGCAATCAGTGCGGCGGGTGTTGAGTTCAGGGCTTTGGACTGCTGCCGCGCGGTCACTTGGTTCAGGTCAACGTCGTGAATCCACAAGTTCGTGCCGTCTGCCACGATGCTTTGCTCAAACGGCTTTTTATAAACAAACTTGAATTGCCCCGGGCGTGAAAACTCAAAGGTTCCGCTAGAGGTTTTGATGCGGGCCACCTGGCCTTCCCTAGCAGGTGGTGTCACGACCTGGGTGAAATCAGCTCGGCCAGTTTTGACATTCTTTACAAAAGCCTCAAGCGTTTCAAGGCCACCGGCAAAACCAGCCAGCGGCAGTGCCAGCCAAACAAGCAAAACGCGCTTTGACAAGGTCGTAGCAAACATTTTCTCGGCGGATATTTTTGTGGCTGATATTTTCATGGCAATCATTCAGCCCGTGCGGGCACCAAAATTTCTCGCTGACCGTTGGTGCTCATGGCGCTGACCATGCCCGCCTTTTCCATGTCTTCCACCAACCGGGCGGCGCGGTTGTAGCCAATTTTCAAATGCCGCTGCACCAGTGAGATGCTGGCTTTGCGATTCTTCAAAACCACTTCGACCGCTTGGTCGTACATCGGGTCTTTCTCGCCGCCAGCGCTGGCGCC
>JANNCN010000192.1:0-19974 GCA_031386665.1 Rhodoferax sp. | reverse complement strand
ATTGCTGTTTTATAGACTGCTTGAACAAGCCGTCGTCACAAAGCCAGTGACGTACCGCAACATTGTCGATTTGCCCAAAAAATCAGCAGAAATTACGCCTGTGGAGCTAAGGGGATAGCCCACCCTGCAGGTTCTTTTTTTCGGATTTGGCTGTCTTTTAGCCGTAAGCGGGCAAAGCCTGCGGGTTGCTTCCCCACAAATTCGGCAGGTTTCGCGCCAGGGGCGGCAGTACGGACACTTTTTCAACCAGTTCGCGCACGCTGTCGCTGGCGGTTTTTTGCCGGATCGCACGCAATTGGGTGCGCACGGTGGATATCTGCACGCCATGGCGGGTTGCGATTTGCGCCGGGCGAAGGCCTTTGCAAACCTGCTCCAGCACCTGGCCTTCCGCCCCCGTCAGGCCTCGCTCGCGGGCAAACAGGGTCACGGTGGTGGTGTCGCATAACTGTTGTTTGGCGAACACCAAAAGCGCATAGCAAGGCGATGTGCTGGGCGCTGGCGTGGAGTCGTGAAGGGTGGCAATGGGGTCATCGGCATCGATGCCTGCGCCTGCCAGCGGCACCACGGCAATGGACAGGCCTTGGTTTGCGCTGGTCTGGGCCGCTGCCATTGCCGCAGCTTTTGCCTGCGTGGTGTACGACTTGGCGGCAGCTGCTGCGAGGTTCGCGGCCGCCTGCGACGCGGCAGACTCGGTCAGGCGCAGCAGCGTGCGCACCCGAGATTTTGTGCGGTTCAGCGCGGTTGCCAGATGGTCGGCCTGGTCGGCGTGGCGGGTGGATAGGACCCCGTGGTTTAGGCACAAGCCCGTGGCATGGCCATTGGACGGGTGCAGGGCGTTTTGAGCATGCAAATTGGCGTGCACCACCTGGCGGGTTTCGGTGTTGATGACGGCCAGACCGTAATCCACCTGGTCCAGTACCGCCAACAGCAGGCTCTGATTCAAACCCATGTTTGGGCTGAGGTGGGCGTGCGCTTGCGTGCTCGTGCCTGAAGGGCCGCTGGCAGTAGGCTCGGCGCGGGTGAAGGGGGCTGCGCCGGCGTTGGGTATGTGGCCTGCCTGCCTGCCGCGGTTTCCGTCAAAACCCGTTTCAAGGCGTCCATAGCCGTGCGCAATGGCTGGCAGACTTGGCGCCACTGGCTTGCGTCGATCCGTCAGGAGCCGAAAATCGAAGGTGTGCGTTCTGGCCGATGTTTGAGCGGAATCAGAGCCTGTGGGGCTGGAATGGCTGCCATTCAGCTCAAAGTTGGGTCGAGCGGTTAGCGCGTGGTGCATGGTTTTCCCCGTTTCAGCGCTCTGGGCCTGCAAAACTGGCAGACATTGGTGACTCCATGCGCTGACCCTAAGCTTAGGAGGGGATTGGGGCTTCAGGTGGTAACTCTGAACAGTCTGTTTTGTGACGTGTGCACCAAATCTGATCGGCTATGGGGTATGGTCAAAGGGTTCGAGCTTCCACCCTGTCCAACCCATGCCGACTTCAGCTGCCCGCCGCTACCGTTTCGCCCTAGCCCTCATCTTCATCACGCCCGCTCTTTGGGCAGTCAATTACCTGGTAGCCCGCCGCGCGCCGGGGGTGATTGAGCCGCACGCTCTGGCGTCGTTGCGTTGGCTGGTGGCAGGTTTGCTCTTCAGCCTGGGGTATTGGGGCGAATTGCGCGCCAACCGCCATCAAATTTTGCAAGACTGGAAGCATTACGTGGTGCTGGGGGCTTTGGGCATGTGGGTTTGCGGCGCTTGGGTGTACCTGGGCGGGCGCACCACGGTGGCGGTGAACATTGCGCTGATTTACGCCATTTCCCCTGTTTTGGTGGTGGCGGCATCGGCGTTGTGGCTAAAAGAAAAGGTCAGCGCCTTGCAAGCCTTGGGCGTTTTGATCGCGCTGACGGGCGTTTTGCACGTGGTGCTGCAAGGCCAGTGGGGCAATTTGGCAGCGGTGCAGTTTGTGGCGGGCGATGGCTGGATTTTGGCCGCCACCTTGTCCTGGACGGCGTATTCGCTGCTTCTGAAAAAATGGCACAGTCCGCTGTCGGCCAGTGCCCGTTTGGCCGTGATTGCTTTGGCAGGCGTGCTGGTGATGGTACCTTTCACCATTGTTGAAGCGATGCAAAGCCCCTTGCCCTTGCTCACCCCAGCCGGTTTGGGGCTGGGCTTGGCCGCTGCGGTGTTGCCCGGCTACGGCGCTTACCTGGCGTTTTCAATCATGCAACGGGAATTGGGAGCGGCGCGGGTCAGCGTGGTTCTGTACTTGGGGCCGATTTATGCCGCCGCGATTGCTTGGGCCGTGTTGAATGAGCCCTTGCGTGCCCACCACTACTGGGGTATGGCGCTGATTTTGCCGGGCATTTACCTGGTGAATCGCAAGAAGTGAGTGGCGCAAGTGGCAACCCGCAGCCGATTAATTGGAATCTGACCCTAATTAATTCAGCCTAAACAAGATCAGACCAGTTCCAGGCGTTTGCAAATTTCAAGCGTGGCAGCGCTTTGGTTCATGCTGTAAAAGTGCAAACCGGGTGCGCCACCTGCTCGCAATTGTTCGCACAGGTCGGTCACCACATCCAGGCCAAACGCCTTGATGCTGGCTGTGTCGTCGCCAAAAGACTGCAGCCGCAGGCGAATCCAGCGTGGGATTTCGGCCCCGCATGCGTCAGAAAACCGCATCAACTGGGTGGAGCTGATGATGGGCATGATGCCCGCGACGATGGGAATTTGCACACCAGCTTGGTCGGCATCTTCCAAGAATCGAAAGTAGGCGTCTGAATTGAAAAAATACTGGGTGATGGCTGAACTCGCCCCAGCCCGCACCTTGCCTGCAAACGCTTGCAAGTCAGCGTCTGGCGACTTGGCCTGGGGGTGAACTTCGGGGTAGCAACCGGCTTCAATATGGAAGTAGTCGCCGGTTTCTGCGCGAATGAACTCAATCAGCTCGTTGGCGTACCTGAACTCGCCAAACGCGCCGTGGCCACTGGGCAAATCGCCCCGCAAGGCCACCATGCGGCGAATGCCCGCCGCTTTGAAGCCCGCCAACTGCGCGCGCACACTGTCGCGGCTGGAGCCGATGCATGAAAAATGCGGGGCCGCTGAAAACCCGTCAGCCAAAATGGCTTGCACGGTTTGCAGGGTGCCATCTTGCGTGGAGCCGCCTGCGCCATACGTCACGCTGAAAAACTCTGGCTTGAGCGCGTACAGGTTTTGCCGCACGCCGACCAGTTTTTCAACGCCTTCCGGTGTTTTGGGTGGGAAAAATTCAATGCTGACGGGCAGCTTTGCTTTGGAGTTCATGGTTTGGCTGGTTTGGGCTTGCGCGTTGCCTTCCTCACCGACTTGGCGGCTGGCTCAACGGCAAGATCGGGGTCGGTTTGCGGGTCGGCTTGTGCAGCCGATGCTGCGGGCGCGTCATTCAACGCTTCATTTGACGACCGCGCATGAATGAAAAATTCGCGGTTGCCGTCGCCGCCCTGAATGGGGCTGTCAAACCACCCAAGCACCGTCAGGCTGAGTTCCGCGTAGCAATTGCGAATGCGGGCCTCCACAAAATCGTACAGCGCCGCGTCTTTCACAATGCCGCCTTTGCCGACTTGGCCGGGCTGCAATTCAAACTGCGGCTTGACCAGCATCACGATGTCGCCGCCTGGCTTGAGTAACCCCGCCAAGGCGGACAGCACCAGCGTTTGTGAAATAAAAGACAGATCGCCCGTGATCAGGTCAAAGAGGCCATCGGGCGGAAAGCCGTCGTCAATGGCTGATGCGCCATTGGTGTCGTCGGCATCTTTCGCGTCATTAGCATATTCGGCACTGCTTCGAAGTTTGATATCACCGGTGATATGACTTTTGGATTTCGAATGGTTATCGACATCAAAAGCGTCGTTTTCAGAGTCAAATGAGTCGCTAGCTCTCGTCAATTGGTCGTAGTTTGCTATTAATACAGAAGCATCCAGCTCGCGCGCATTAACGTGCTCCAGCGCCAGCACCTGGCTGTGTTCGCGCAGTGAAGGATGCAACTGGCCTTGGCCCACGTCAACCCCCACCACGTACTTGGCACCGTGTTGCAGCAGGCAATCGGTGAAGCCACCCGTGGACTGGCCCACGTCCAGGCAGACTCTGCCGTCCACCTTGACGCCGCTGCTGGCCAAAGCGCCTTCGAGTTTCAATCCGCCGCGCGACACGTAACGTGCTTCGGCCGCGTCCAACAGCTCAATTTGCGCATCCACGGGCATGTCGTCGCTGTTTTTGCCAACGCGCTTCCAGGGCGCGTCAGGCGTGCTGCCACCCAAGGAAACGCGCCATTGCACGCCCGCAGCAATCAAGCGTTGCGCCTGCGAGCGCGACGTGGCAAGTTGGCGCTGCAGTAGAAGTTGATCGGCTCGCATGGTAAGTAATGTGTCGTAGCGCTTTCAACCGACACCGACCGATCCGGCTTTGTCGGGCGGCTGGTGTCGCCCCCCAAGAGAGGGAGGTGCTGAAAGCGCTGCGGGGCTGGGCTTAATACCTGTAGGTGTCGGCTTTGTAAGGGCCGGCCTTGCTCACGCCAATGTACGACGCTTGCTCGTCCGTCAGTTCGGTCAGGACCGCGCCGACCTTTTTCAGGTGCAAGCGAGCGACTTTCTCGTCCAGGTGTTTTGGCAACACGTAAACCTTGCCGACTTTGTACTCTTTGGGCTTGGTGAACAGCTCGATTTGCGCTATGGTCTGGTTGGCAAAGCTGGACGACATGACAAAGCTCGGGTGGCCCGTGCCGCAACCCAAATTCACCAAACGGCCTTTGGCCAGCAAGATGATGCGCTTGGCAGCAGCTTTGCCTTTGGCTGGGAAAATCACGTGATCCACCTGGGGCTTGATCTCTTCCCATTTGCATTTTTCAAGCGACGCCACATCAATCTCATTGTCAAAATGGCCGATGTTGCAGACGATGGCCTGGTCTTTCATGGCCGCCATGTGCTTGTAAGTGATGACGTTTTTGTTGCCTGTGGCCGATACGAAAATATCGCATTTGTCAGCGGCGTATTCCATGGTCACCACTTTGTAGCCTTCCATGGCCGCTTGCAGCGCGTTGATTGGGTCCACTTCGGTTACCCAAACTTGGGCGCTCAGCGCGCGCAAGGCTTGAGCCGAGCCCTTGCCCACGTCGCCGTAGCCAGCTACCAAAGCCACTTTGCCTGCAATCATCACGTCGGTGGCGCGTTTGATGGCGTCGACCAAAGACTCGCGGCAACCGTACAGGTTGTCAAACTTGCTTTTGGTGACGGAATCATTCACGTTGATGGCGCGTAGGGCCAGTTCGCCTTTGGCCGACATTTCGTTCAAGCGCAACACGCCAGTGGTGGTTTCTTCAGTCACGCCAATGATGTTTTTCAGGCGGCGGCTGTACCAGGTCGGGTCGACTTTGAGCTTGGCTTTGATGGCGTTGAACAGGCTAACCTCTTCTTCGCTGCCGGGCTTGGCCAACACTTTGATGTCTTTTTCAGCCTTGGTGCCCAAATGCATCAGCAAGGTAGCGTCGCCGCCGTCGTCCAAAATCATGTTCGGGCCTTCAGCAGCCGAACCTTTTTTGCCGCCAAATTCAAAAATGCGGTGGGTGTAATCCCAGTAATCGGTCAGGTTCTCGCCCTTGTACGCAAACACAGGCGTGCCCGCTGCCACCAGCGCCGCTGCGGCGTGGTCTTGGGTCGAGAAAATATTGCAAGACGCCCAGCGCACGTCAGCGCCCAGGGCTTGCAAGGTCTCTACCAGCACGGCGGTTTGAATCGTCATGTGCAGGCTGCCAGTGATGCGTGCGCCTTTCAGCGGTTGCGCTTTGGCAAATTCTTCGCGAATCGACATCAAACCGGGCATTTCTGTCTCGGCAATGTTCAATTCTTTGCGGCCCCAAGTGGCCAAACTCAGGTCGGCAATCTCATAATCCTGGTTTTTGATTGGTTTCAATACAGCGTTCATGACTCACTCCAAAAAAAGTTAATTTTGAAAAGGCCACGGGGCACAAGGCAAATCTTCAAGGGGGGTTGAAGGCTCACCTCACAGACCAGTGGGTGAGCGCAGTTGGTGCGGCGATGGGCCCTTTAACTTGTGTCAGGGCCTGGTCACGCAGTCCGAGCCTCGTTCAAATGAAATGAACTGCATCGCTCCTCGGATGGCGGCATTGTAACGGTTCTCGCCCTTGAGCGTCACGGCCCGATCGTTTGCCGTACAACACCCCGAGCCCAGAAGGGTCCACCGCATTGCCTTGGGCGGTGAATGCGCTCGAGTTTGGGTTTATCCTTGGCTCCTCTTTGGCTTTAGGGTCCTTCGTTTGAGTGACCTGGAAGAACTGTTCATGAACTTGTTTGCGTCCCAAGATGAAGTCGCCCTGCTGGAAACCCGCATGGCACTGCTTTGTGGTGTGTCGTGGTTGGAGGCGGCGTCCCAATTGGCCTGGTATGTGCGGCACCGTGATCACGTGCGCGCTTTGGCTCTGGCGGACGAAGCCGAGGCCCTGATTGAATTTGGCGGCGTTGAGCCCAGCCTGAGCCAGCGCGTCACCGCCAGGTTGGCGCTGGTGCGCGGTGAAATCAGTTACGAGTTTTTTGACCTGGACACGGCCATCAACAATGCCAATTTTGCGCTGGCAGTGTTTGAAGGCATTGGCGACCAGGTGGGTGTAGGCGACGCAGGCTGGCTGCTGACCACGGTCTGGGCGACGCGCGGTGACGAAGAAAAAGCCCAAGCCTTTTTGGCGCAGTCACTTGAAAAGTACCGTAAATTTGGCGATCAAACCCGGATTGACGCTTGCCTTGCCCGCGGCCTGTTCATCTCGACCTTCACCCACACAAAACTGGCTGCCGAAAACTTGGCACTGGCCTTTGCACCCAATGTCTCCTTCGAAGTCGGTGCTATGCCCTGGGTGGCCAGCGCGCGGGCACAGGTTAGCGCCTACGTGGGTGACGACAGTGAAGCGATTCGGCAAAATTTGATTGCTCAGCAATCGGCCCAAGACCTTGGTCACCTGCCCCATGCGGTGTTGTGCGCTTGCAATGGCGCGATATTTTGTGCCAACCTGGGTGACGTGGACGGTGCGCTGGAATGGCTTGAAAGCACCCTGGTGCTGGCGCGAAGCAGCGGCCTGTTGCGACCCTTGAGCGGCACGTTGATTCAAACCGGCCATGTGTTGAGCCTGCTTGCGCGTCACGACGAGGCCAAGCTCGCCCTGACCGAAGGGCTAAAGCTGCGCCGGGGCCTGGACGTGTCCAACACCTTTGTTCTTGCCACTCATTATTTGGGTGAAATTGCACTGGACGAGCACGACCCAGCCCTGGCGTTGCAGTATTTTGACCAGGCCGAAGCCATGGCCGAGACCTTTCGCCAGCCCATCCTCAGCATGATGTGCTGGCGTGGCCAGGCCGACGCTCTGCTGGCTTTGGCCGAGCCAGAGCGTGCTTTGCATAAAATTTTGGCTTCTCTTGAGCTGGCGCAGCAGGAAGGCAATTTGATCAAGCAAGTGGACGCTTTGCAGGTGTTGGCACGCATCCATCAGAAGGGCAGACTACAGCCTCCTTCGGGCGTTGCCCCGGCCGAAACCGTGTTGCACTTTTTGAACCGTGCTGTGGCTTTGGCCAAAAGCATACCGGGGTACACCTTGTCGCCAGAAATTCTGGATGAAATGGCGGTGGCGCACGCCGCTCAAGGTGACTTTCAATTGGCGTATGAAAAAGGCCAGTTGGCCGCTTCGGTGCGAGACGGCAAGCGTCGGGAACTGGCTCGAAACCGGGCGATTTCCATGCGGATTCGCAATGAAACCGAGAAGGCGCTGGCCGAAGCCGAATTTCACCGTCAGGCGGCGCGCAATGAGGTGCATCGGGTCGAAAAACTGCAGGAATTCAACTCAACCCTGGAGATTTTAGGTTTGGTAGGACGCGAAATCACCTCCTGCCTGAACCAGGCCGATGTGTTTGCGACCCTGAACCGCCATGCCAACCAATTGCTGGACGCCGAGTCTTTCTTCGTCGATTTGCTGGAGCCCGATGGCACCACACTGCGCAGCGCCTTTGCGATTGAGTCAGGAGAGGTTTGCGAACTTGACTCGGTCTCCATCGATGACTCCATTGCTATTTCCGCGCGCTGTGCCCGCGAACGCCAGGAAATTGCGGTGGATGTCGCACCTGAAGGGGCAGACCACACCGCCGCCGCTGGCACTCTTTACACCTTGAGCCTGTTGTACGCGCCTCTGCAAATCGGGGAACGCCTGTTGGGCGTGATGTCAATTCAGTCGGTTCATGCTGGTGCCTATGGCGACAGAGAAAGATCGATTTTTCGGGCCTTGGCAGCCTACGGTGCCATCGCACTGGACAACGCCACTGCGTATGCCACCGCAGAGCGCGCGCGTTTGCAGGCCGGCGAAGCCATGGTTGAATTGGACGAGGCCAAAACCAAAATGGCCGACTTGGCGGCCTGGCTGTCCGAAGAGGTGCACAAAGCCACAACAGAAATGCTGCTGCGAGAGCGAGAAACGGTGATCCGCCTGGCCAAAGCCGCTGAGTTTCGTGACCCTGAAACGGGTGCCCACATTTTGCGCATGGCGCATTATTCGGCCCTCATTGCCCGGGGCATGGGCTTGTCCACGTCAGATCAAGAACTTTTGCTTGAGGCTGCGCCCATGCACGACATCGGCAAGGTCGGCGTTGCGGACCACATTTTGCTGAAGCCGGGGCGGCTCACGCCCGAAGAAATGGAAACCATGAAGCAGCATGCCGTGTATGGTTACGAAATCTTGAAAGGCAGTTCGTCGCGGGTGTTGCGTGCAGGGGCAGACATCGCTCGCGGGCACCATGAAAAATTTGACGGTTCTGGTTACCCAGGGGGCATCAAAGGGCAAGATATTCCAATTTTCAGCCGCATCGTGGCCGTGGCGGATGTTTTTGATGCGTTGACGTCAGAGCGCCCCTACAAGAAAGCCTGGGCTCTGAATGACGCGGTCGCGTTTATCAATGCCAAGGCGGGTTCGCACTTTGACCCCGACTGCGTGGCCTCGTTCATCGAGCATTGGGACGAGGTGCTGAATATTCGCCTGCGCTTTCAAGACGAGAACTAGTCGGCAGTGCAAGGTAGTTGCCGGGGAGTTGTCAGGTATTTGCCCTGGCGTTTGCTCGCCAGGGGCTGTCTGGAAGAGCCTATACTTTCTCAAAATATAAAATCAGAATTTCAGGGGTGCATTCCTAGGCAGATGGATTCATCTTGGAAATTGATGTATGACTATTGAGCATGAGTCAGGTGAGAACCTACAGTTGAAGCTTCGCTTGGCCGCAGTTGAAGCAGAAAACTTGGCTCTGCGCGAAGCCTTGGAGGAAAACCGCTCAAGAGGAAGCCAGTTTTTGGGCAATTTGAGCCATGAAATACGCACGCCCCTGACGGGCATCGTTGGCATGACTCACTTGGCGTTGCAGCTGGGAACCGACACTGTACAGCGCAACTATTTGCAAGCGCTTGAATCTTCTGCCCACGCAATGATGGTGGTGGTCAACGATGTTTTTGATTTTTCCAAAATTGAAGCGGGGCAGCTCGAGCTAAAACATGAGCCCTTTGACCTGATTCAGGTGACTCAGCAAACCATTGCAAGTTTCGAGTCCCGATTTGCCAAAAAAGGCCTGCATTTGGTGGGCGAGCTTGGCGCTACTGGGTCCATTGCTGTGCAAGGAGACGCGGGCAGAGTTCGCCAGATCTTGACTAACCTTTGTGACAATGCGCTGAAGTTCACGGATCGGGGGCGCGTGACGGTGAGGTTGAAGCGTTTGCCCAATGAGGCTATTTCCGCGAATCAACCTGCTGACTCCGTCACGCCAGGTGCCCGCTTTGAATTCTCGGTCAGTGACTCGGGTTTGGGGATTGCTTCAGACCAGCAGAAGCAGATTTTTGAAGCTTTTCGGCAAGTGGACGCCAGTAGCACACGCAAGGTCAGCGGGGCGGGCCTGGGTTTGGCGATTACCGCGCGGTTGTTGGCTTTGATGGGTGGAAAAATTTGGGTGGAAAGCGAAACCGGGCTCGGCAGCACGTTTCATGTGGTGCTGAAGTTGGCGTTGGGCAGTGCCAATGCGGCCATACCGGCCAAAGTTGAAAGACGCTCGGCGACACCCGTCAAGCGAGAAACGCGGCAACTCAATGTTTTGTTCGCCGAGGACAACCCCATCAGTCAAATGTTGATCACCGTGTTGCTCAAGCGCTTGGGGCATCACGTTGTTTTGGCAGAAAACGGGCAAAAGGCCGTTGAATTGTTCGAGTCTGGCCTTTGGGACATTGCCTTGATGGACATTCAAATGCCAGTGCTCAATGGCCTGGACGCGACCCGGCAAATTCGCACCCTCGAAGACGCTCGAAGCCTGGAGGGCAACGTACCCCGGCAGCGTTTGCCGATTGTTGCCATCACGGCCAACGCCAGTGAAGAGGATCAAAAAGCTTGCCTTGCAGCTGGAATGAATGGTCACCTGGCCAAGCCTTTTCATCCTGACTTGCTGCGGGCGACGATGGAGCGCTACTGCCCGCCATGAGGTCTGGAGGTAGAGCTTGGGCCAAGTGCATGTCAGGCAATTCGCTAAAATGCGGGTCTTAATTTGATAGAGCATGGGTTTTTTGCTATTTTTTATATAGCTTGCCGAATCCGGCCCTCCCATTCTCCCGCCCACCCATTCGTCTTGCGCCTGTAGCGCCAATGTTCTGGATTTTCCCCGTGTCCAATTTAAGTGAAACCCGTCGCCGTCGCACCTTTGCCATCATTTCCCACCCCGACGCGGGAAAAACCACGCTGACTGAAAAGTTGTTGCTGTTTTCAGGCGCGATTCAAATCGCGGGTTCGGTCAAGGCGCGCAAGGCGACGCGCCACGCCACATCGGACTGGATGGAGATTGAAAAGCAGCGCGGCATTTCCGTGGCCAGCTCGGTCATGCAAATGCTCTACCGCGACTATGTGATCAATCTACTGGACACACCAGGCCACAAAGACTTCTCTGAAGACACCTACCGTGTGCTGACTGCTGTGGACTCGGCCCTGATGGTGATTGACGCGGCCAACGGAGTTGAGGCGCAAACCCGCCGCTTGATTGAAGTTTGCCGCCAGCGGGATACGCCCATCATCACCTTCGTCAACAAGATGGATCGCGAGGTGCGCGAGCCCTTGGACATCATGGACGAAATTGAGCGTGAACTTGGCATGCCCTGCGTGCCCATGACCTGGCCTGTCGGGCAAGGCAAATCATTTGGCGGAATCATCAACCTGCGGACTCAGGCCATGACTGTGTTTGAGCCCGGCAGTGATCGCGGCCCCAAGGACTTCACGACCATCCCTTTGACTGAGCGCGCGGAACTTGTGAAGCGCTTTGGGCATGAGTTTGAAACCGCGTTTGACAGCATGGAACTGGCCACAGGTGCGTCGCCCACATGGGACCACGCGGCATTTTTGGCAGGCAAACAAACGCCTGTTTTCTTTGGCTCCGGCGTGAACAATTTTGGTGTGATGGAGGTGCTGGACGCCTTGGTTGATTTAGCGCCGTCGCCGCAGTCACGGACCAGCTCGTTTGTCGTCAACAAGCAGCCGGTGATCAAGGAAGTGCAGCCCGAAGACGATGCGTTTTCAGGCGTTGTGTTCAAAGTTCAGGCCAACATGGACGCCAACCACCGTGACCGCATTGCCTTTGTGCGAATGGCCTCTGGCCGCTACACGCCGGGTATGAAACTCAAAGTCATGCGAACGTCCAAAGAACTGCGCCCGACCAGCGTGGTCACGTTCATGAGCCAGCGGCGCGAGGCCGTTGACGAAGCCTATGCGGGCGACATTGTGGGCTTTACCACGCACGGCGGCGTGCAACTGGGTGACACGATCACCGATGGCAGCGTTGACCTGCAATTCACGGGCCTGCCGTTTTTCGCCCCTGAATTGTTCATGACGGTGGTGCTGAAAAACCCGCTGCGCACCAAGCAATTGCAGCAGGGTCTGGCGCAATTGGGCGAAGAAGGTGCCATTCAGGTGTTTCGTCCTGAAGTCGGCGGCCACATGCAATTGGGGGCTGTGGGGCAACTGCAATTTGAAGTGGTGCAGCACCGTTTGAAGGGCGAGTACGACGCCGATATTCGGCTCGAAGGCAGCCAGTTCACGGGTGCTCGGTGGATCACGGCGGACACCCCGGCAGAGCTCAAAATCTTTTGTGATGCCTACCCCATGCGCATGGCCATGGACGCTGCCAACACGTTGGCCTATTTGACGACCTCGCAATACGACGTGCGGCTGGCCCAAGAGCGGTTTCCAAAAATACACTTTCACCCCTTGCGTGAGCACGCGGGCCTGGAATTGCAAAGCTCCTGATCCGCCCAAGATGAAGCCATTGGCACACTGGCCGTTAGCCGCGCGGCGCAATTTGACTGGGGTCTTCACCGACATTGACGACACATTGACCACGGCAGGCAAGATCACCTCTGCGGCCTTGGAAGCCATGGGCGCACTGTGCACCCAAGGGCTGACCGTGATTGCCATCACCGGGCGGCCTTTGGGATGGAGTGAAGCGGTGATCGAGGCGAACAAAGACTTTCATATCACCGGTGATATCAAGTCTTTTCCCGCGGCTGCTGTGGTGTCTGAAAACGGTGCTGCAGCCCATATTTTGAATAAAAATGGCATCTGGCTCTCGCAAAATATAGATAGTTTGCTATCAAAATCATATCAAAAAATTTACCAGCAAGAGGCTGCTACGCGAAGCAGTCAATATTTGACGATGCAGCGCGTGGCCCAGCGGGTGCTGCGGGAAGTGCCCACAGCCAGGCTGTCGCAGGACTCTGCTGGCCGTGAAACCGATATCGCCTTTGACCACAGCGAATTTACTCACTTGAGCGATCCAGAGATCGCCAGCATCGTCAAAATCATGCAATCTGAAGGCATGAATGCGACCGTCAGCAGCATTCACATCAACGGCTGGTTTGGTGAACACAACAAGCTGTCAGGCGCCCGCTGGATGGTGCGCGAGCTGTTTTCGCGCGACCTGAATCTGGAGCTTGACCAGTGGGCGTTTGTCGGTGACTCCACCAATGACCAACTCATGTTTGAGGCGTTTTCCAACAGCATTGGCGTGGCCAATGTGCTGCGGTTTGAAGCGGCGCTGGAACATCAACCCCGGTACATTTGCCAAGGCGAGCGAGGTGCCGGGTTTGCTGAAGTGACACAGGCTATTTTGAGCGCCCGGTCATCAGACTCAGGGTCTTGCTAGAGCTTTTCGCCCATCACCACCCGGCGATAGTCTTCTTTTTGCAGCAGCTCAATGTCGCTGTCAACATAGCGCTGCGCAATCGCGCGAAACTCGTCTTGAAGCTCCACAAAGGCGTCCACCATGTCAGGGTCAAAGTGTTTGCCTTTGCCTTCGATGATGATTTTCACGGCCACTTCATGCGGCATGCCTTCTTTGTAAACCCTGCGGCTGATCAGCGCGTCGTACACGTCGGCCACTGCCATCAGGCGCGCGGCCACCGGAATGTTGTCGCCTGATCGACCCTGCGGGTAACCACTGCCATCCCACTTTTCTTGATGGAACAAGGCGATGTCTTTGGCCATGGTCAAAAACTCGGCCTGCGTGCCCAGCATGCGCTCGGCGTTGCTGATGGCCTCCCAACCCAAGGTGGTGTGGGTTTTCATAATTTCAAATTCATCGGGCGTGAATTTGCCCGGCTTGAGCAAGATGCGATCAGGAATGGCGACTTTGCCAATGTCGTGCAGCGGAGCGGACTTGAACAGCGTGCTGATGTTGGCATCGGTTAAAAATTCTGTGAAACGCGGGTTGGATTTGAGCTTCAGGGCCAAGGCGCGCACGTAGTTTTGGGTGCGACGAATGTGGTTGCCGGTTTCAGAGTCGCGGGTTTCAGCCATCGACGCCATGGTCAGAATCGTCACATCCTGAATCGCGGTCATCTGTCGGTCGCGTTTGGAGATTTCCTGCTCTAAAAACGCATTTTTATCGCGCAAAAAATCAGCGCTGGCCTTCAAAGTCAAGTGGGTAGCGACCCGGGCCAGGACGATGGCCGGGCTGATGGGTTTGGTGATGTAGTCCACAGCCCCCAGGTTCAGACCCATTTGCTCGTCTTCGATGCTGGTTTTGGCGGTCAGGAAAATGATGGGAATGTCGCGCGTGGCGGCACTGCTTTTGAGACGGCGGCACACTTGGTAGCCGTTCATGTCGGCCATCATGATGTCCAGCAAAATCAGGTCTGGCGGGCGCTCTGAACTGGCCAGCTTGATGCAATTGGCCCCTTCATTGGCGACTTGCACGCGGTAATCTGCCTTCAGCAAATTGGCCATCAAGGACAAGTCGCTCGGAGTGTCGTCTACCACCAGAATCGTGGGTTTACCTTGCAACTTGAGTGAATCCATGGCGTCTTTTGTGATGGCTTGGGTCAGTGAAATTGAATAATGCCGTGCAGCCGTGACTATGTCACATTTTTTTGCAAATAGTCAGGGGTTCAGTCGGATGTGGCAGGCCGCACAGGCCTCATTCAAGGCAATCAGCGCCCTGTCAAATTTGAAAATCTGCATCGCGGCTTTCAAGCCTGGAAAGCCGTCACCCAATGTGATTCGGAGCACTTCATGGTGTTTTTCAAAGACTTCTTCTGCCTCAAAATCCTGCTCGGCCAGCAGCAGCGCGAGCCGATTGCAGACTGCTGAAATTTGAAGGCTTGGGTCAGTGTCAGCTTGCGCCATCGCCTGAATTTGGGGCAACTTTTCTTGCAAGCGAGCGATCAGCTTTTTCAACAATTGCCTGGGTTTGACCATTTCAGCGGCAATCGCTGTCGTGCCTGCCTTGGAGCGAATGGTCGCTTCGAGTTGGGCCGACGCCGCCGCGAGTTGAATCGCGCCAATGTTGCCCGCCACGCCGCGCAAGGTGTGGGCAATGCGTTCGGCGCTGTCTTGATCCTGCACGTCCAGGGCGGCCTGAAGTTCGTTCAGCGCGTTGGCTTGCGAGCCTGTGAACTTTCTCAGCAATTCAATGTAAAGACTTTGACGCCCCAACACTCGGTGCAGCCCCAAAGTGGCGTCCAGCCCGTCTATGCCCGCCAGGTCGCTCAGCACGGACTCAGTGGTGGGCGCGGTGAAGGGCTCTAGGCTGGTGGTAAGTGGGGTCGCGTTGGTGCGGCTGCCCAAGCCCGTGCGAGGCTTAATCAAATGCGCCAGGGTTCTCCAAAGGTCAATGGGCTCAATCGGCTTGACCACAAAGCCGACCATGCCTGCGTTCAGGCACTGCAGGCGCACTTCTTGCATGATGTTGGCGGTCAACGCGGCAATCGGCAAACTCTCGTTGCCAGCGTCCAGTTTGATCATCTTGGTGGCAGTCAAACCGTCCATCACCGGCATTTGCAGGTCCATCAAAACCATGTCAAAAGGCGCCCTGTCTGAGTTGCTGGCAGCGACGCATTCGACCGCCTTTCGGCCATTGCTCGCAACAGTCACGCTCATGCCGACTTCTTTCAAGAGCTCGCTGGCCACCTGCTGGTTCAGCTCATTGTCTTCAACCAGCAAAATGCGCGCGCCGCTCAGTGGAACCAGTGCCGCGCGGGCCTGCTGGTGTTCGTCCGACAATGCCGCTGCGGCGTACAGCGAGCCAAATTCGGACAATGGCCCATAGACCGTTTTGACGCCCAGCCCGACGCGGGCGGTGAACCAAAAGGTGCTGCCTTCTTTGGGCACGCTGGTCATGCCGACAGCGCCACCCATCAGCCCGGCAAGCCCTTTGCTGATTGCCAGGCCCAGCCCCGTGCCACCGTAGTTTCGCGTGGTCGATGCGTCGGCCTGCTCAAAACTGCGAAACAGGTTTTTAGACTGCTCGGCCGATATGCCAATGCCCGTGTCGATCACGTCAAACCTCAGCAGCAAGTCATCCTGAATCATTTCCTTGATGTAAATGGTGATGGTGATGCCACCGGAACTGGTGAATTTGACCGCATTGTTGGCGTAATTGATCAGAATTTGACCCAAACGCAGCGGGTCGCCCAGCAAGGTGGGCGGCACGTCGGGTGCCACTTCGCATTTCAGAGTCAAACCCTTGGCGCTGGCTTTGTCTGAGACCACGTTCAAAACATGGTTGACCACGTTGTCCAGCTCAAACGGCACACGTTCGATATTGAGCTTGCCGGCCTCGACCTTGGAGATGTCCAAAATGTCGTCAATGATGGACAGCAAGTTTTTGCCAGCTTGCTGAATTTTGCTGATCAGGTCGGACTGCCGGGAGGTCAGGTCGGTTTTCATGGCCAGGTAAGCCATTCCAATGATCGCGTTCATCGGCGTGCGAATTTCGTGGCTCATGTTGGCCAGAAAATCGCCCTTGGTGCGGCTGGCGGCATCTGCCGCTTCTTTCGCCTTTTTCAGCTGCTCTTTGGCCTCTTCCTGGTCTGAAATGTCGACAAAGGTGCCAATCAGGCCCCCAGGCGCACCGTTTTGTTTTCTAAAACCCTGCACAAAATACAGCGTCGAATGCACAGTGCCATCACCATAAGGTAATTTCAACACCCGACGCACGGTGGACGCTTCTTGAATGATCCGGGCGTCTTCTTGCAGGTAGTGCTGGCGGTCATGGTCGCTGTATTCGGTCAATTCCATCAGGTGTTTACCCACCATGTCGTCGCGCTTGAGCCTGAAAGTCTGTTCAAACGCGCTGTTGAAGCCCATAAACCGGGCGTCTGCGCCTTTGTAAAAAACGGGTATGGGAATGGTGTCCAACAGCACGTTTTGAAACGAAATTTGCTCGGCCAGTTGCGTCTGCAGTTGCCGCGCCTGGGTCAGGTCTTCTTGCATGACCACGAAGCCGTTGACCTTGCCTTGGGTGCTGAAAACCGGCGACACCCGGGTGTCAGCCTGAAACAAACTGCCGTCTTTTCGCTGGTTGGACAAATCGCCGCGCCAGGTCAGGCCATCGCGCACTTGCGCCACCATGGTGTCAAACAAGCTGGCCTCCGTGCGCGAGGTCAGAATTTTGTTGACGTGAGTGCCCAGCAATTCGGCTGCTGTGTAGCCCGAATCAATGACAAAGTTCGGGTTGACCCAGTCAATGAAGCCGTCAAAGTTGACGATCACAACCGACAAGGGGCTGACTTCGAGCGCGGAGCCCAAGGTTGCATAGCGCGCCCTGGCCGCCAGGATGCGACGTCGGCTGATCAACACCTGCGCTAGCAAAATGCCCAGCGTCGCTAAGGTCGCAAACACCGAAACGCCAACCACCCAGCGCAGCGCTGGCGAGACGATGTCGTCGATGTTGTGCACGCTGACCACGCTCCATGGGCCCGCCGGGTCGTTCCATTGCACTGGTTTGACCAGTGCAATGTGGCGTCGGCCGTCCAGGTCAAAGGTTTCAGCATCTGGGCTGAATGGCAAGGCTATCGGTGGAATTCGGCTGAAGTGGCCGGCAAATTGTTGCAAATTGCGCACTTCGGCCACCCGAGCGTCCGTGACGGGCGGCGTCATGGACAGCAGCCATTTCGGGTTGGTGCTGGAAAACGCAATGCCTTGCGGCGACATCAGCAGGGCCTGACCACCTGCAAAGCGCAGCAGCAGGTCCAATTTGCTGATGGGCATTTTCAGCATCAAAACGCCGATGACTTTGCCGGTAGGCAGGTTGCCCTCGTACAACGGAGCGGCGTAGTACATGCCGCGTTCGCTGGTGACCGAGCCCACCGCTGCATAAACGCTGGGATCGCCTTTCATGGCGGATTTGAAATACGGGCGAAAGCCGACGTTGGAACCTGTGGATCGCGTGCCTTCGGTTGAATGCGCCAAAATGACGCCCTTCGCCGAAATAATGTAAGCACCGTCAGCCCCAAAAAGAGAGCGGGCAATGGCCAGCCGATGCAGCACTTCGGAGGCGTCAGGCGACATTTCGCCAAAGGCAGTGGCTTTGAAAACCGGGTCATTCAGGCCCATCAGCATGGCCGCCCCCATGGCGGTGGATCGGCTGGCTTCGTTTTCCAGCGCACTGGCGGTGTAGCTGAGCGCGTTGCCCAAGCTGGTGCGTCGGTCGGTCACCCGGTTTTGCTCAAGTTGCTTCACGGCAAACATGGCACCCAAGGCGGCCAAAAACAGCACCAGGCAAAGTGCAAGCCAGTAGCGACGGGAAAAATCGCGAAAATTGATGGTGTCTTCCTCTGCTTTTAACCCAGAACTCGCTTGGAAACCTTAGTTGCTTGCCTCGACGCGAGCTTGGGCTAAGGACATACCTTGCGGTCAATCTTAGTTATCGTTGATCAAATAAAGTTGGAATCATGCCGGAATTGGTGCGAACTGACGCAATTCATACGCGCTTTGTGTGCATTTCTGCGCGATTTTGGCTTGGTAAATCCTGCCGTCGCACTCGGCCAACATGCCATGGTCGTGCGGGCTGCATAAGGCTTTCATTCACGGTTTTACTTCGAAAAAGCACGAAAATTGGGAAAAAAGAACCTGCAGGTTCTTTTTTTTGTAAAAACGCTGGAAAATCGCAAATTTTTAATGTTTTAGGACTCTAGCTCTGGAATACGCTAAATAGTTTGCTATATTAATTATAGTAAATGAAAATGAACCGTACATCCAAATTCTCAATCCGACCAATCCAGCCCGCCTTACTTCGCCTCAAACTGATCTGGGTTTTTGCCTTTCATGGGCGCATAAAACGCCTTGATGGTGGCCATGTCGGCCTCTACATTGCCCGTTGGTAAAAAAACTGGCCCCAAGCCGCTGCGCTTGGCGTCGTAGTCCATGTAGGCCATGACGATGGGCACCTGAGCGCCCAAAGCGATGTAATAAAACCCGGTTTTCCAAAACCGGGTGTTGCTGCGGGTGCCCTCGGGCGGAACGATCAGTTGCAAGGGACCATCAGCCGCGCGAAGGGCTTCAATGGAGGCGTTGACCAAGTTGTTGGCCTTTTTTCGGTCAACCGGAATGCCGCCCAGCCACATCATGATGCCGCGAAAGGGCGGCTTGAAAAGCTCCTCTTTGCCCATCCAGTACACGTGAAGTCGCAAGCTGAAGGCCACCATCAGGGTCAGCGGCAAGTCCCAATTGCTGGTGTGAGGTGCCGCGATCAGCACGCTTTTGTCGCCATTGGTGGGCAAACTGCCTTCAATTGTCCAGCCGGCAAGCCGCAGACAGGTGACAGAAAAAGCTCTGAGCAGGCTGTTGACCACGGGCGTGTCGAATATTGTGCGGTGCATGGACAGGAGGTTAGACTCGTTTGAATGCGAAATTGTGGCATGCGCTGGCTTGTCCGCTTTGGTGCTTCGGCAAAGGCCCGCACAGTCGCCAAATCACAACAAGACGGGAACCCTCGGATGGAAAACAACGGTCAATCGCGCAGCCAAGACGCACTCGGGCTGGAGTGGGTCACGTTGCAAAACAACATTGAATGCTATGAAAATGGCGGGTTGGCCTTGAAAATAGTGGCCTTGGGGCTCACGGTTTTGGGGTTGGGTTTGAACTTCCCGCTTCTATTGATCTCTGCCGTGGTGTTGCTGATCTGGCTGCAAGAAGGTATCTACCGGACTTTTCAGGCGCGACTTGTCCAGCGCATTGTGCAAGTTGAGGCTCTGGTGCGGCAGGCTGGGCTGACCGATGTCGACGCAGCACCGTCGGCCTTTCAGCTTCATTCTGAATGGCTGGCCAATCGCTCTAGTGGCCCGCGTTTGATCCGCGAATACCTTGTCAGCGCGTTGCGGCCCACGGTCGCCTACCCTTATGTCGTGGTTTTGCTAGGTTTGTTCGCATTGCCTATGATGGTGCAGGGGCGCTAACCAGGTCCAGTCAGATAAAACCGAGCCAAGCCAAGCGAAACCAGATCAATCCAAATGATGCCAAGGCAACTCTGGGCATGAGCCGTCTACCGACTCCGTTTGACACTAGCTTGGCCCCACTAAGCTGGCCTAAGTTGGCGTGGGTCGTGGGTGCGGCCGCTGTGTTCCTGGGCTTGCTGATCAGCGCAGACGCACTTCAACGCGCTGCCCCACCTGCATTGGCGCGCGCCGCC
>JANNCN010000130.1:0-6067 GCA_031386665.1 Rhodoferax sp. | reverse complement strand
GACATCATGCTTGCGCGGCGCAAGGTCAAGTCCAAAGACCTGGCCGAACACATTGGCATCACCGAAGCCAATTTGTCATTGCTAAAACAGGGCAAAGTCAAAGGCGTGCGTTTTGACACGCTGGGGCAGATTTGCGAGTATTTGCAATGCCAGCCGGGGGAATTGCTGGTGTTTGAGGCTGATGCCAAGTCCGATGCCGAGATTGATGCTGAAAATCTGGCAAAAATTGACCCAAAAAAATAAAAAAGAACCTGCAGGTTTTTTTTTCTGAAAAATGGTCAATAATGTCACATTATGAATTAAATAGACCTCTAGCTCTCGAATAATATAGATAGTTTGCTATTATTAGCATAGCAATCATCCGCTGCGAGCAGCACAATGGCTCACTGCCTTGAATCCCCGCAAACCATGTCGCTGATTCAAAAACAGCGTCAGGCGTCTAAAAAAAGCGCCGGATCCACCATGCTGCGGTTCAGCGTCACGCCCCAGTGCAGGTGCGGGCCGGTCACGCGACCCGTGGCGCCAACGGCTGCCAAGGTGTCGCCAGTTTGCAGAATGTCGCCCACTTTCACGTCAATGCGGCTCAGGTGACAAAACAGACTCAACAACCCGCCGCCATGGTCCAGCCACACCGTGCCGCCATTGAAAAAATAGTCGCCCGTGTCAATCACACGCCCAGGCAAGGGCGCGAAAACCGGCGTGCCAGTGGCCGCGGCAATGTCCATGCCACTGTGCGGATTGCGCGATTGCCCATTGAACACACGGCGCAAGCCGAACGAACTGCTGCGCCTGCCGGGCACGGGCACCTGCATTCGCAACGCCTTCTGCCAATGTGACAGCGCATGCGGCTGCAATTCGCTGAAAGTGGCGATCACCACGGCTTGCAGTGCGCGTTCACGCTCGAAACGGGCCTGGTTTTCGGCGGATAAATCGACGGTGCCGGGTGCCACAGTCAAGCGCTGTTCGGCATAGCGTTTGGGGGCGACGGCAAAGTCAATCTGGCGTTGCTCTGCGCCAGCTTGCTGAACTGAAATGCTTGAGTTGCCCGATGCAGTCGACAAGCCAATGCCGACCAGGGCCGTCCAGGCGCTGGGGTCGCCCACCACCAGCACGGGGACATCGCGGATGTCATTCGCTGAGGTACTGGCTTGAGTGGCGGATTGATTGGTGGCTGGGGTGGTCGCTGGGGTGGTGACATTGGAAGTCGTCAATGGGCCCAAACGCGCGACGGGTCGCAAAGCCGCCGCACCCAATGGAAGGTGAGCAACGCCACCCGGCACCTGCAAGGCGCGGGGCCACGCGTTTTGGAGCGCGGGCTTGGCGGCTTTGAGCGGCTTGGCAACGGCCACTGTCGGCAAGGCCAGCAAGCTCACCCCGTCCAAAGCGCCCATCGTGCTGAGCACCACTTGTCGGCGATTCAGGCTGATTGCAGCCACTTCACCTGCCTTTGCCAGTCAAAGTCAATCGAGGTCAGTCAAGGCCAATTAAGGCTAATCACGGATTGCCCAAAAAGTCACGCTTGCCAATTTCAACGCCGTTGTGACGCAAGATGTTGTAGGTGGTCGAGACGTGAAAGTAAAAATTGGGAATGGCGTGGCCCAGTAAAAACTGCATGCCCTTGTAATGCGTTTCTTTCTCGCCGCGCTTGATGACAATGTCTTTGTCTTCCGTACCGTCCAATTGCGCAGGGGTGATGGTTTGAATAAAAGCAATAGTTTTGGCGACGCGGGCTTTCAATTGGGCAATCGTGGTTTCGTCGTCTGCAAACGCGGGAATTTCAACACCAGCCAAACGGGCAACAACGCCTTTGGCGGCATCACAGGCAATTTGCACTTGGGTGGTCATGGGCAGCATGTCGGGGAATAGGCGAAACGCAGTGAAGGAGGCATCAGCGATTTTTTTGGCATCCAGATGGGCCTGGGCTTTGTCCAGAATGTTGGACAGATTGCCCAAAATGTTGACAAAACGCGGCACGCTGGCCTGGTACATAGAGATGGTCATGAGTTTCCTTGATATTAAAAATGGACTGGCGTCTGGAGCGACCGTGCATGGTAGTCGGAATGCGCCAATCGCGTTTGGCCGTGCGAAAGCGTGATTCTTTACAAATCGACTGCGTAGCGCACCACCATCTGGGCCTGGGTTTCAGCAGTCGCGTCGCCACCGATCTGGTCTTTGAGCATTTCACCCATGGACGGCATCGCGGCCCGGTCCATATGGCGGCTGACGTCCCACAGCGCAGAGCGCATCAATGCCTTGGCGCAATGCAGGTAAGCGGCTTGCACACCCACGCGAATCACGAGCTTCGGCGTGCGCTTGACGTTGGCACAAAGGGCCAAATCATCGGCAGCGGTAGACAGCACCGCGCTGCCATTCACGCGCAGCGTCTCGTCAACGCCGGGCAGCAAAAACAGCAGGCCAACCTGGCCGGTTTGAATGATGTTCTCCAGCGTGTCCAAGCGGTTGTTGCCTGGCGAATCTGGAATCAGCAGGCAACTGTTGTCGACCACCTTGACAAACCCAGGCTCGCCACCGCGCGGCGAGGCATCCAAAGCCATGCCCGCACCGACGCTAGCGACCATAACGATGGGCGACCGGGCAATAAAGCGCGTGCAGTGAGCATCCAAGAGCGGAAGCTCTTTTTTGACGGATCGCCCACCCGCCTGGGCGTAAAGCGTGCGCAGCGTCTCTATTGTGGTGATGTGCGTTGGATTGGGGGTCACAGCAATTCCTTTGGGTTCTGGTGCGAGAGGATGAGGTCAGAAAGCAAAAAATCACCGCCTAAAACGACGAGCCTGGCTCGGCCAAAAAAGCAATTTCCTCGGGCGTAGACGCCCGCCCCAACACAGCATTGCGGTGCGGAAAACGACCAAACCGATCAATGATGGCCCGGTGCCGCAGCTCAAAGGCCAGGTTGTTCTCTAGCCCCGGCTGGTCAAACACCAACACGGCCTGGTCATGAATCAACGGCGACTCGCTGTGCATATAGGGCATGTAGGCGAAAGCGCGCTGGACCAGCGGCAGGCTGCGGTCTTGACCACTTGCCACCAAACTTTGCGCCAAGGCAAGCGCCAAGGGGTCTTGCGCAAAAGCTTGTGGTGTGTCTCGAAAAATATTGCGCGAAAACTGGTCTAAAACAATGATTTCTGCGAGGCAACCATCAGCGCTGCTGCGCCAGCCAAACAATTCGCAACGCGCCGCCGCTGCCAAAGTGGCGCTGAACCGGTCGCGCACCCGCGCATCCAAAGCGGCGTTTTTGGCGAAATGGTCTTTGGGTGTCAGCTCGTCAAACCAGAACTTCACAATGTCAAGGGCTTGCATAGGGACTCCAAAAAATTAAAAACCACCGGGTTCTGCGCTGTGTTTGCAGTTGCAGCGAAGCGAATTCGACGATGATAAGCCGCATGCACACTCAAATTCCGACGCCCGACAAAGACGCCATTGCCTTGCTGCCCGCTTTTGAGCGACTTGACCTGGATCGCATCACGCTTGTGAGTTCGGAGCAAGGCGCAAGCAAAGCCTACGCCGCGTTGGCCGCAGCCCCCGCGTGGGGTTTTGACACAGAATCCAAGCCAACGTTTAAGGTGGGCGAGCAGTCTGACGGGCCGCACATCGTGCAATTGTCAACCCGCGACCGAGCCTGGGTTTTTCAATTGCATGACTTGGCCTGCCGCGCCGTGGTGGCCGATTTGCTGGCTTTGGGCGGCATTGCCAAAGCCGGTTTTGGCTTGGGCGATGACCGCAAACGCATCATCAGCAAATTGGGCATCGAGCCGCAAGGCATTTTGGAGCTGAACACTATTTTTAGGGAGCGCGGCTACCGCAAAGACATGGGCGTGAAAGGTGCCGTGGCCGTATTGTTCAACCAGCGCTTCATCAAAAGCAAGAAAGCCGCCACCAGCAATTGGGCCAATCTGCAATTGACCGAAGCGCAACTGGTGTACGCGGCCAACGATGCGTATGCGGCGATGCGTGTGTACGAGGCCTTGGGGTTGGCTGACACAGCCTGAGCGCCGCGAACGCCAAAGCATTATTCGAAGTTTTGCGGGGCGCCCGGGTCTTGCACTTGCCGTGCCCCCGCATCGCAGTTGTGACGCCCGCGTGACTGCCAGTTGCATGCATCTGCGTCAAAGTCTTATTAGCCCAGCCCAACCAATTAACCGGATTTGAAATCTATGCATTGCAAAATCGTATCGTCAACCCGCTCGGGGCTGCGCCGTTTTCAGTTGGCGAGCCGAATCGCCACTTTGGCCGGAAGCCTGTTGCTACTGGGTGCCTGCGCCACGGTGACCCCTGGCCAGCTTGCGACAGTTGCCCCTATGAACAAGGTCGCATTGCAAAAGCTGGACGACTTGGTCAGTCGCGATGCCGCCAATGCCCGCATACCCGGCGCCGTGATGGTGATTTACCGCGACGGTCAGCTGGTACATCAGCGGGCTGTGGGCAACTTGAACGGCGAAAGCAAAACCGCCATGCCGACGGATGCGATTTTTCGCATTTATTCCATGAGCAAACCCATCGTCTCGGTAGGTTTGATGATGCTGGTGGAAGAGGGCCGTGTAAGTTTGAGCGACCCCATTTCTGTTTACATGCCCGAGTTCAAAACCATGCAGCTGGGTGTCGAAAAGAAAGACGCCAGCGGTGCCATGGTGCTAGAAAAAGTAACGTCGCCGCGCATCCCCACCGTTCAAGACTTGTTGCGCCACACCTCGGGCATCACGTATGGGGTGTTTGGTAAATCGTTGGTCAAGAATGAGTACCTGAAAGCCGGCATCCACAAAAACGAAATGACCAACACGCAGCTGGCGCAAACGCTGGCAGCGCTGCCGTTGGCGTATGTGCCTGGCACGGTGTGGGAGTACAGCCGTTCGACTGACTTGGTGGGTTCTTTGATTGAGCGGGTGTCTGGCCAAACTTTGGGCGTCTACCTGCAACAGCGCATTTTGGGCCCCTTGCAAATGAAGGACACCGGCTTTAACGTGCCCGCCGACAAGCAAAATAGAATTGCGGAACCCTTCAAAATTGACCCCGACAGCAAGCAAGCCGTTACCCTGCTCGACCTGACAAAACCCGCTGTCTTTGAATCGGGCGGCGGCGGCATGGTTTCTACCGCCGCAGACTACCTGCGATTTAGCCGCATGGTGCTGAACGGTGGCGAGCTGGACGGCGTGCGCATTGTGTCCCCCCAAACCATTCAAGCCATGGGCAGCGACCACCTAGGTGCTGACATCACACGCACCAGCCGCGCGCCAGGTGCCAGCACTGGCTACTTGCCGGGCCCAGGCTTCGGCTTCGGGCTAGGCTATGCCGTGCGAACCGCCGACGGCGAAAGCGCCAACGCGGGCAATGCAGGCGAAATCAACTGGGGTGGCGCTGGCGGCACTTATTTTTGGATCGACCCCAAAACCAAGCTGATCGCCATCTGGATGATGCAAGCCCCTGGGCAACGGCTGCACTACCGCAGCGTGTTTAAAAATATGGTTTACGGGGCGTTTTGAGGGGGTGGGGTGGGGTTGAAGCGCAAATTGGCAACATTGCTGTAAGCCGGCCCTCTCCGGTAAATTAGCCCAACGGGATTTGAGCATTGCGCTGGACTTAAAAATACGCAGAAGTATTACAATACTGCAACACAAATTCATACCACGAATCATGAATGCAGCAACTTTGTCCTTTCGCGCGCCGCTTGAGTTTGCAGAACAAACCAAAACGCTTGCCCGCACCCTGAGCATGTCCGCATCAGACTATGTGCGTGAAGCTGTGCGCGAAAAAAACGAACGGGCCGTCAAAGACCGAATGGTCTTTTTGTCCAAACAGCTTTCGGCACTTCACTTGGCCGAAAACATGAGCATGGAAGGCAGTATGGGAGATGGCATTGGCTAAAGCCAAGTTACCCATCAAGCGCGCGCAAATCTGGGAAGTTGATTTTGAACCTCAAATGACCTGCCCCCATTCAACGTACCAACGAATCTTCCAGAAGTCCAATGTTTGCAATCCTAATTGATGGTGTCCTGATTGCTGGGTATTCGCGCAGAATCGCCAGTTAACTGGCGATTCTGCGCGGCGAATTGCG
>JANNCN010000121.1:0-33839 GCA_031386665.1 Rhodoferax sp. | reverse complement strand
CGGGTTGCTGACCAGGCTGTGGTACTGGTCGCGCAGCGGCGCAAGGTCCTGGTCGATGCGTTCCAGCAAACTCGATTTCGCATCACCCCAGGCGATACCGTCGGAAAAAGCCTGGCGCATCCCGGCCGTCTCGGACGGCGTGGCAAAAGCCTGGTAAATCTGGAACAGGGCCGAGCCCTGCGGATCTTTTGCCTGACCCGGCAGCCGGGAGTCGGTGACGATGGAAGCAATCAGTTTTTGAAGTTGCTGGCGCGAAGCAAAGAGCGGGATGGTGTTGTCGTAGCTCTTGCTCATCTTGCGGCCGTCCAGCCCCGGAAGCGTAGCCACCGACTCCTCTACCAGGGCTTCCGGCAAAACCAGGTGGTCGCCATATTGGTGGTTAAAGCGCTGAGCAATGTCGCGTGCCATCTCGATGTGCTGGATCTGATCGCGCCCAACCGGCACCTTGTGTGCGCGGAACATGAGGATGTCGGCGGCCATCAGCACCGGATACATGAACAGGCCAGCGGTAATGCCGGCATCATCGTCCTCGCCAGCCTCACGGTTCTTATCCACGGACGCCTTGTAGGCGTGGGCGCGGTTGAGTACGCCTTTGCCTGTGACGCAGGTCAAAAACCAGGTCAGCTCGGCAATTTCAGGAATGTCGGATTGGCGGTAAAAAGTGACCCGCTCGGGGTTCAGGCCCGCGGCCAGCCAGCTTGCGGCAATCTCTAACGTCGAGCGTTGAATGCGTGCCGGGTCGTCGATTTTGATCAGGGCGTGGTAATCGGCCAGAAAATAAAAACTTTCCACTTCAGCGCGCTGGCTGGCCTGCACCGACGGGCGGATAGAGCCCACGTAGTTGCCAAGGTGCGGCGTGCCGGACGGTGTGATGCCAGTGAGGTAGCGAACGGGTTTCATGAATTAAAAAATGCCAGTGACTAGAACGATTGCGAAAACGGTGCCGATAAAATTGCGAGAACGAGCCGACCCGTGGCTTCAGTTAAGAAGCCATGCAAACGGCGTGAGCACGACATCCAGCGCACCGAAGGTCAGGCCCATCAGCGGGCGCATCCACAGGCTATTGACAATGCCCGACACGACCAGCGCCATAACGATGAAAAACCCCCAGGGCTCAATGCGCGACACCAGTTCAGCCTGTTTGTAGGGCAGCAAACCCACCAAAATACGGCCACCATCCAGAGGCGGCAGCGGAAACAGGTTGAACACAAACATCACCACGTTGACCAGCATGCCGCCTTGGCACATTTTGATGAAAAACGGCTCGCTCAGGCCCATGCCCGTGAGCAGGTACAACAAAATGCCCCACATCAGCGCCTGGGCCAAGTTGGCCCCGGGACCTGCCAACGCCACCCAAATCATGTCGCGTTTGGGGTTGCGCAGGTTTCCAAAACGCACGGGAACCGGCTTTGCGTAGCCGAACAAAAACGCGCCCGAGGTGGCGAAGTACAACATCAGCGGCATCAATATTGTGCCCATTGGGTCGATGTGTTTGAGTGGATTTAACGTGATGCGGCCCAGCACGTAGGCCGTGTCGTCACCAAAATGGCGTGCGGCGTAGCCGTGGGCGGCCTCGTGCACGGTGATGGCAAAGAGCACTGGCAGGGCGTAGATGAGAACGGTTTGGATGAGGTTGGCGATGTCCATGGGGGGATTGTCTCAGAGTGAGGATGGGGGTTTTGTTTGGGGGATTGTTGTGGTCGATTTGGCCTGGTGTTGATTTTTGGGATGACGCTTGCCAGCGGGGAGGCCGGGTCTCGCCCCGGCGGGCGACTCACTTGTCTTTTGCTTCGCCAAAAGAAAGTAAGCAAAGAAAAGGCGACCCGACAGTCTGGGTCCCTGCGCTGCGCTTCGGGCAACTTGCGGTGCTCGAATTTAGCGGGGGCTTGCTCAAACTCGCCTACGGCTCAGACAGTCGCAAGCCCTGACCCGCTGAATTCTGTGCTCCTCAGCCCAGCCTGAACGGGGTGCGGGTTTCCAAAATTCCGAATCACACTTGAAACCTATGGAGGCCTGCTTGTCGAGTCCTGTCGCTGTCTGGGTGGGGAATGATTGTTTGCGTTTAAAATCGACTGCATGAGCCGATGCGTCCGTGCGAGCCTGTTGCTGGCAATTTTTTTGTGGCAGTCAGTGTCCGTGCTTGGTGCGTGGACTGTCTCACAACGGGTTGGCGAGTTGGAGCACCTGATGGTTCATTGTCAGGACGTGAACCACCACCACCACGCTGACAAAGCGTTGCACCTGGATGAAAGCGACGCCCCAACCCAGCATGCGCATGCAGACCAGAATGCGAGCTCCACCGGAATTTTGACTTCAGAGCCCGCGGCGTTGGCCGACGCTCGGTCTTTGACCCCGCCAGAATGGGGCTCGTCCATTTGGCATTCCGCTTCATTGCAAGGCCCTTTGCGGCCTCCGACTCGGCAATCCTAGCGAAAGAGTGACCCACTCTGCAGTGGGCCTCATCTTGACGCAATTCAAAGCTTTCTTCGATGCTTCCGGTGTTTTTCTCCGGGAGCAGCCCCGCGTATTGGCGCTACCAACACAGGTCTTACTTATCGATGAAACAAATTTTTTCGGGCCGATTCCTGGCCATGCTTCTACTGGCGCTGCCATGGGTGGCGTTCGCCCACGGCATTTCTGACGCTGACAAGCAAAGCATGCTCGACGGTGGCTATGTCCGGTACATCGGGCTGGGTGCCAGCCACATGCTGACTGGCTATGACCACCTGCTGTTCCTGTTTGGTGTGGTGTTTTTCCTGACCAGCTTCAAGGACGTGGCGAAGTTCGTCACGGTATTCACGCTGGGGCACTGCATCACGCTGATCTTTGCGACCTACTTCAAGATCACATGGAATTACTACCTCGTGGACGCCATCATTGCCATCAGCGTTATTTACAAGGGCTTCGACAACAACGGTGGGTTCCAGCGTGTCTTTGACATGAAGTCGCCCAACTTGTTGGCGGTGGTCTTTGGCTTTGGCTTGCTCCATGGCTTTGGCCTGTCCACTCGTCTGCAACAGTTACCGCTGGGTGATGACAGCACGTCTATGCTGCTGCGCATTCTGAGCTTCAATGTGGGCGTGGAAATTGGGCAAATTGCAGCGTTAACTGTGATGGTGGGATTGTTAGCGTTCTGGCGGCACCGGCCCTCGTTCAAGCGGTTCAGCTTGGCTGCGAATCTGGCTTTGATCTACGCGGGTGTGTATTTGTTGTTCACGCAATTGCACGGCTACCAGCACGATGACCACCCTGACAGCTTCCGCTTTCCCGTACAGGAGCACAAGCACATCCACGAAGACATGGACATTGACAAAACCGTTGATCCAAGTCGCAACAAGCTTTAATCTCTTTTAGTCAACTTTTGGTTTTAAAAACCTGGGAAATTATCATGAAAAATTTTATTTTTATCACTTCTTTGACCGCTTCATTCTTGCTCACCTCGCCCGCCCATGCAGGCGGCGGCGGTGACTGTCACTTTCATGGCAACGCGCCTGCGAAGGAATCCGTCGTTGCAGGCTGTGCCAATGAGCAAAAAGATACCTTGATTCGCAACGGAAAAATCGATGCCTCATGGAAGTCCGTCAAACTTGACAAAGCAGAAACCGTGGAGGGCAAGAGCAAAAAGGAATGGAAAGTCACGTTCAAAAACGACGCCGTGAAGGACGCATCAAAACAGACGCTGTATTTGTTCTTCACCCTGAGCGGCAACTTCATTGGCGCAAACTTCACCGGGAATTGAGGCTTTGACAGTCCGAGTATTTGCACCCGCCCTTCGTGGCGGCTTGTTGGCGCTCTTGGCAGCGGCGCTGTTCGGCCTAAGCACGCCACTGGTGCAGTATTTTGGACAGGGTTTGGGCGCCTTCACAACCGCTGCACTGCTTTATGCCGGGGCGGCTGGGGTTGCTCTCTTGATGCGTCGCCCGCCGGAAAGAGAAGCGGCACTGAGACGTTCTGACTTTGCGCGTATCGCAGCGATGGCTGTATTTGGCGCGGTCATTGGCCCGGTTGCATTGGCTTGGGGTTTACAGCGCACCAGCGGGTCAAGCGCATCGTTGATGCTCACATTAGAGGCGCTTTTTACAGCCGTATTGGCATGGAGACTCTACGGCGAAACCATGGACAGGCGGGTGGCCGCAGCCATGCTGTTGCTTTTGGCAGGTGGCATGGCGCTGGTGTTAGAGCAGGGCCAAGCCGGTGACACTCAATTAGCGGGACTTCTGGCCGTGTTGGTTGCGACTGCCGCTTGGGGCCTGGACAACACGCTGTCGCGTGGCGTCGCAGACCGCGATCCCGGTCAGGTCGTGCTTGCGAAGGCGAGCCTGGGCGTCATCGCCACCGGTGGCTTTGCACTGGTATTTGGTGAGCCTTTGCCCGGCTTGGTCGCCACATTGGCCTTGCTTGCGATTGGTGCTACGGGCTATGGCCTTAGCTTGAGGTTCTATTTGCTGGCGCAACGCGAGTTTGGTGCGGGTCGAACCGGGTCAGTGTTCGCTTTTGCGCCTTTCATTGGTGCGGCGGGTGCCTTTGTATTGGGCAATCGCTCTGGTACCTGGATACTGATCGCCGGCGGCATTTTGATGCTGGCCGGAGTGGTTCTGCACTTGCTGGAGTCGCATGGGCACCACCATGAGCATGAAGCGCTGGAACATGAGCATGCCCATTCTCATAAGGATGAGCATCATCTACACGCCCACAAAGTCATGCCTTCAGGCTCTCACAGCCATTGGCATCGCCATGAACCATTGCAGCATGTGCATTCGCATGTGCCTGATGCGCACCATTTGCACCCACACTGAATTGTTTGCCTTTGCGGGGCGGCTGGGTTCAATCGCGGCGAGCGACTCATTCACACATTCCACCCAAAGCGACCGCAAAATGCTGAAATGCGACAATCCGTCCTCGAAATTCGAATCCTCATTGACCACAAGGCGCATCTTTCTTCATGTCCAGCAATCTCAATATTCAAGTCCGCCCTGCGGTCATGGCCGATGCCAAGACCATTGCGGAAATTCATGTCAGCACTTGGCAAACGGCCTATGCGGGACTGGTGCCCGATGATCATTTGAAAGGGCTTTCGGTCGATCAAAAGAAGGCGCATTGGGCGGACGCTATCAAATTTGGCGAACCGCAGGTGGTGGTAGCACTGGACGGCAACGCGATTGTGGGGTTTGCAGGCTACGACCGCACCCGCGACCCCAAAACCAAGCCGACGACGGGGGAGATTTGGGCGATTTATGTAGCCTCAGACTACTGGGGCGAGGGCGCGGGTTTGGCGCTGTGGGACGCTTGCCGCGAAGGGTTGCTGGAAGAAGGTTGCCTTGAGGTCACGCTGTGGTCGTTTTTGCGTAACGAACGCGCCATGCGGTTTTTTGACTTGGCGGGTTTCAAGCGCGAGATGAATACGGCCAAAACTGTGCAGCTGGGCAGCGGCAAGGTCGAAGAAGTACGGCTGAAACGTTCGCTGGATTGAAACGGGCATTTTTTAAGCTGAAAAATAAAAAAAGAACCTGCAGGTTTTTTTTTGTTTCAAGTTGGCAAAATCGCCAAAATATCAATAAAATTGGCCTCTAGCTCTCTAAATATATGGATAGTTTGCTATATATTTAGTAGCAACATTTGAGCAACTTTCAAAAAGCATTCGATCGTCTTTCAATCGCCTCCAACAGCCTGCGCCCTCATATCTGCGCATCCAAGTCTGCGCCTTGACCTCTGCACGCTCAAACTTCGCCGCCAAATTTCTTGATCAGGTTGGCAATGTACTGGTCGGTCATTTTTTCAAATTCGCTTTCCACCACAGGCACCACCACCATTTTCATCAAGCCGGGCAAGGGAATGGCCAGGTCGCCGTTGATTTTCAGCGTCAATCCGGTTGACTTTTTGTTGTCTTTAATCACCCAGCTGCCCGACACCAGGGCGTTGCCAACGCCTTTGACTGGCGTCCAGACGACGCTGCCTTTGGCTTTGTTCGACTCGTATTTGGACGCGTAAATAGTTTGCAGGGCGATGGACGCGACGCCAATTTTCTCCATCTCCCAGCGGTAAACGCCGTCTTTCATGTCCACCAGTTTGTCGACTTTAGGGAAGAAGCTGGCGGATTCGGGCACGTTGGACAGCACGGCAAAGACGTCGGCAAATTTGGCCTTGACTTCGAGTTCGTAGCCGAGATCGATGGTGACATTGACGGTCATGAAATGCTCCTCTGGGTTGAAATGTTTGCCTGTTGAGTTTACAAAGATTGACCCGCTTCAGGCCACTGAGCGGGCGGTTTTTGGCACAACCTCGGGTTTGTCCCTGATTGGCGGCCAGTGGTTATTCAAAAATCGCTTGGCGCATGGCGTCCCCGCTCATGCCTGATTGGCTGGCCATTGAACCCGGCGCCGCGCCGCTTTGGGTGCGTTCAGTCATCAACTGCGCCATGCGCTGGTTGAAGGGGGCGCTTGCGCCACGCGCCTGCGCAAGCCGCACCACCGCGCCGCACAGGTCGTCAATTTCGGTCGTTCGGCCTTGGTTCAGGTCGTCCCACATGGACGAGCGCGCGGTGGCGTCCATGCGCAGCATGCGGGCGGCCACCCGCGTGAACAGCCAGTTGGGCAGGCGCAGCAAGTGGGGCAAAACGCGGGGCGACACAGCCGCCACCTTGGCCGGCGTGATGTGGGCTGCGGCCAGCACGTGCAAGGCCTCGGACTGCAAACCCGCCAGGACAAAGCGGTAGTCGCGGTCGCGCAATTGGGCTTGCAGCGGCAGGTTGGACAAGGCGTTGACCGGGTTGTTCAGGTTCAGCAGCAACTTTCCCCATTGCACGGCGCGCATGTCGTGCACAAGCTTGGTTGCCAGGCCCGCCGCGTTGAACAACGGCGCAAATTCGGTGCTGGCAGGGCTGCTTTCAATTTGCAAAAAACCCGTGCTGGCGCGGTGCGCATGGTGGGGCGCGGGCAAGACCACGTTGTAGGGCACCATGCCCGCCAGGGCTTTCATTTGCGGGGCACCGGCTTGAATACGGGCCACGTTGTCCACCCCGTTTTGCAGCGACACGATGGACGTGCCCAGCTTGCACACCTGCGCCGCCGCTTGCGCCGCAGCCAGCGTGGCACCGCCTTTGACGCACAGCAAAATGACCCAGGGCTTATCGTCAGGCACGATGTGGCTGAGCGAAGATGCCAGGTGTAGTTGGGTCGCCACAACGTGGCCTTTGAAACCATCCAAATCCGTCACAGTCAAGCCATTCTGCGCAAGCGCCTCCAGCACACGCGGCCGCCCGACAAAACTGACCTGCTGCCCCGACAGCGCAAGCCGTCCGCCCACGTAGCAGCCAATCGCGCCAGCGCCCAGAACGATGAAATGCTGGGCTCGACTTGCGCTGTTCATGGTGCCCTTGGCGGCAAATGCGCGCGAATCAGGTCGCTGGCGATTGAGATACCGTGCGGGATGGGCGGCAAATCGTCATGCGGGCCAAACCAGCGAGCCTCGGCAATTTCGGTCGCATCGACCACAACTTCGCCCTCCACAAATTCTGCGGTGTAAGCCATCATGAGCGAATGCGGAAACGGCCACGGTTGGCTGCCAAAGTAGGCGATGTTGCGCACCTTCAAGCCGACTTCTTCAAATACTTCGCGGTGGATCGCGTCTTCAACCGACTCGCCCGCTTCTAAAAAACCTGCCAGCGCAGTGAAAAACCCGGTGGGCGACGCGCTATGGCGGGCCAGCAAAATGGCATCGCCACGTCGAATCAGCACCATCATGGCAGGCGATATACGCGGGTAGGCCAGGTGCCCGCAAGCTGGGCATTTGGCGCAGCGTTCGCCGCTCAGGTGCTCGGTTGCCCCACCACAGGCACCGCAAAAGCGATGCGTGCGGCTCCATTCGGCAATTTGGCAAGCCCGCCCGGCCACCGACAGTGTGGCCTCGTCCATCACACCAAACAGTGAGCGCAGCTTTTTGAAAACCAAGCCTTGGGCACCCAGCTGTGCAGGGCTCCAGCGGTCTTGCGGCACCCAGCCGGTTTGGCAGTATTGATCGCCCAACAAACCGACGGGGTGGGTGGACTCTGCATCCCAAGCCAAGGGCGCTAAATCCAAGGCTGTGGGCACGGCCAGGGTGGCTGCTTGCACCAGCAGAGCCTCACCAGCAAATAGAAACGTGGCAGGTGTCGCGTGCTGCCGTGGCGTGATCAGCGAGGTAAAGTGAGCGGGGGTTTTGAGCATAGGCGCAGATGCTACCTTGATAACCAGCGGCGCTGCTGGGGCCGGGCCTGCCCCTACACTTGACCATGACCATTATTTTGGCCCCCATGGAGGGCCTGCTCGACTTTGTGCTGCGCGACATTTTGACCCGTGTGGGCGGCATTGACCGATGTGTGTCCGAGTTCATTCGCGTGACCAACACGGTGCTGCCAGACCGTGCCTTCATCCGCGTGATGCCCGAACTGATGAACGGCGGGCGCACGCTGGCTGGCGTGCCCGTGCGAGCCCAATTGCTGGGGTCTGACCCGGCTTGCCTGGCCGACAACGCTGCGGCGCTGGCCGCTTTGGGGCCTGATGGCATTGACCTGAATTTCGGCTGCCCCGCCAAAGTGGTGAATCGCCATGGGGGCGGTGCGGCGTTGCTGCAAGAACCCGAACTGGTTGGCAAAATTGTGGCCGCTGTGCGCCGCGCCGTGCCTGCGCACTTGCCCGTGTCAGCCAAAATGCGCTTGGGCTTTAACGACGACCTGCGCGCCGTGGAATGTGCCCAGGCCATTGCCGACAATGGCGCTGACGAGCTGGTGGTGCACGCCCGCACCAAAGCCGATGGCTACCGCCCGCCCGCGTACTGGCACCGTATTGCCGACATTCGCGCGGCAGTCAATATTCCGCTGGTGGCCAATGGCGAAATCTGGACGGTTCAAGACGCGCTGCGCTGCCGTGAAGTGTCTGGCTGCCACAGCTTGATGATTGGGCGCGGCATGGTGACCGACCCCGGTTTGGCGCATGCGATCAAGCGACTTGACCACCTGGGCCACGCTGATCAGCTCGGCCATCGCGACCATCTTGACCAGAGCGCGGGCTTTGTCAAACCCAAAGGCGCTCTCACGGAAAACCCGCCGCCCGGCGCGCTTGTCAATCCCGTCACCTGGCAATTTTTACTGCCTTTCATTGCCGACTTTTGGCACATCGTCTGCAGCCGCCTGGAACGCCGCCAGCAGGCGGGCCGATTGAAGCAATGGCTGAATTTTTTGCGCAGGCGTTACCCGGAGGCAGAGGTGGCTTACATGGCGCTGCGCACGGTGAATGACGCGGCGGCGATTGACGACTGGATGGCAGAAAATCTTAAAAAAGAACCTGCAGGTTCTTTTTTATCAGAAAATGCTGATTTGGGCCAATATTTGAATGAAATATGCCTCTAGCTCTCGAATTAATTGGTTTGTGTGCTATGTAAATAGTAGCAAATATAGAATGACCGTGAAATCTTGTTCAACTTATTTTTCACGCAGTCATTTCCTCACACACTTAGGATCACACGCCATGACCCACATGCCGCAACGTCGCCAGCTTCTGAAACTTGCCAGTGCCAGTGCCGCCAGTTTGGCCTTGCCGCAGCTCGTCTACGCGCAGGCCTACCCAGCGCGCACGATTCGCTACATCTGCCCGTGGCCTGCGGGCGGTTCAACTGACGCGGTGATGCGGTCGCTGGCTGAAAGTGCAGGCAAAATTTTGGGCCAAACGGTCATTGTGGACAACAAGCCAGGGGCTGCTGGCATGCTGGGTGCCAACGAGCTGGTAAACGCCAAGCCCGATGGCTACACGCTGGCGCAGTTGCCGCAGGGCGTGTTTCGGGTGCCGCACATGCAAAAAGTGCAATTCGACACGCTGAAAGACTTCACCTGGATTGCCTGCCTCACCGGCTACACCTTTGGCTTGGTGGTGCCTGCCAGTTCGCCGTTCAAGACCATCAAAGAGTTTGTGGATTTTGCCAAAGCCAACCCTGAAAAAATCACCTATGGCCACACTGGCATTGGCACCAGCCCGCATTTGGCGGTGGAAGAATTTGCCCAGCGCGCAGGCATCAAGCTGACCAATGTGCCATTCAAAGGCAACGCCGACAACATGCAGGCGGTGCTGGGTGGCCACGTGATGGCTGCGAGCGACGCCACCGGTTGGGGCCCGCATGTGGACGCTGGCAAATTGCGCCTGTTGGCCACCTACGGCAGCAAGCGCACCAAGCGCTGGGCCAGCATTCCAACGCTGGACGAGCTGGGGTTTCAAACGGTTTCTGATTCGCCTTTTGGCGTGTGCGGCCCCAAAGGGATGGACCCGGCCATCACCGCCAAAATTCACGATGCTTTCAAGAAGACGCTGGAAGATCCGGCTGTTTTGTCGACTTTTGAAAAGTACGACCAGTCGATCATTTACATGGGCACCGAGGCCTACACCAAGTTTGCGCGCGACAGCTTTGTGTCTGAAAAGGCGACGATTGAGCGGCTGGGGATGGCGGCCAAGAGCTGAAGGGCGCGCGTCGTTTGAGCCTTGTGTCGTCAGGCGAACAGCGCGTCGAATCCGTCTACCGGTTCAAACCGCTTGTTGACATAGCGTAGGCGCGTCGGGCCCGGCATAGCGCGCTGCTGAATGGAATGGCGCTCATCGCCAGGGTAGCAAATCACGCGGCCACCGTCTTGTTCAAACGGCTCAGGTTCAATCACGGCGGGCAGGCGGCTGCGGGCATGTGACAGCGCCGCAGCCACATTGGCAAAGCGCGACAAATGCGCCAGGCTCATGATTTGCGGTGGTGCCAGTTCGATGCGCCCTGTGCGGTATTGTTCCAGCGCCGCGCGGGGCTTAAGCCACACGCTTTCAGTCGCCTCATGGTTGTCGTGGCGCGCCACTTGGTCGCCGGGCGCGGCCGACACAAAAAACCGGGTGTCAAAACGTTTATTCATGACCGACGGCACACGCGGTGTGATCCAGCGTGACCACGGCACCAGGCTGGTGGTTTGCAGACGCAACTGCATTTGAGCCAGCACCTCGTCAAAAGCGTAGCCCTCGCGCAGCAGGGTGGTGGCGCGGGTGGCGTGGTCTGCCGTGGCACCTATCGCAAACAAAATGCCGCATTCCTCAAAGGCCTCGCGCACAGCGGCCACGTACAGGGCGCCAGCGGTTTGCGCGTCAATGTCGGGTTCGTTCAGCGTGGCGTGCAGCGCTGGCAAGGCTTGGTCCAGATGGGCGCCCATGTCCAGTTCCCCGTCGTTTCGGTCCAGCTTGCCCCCCGGAAAGACATAAGCCCCGCCCAGCACATCAGACAAGCCGTGGCGCTTGATTAAAAAAATCTCAAGCGAGTTGGCGGAATTTACAGAATTGCCCGACTTGCCGGGTTCGGCGCTGTCGCGCAGCATCATGACTGTGGCTGCAGGGCGCGGCGGCGCGGTGACGATTTCGGTGTTGAGTTCCATGGGGGTTTTATTGCAAATAGACAGGATTGAGCTTGAGGCTAACAGAGACTTGTGGCACATGACATCGCGCACTTGACACCTGGGGAAGCTCTGCATAGCCCCTCGCGGTTCGTGATAGTCCGGCCTCGGGCGGTCTGCGGCGTTGGTTTTCTTGCAAGTATTCCCGATATTTGCTGCAAAAACCGCCTTGCATCCCATCCCGATCCGGCACTACACGATTCCGCGAGGAGTTATGCAGAGCTCCCCTAGGGAAGCCCGTGGTCCCAGCGTTTGATCGGGAAACTACTTAGCCTGAAACTCAAATCTTGTATACCAGATTGATCGCCGTTCGCTAAACTCTGGGCATGACCAGCGCTGCCGAAATCACCAATCGCATCATCGAAGCGGTGATCGCCCAAAAGCTCGCCCCAGGTTCGCGCCTGGGTGAGCAGCAGTTGGCGATGCTGTTTGATTGCAGCCGCACGGTGGTGCGTGAGGCGCTTGCCCGCCTGTCCACGCGTGGCATCGTCACGGTGAGCGCGCGCCGGGGTTGGTACTTGGTAGAGCCGTCGCAAGACGAAGCCCGCGAAGCTTTTGAAGCCCGCCGTGTGGTCGAAAGTGGGCTGATCCGCAGCGGGCACGGCATTGACAAAGCGGGCATCAAGAAACTCAAGAACCATTTGGCACGTGAAAAAGCCGCTATCAAGGCCGACGACATTGGGGTGCGAACCTTTTTGCTCGGTGACTTTCATGTCTGCTTGGCGGAGTGCCTGGGCAACAGCCTGTTGGCGGATACTTTGCGCGACTTCACGGCCCGCACCGCCCTGACGGCGATGCTCTACCAATCCTCGCATGACGCCGTGCAGTCTTGCGCTGACCACGTTTTGATTGTGCAAGCGCTTGAAAAGGGCGACCTGGTGTTGGCAGAGCAACTCATGAACCAGCACATTGGCAATGTGCAGACCAGTATGAAGTTGCAACCCACCAGCGACCCGATTGCCCAACTGCGCGAAGCGCTGGCACCGGTTGAGGCACAGAAATTGCATGCTTCAGCGCAAGATGCTGGGCGACCCCTCAGGCAAGCCACTGAGAGGGGCAGGGGCCGACTGCCTGCCAGATCACTCGACACAACTTCAACTTACCTAGGAGCATTACTTTGACACTCTCACAACGCGTTTTTTCATGGGGTATTCCGTCTTGGGGCACCAAGGCATTGGCGATGGTGGTTTCGGTTGCGGCCCTGCTTGGCACCAGCACGGTGCAGGCGCAGTCCGCGCTGGACGATGTCATGAAAGCCAAAGAAATCAAAATTGGCATACCGACCGACTTTCCGCCCTACGGTTTTGTTGGCACCGACCTCAAACCCCAAGGTCTGGACATTGACATGGGCTTGTATATTGGCCAAAAACTCGGGGTCAAAGTCGAATTGGTTCCGGTGTCCAGCGCCAACCGCATTGCTTACCTGCAAACCAAAAAGGCCGATATCGTGATCTCGACCCTGGGCAAAAACCCAGAGCGCGAGAAAGTCATCGACTTCACCTCCGCGTACTCGCCGTTTTTCCAAGCGGTTTTTGCGGCCAAAACCGTCAGCATCAAAAGTTTTGCTGATTTAGCAGGCAAGAGCGTTGGAGTCACCCGTGGCGCCATCGAAGACCAGGAGTTGACCAAACTCGCGCCTTCGGGCGCTGACATCAAGCGTTTTGAAGACAACAACGCCACGGTGTCTTCTTTCGTGGCGGGGCAGGTGCAAGCGATTGCCACCGGGGCCTCGGTCGCCGGCAACATGATGGGGAAAAATCCGCAATTGGGCACCGAGTACAAACTGTTGCTGAAAGACTCGCCCAATTTCATCGGTGTGGGCAAAGGCGAGGACAAGCTGCGCTTGAAGGTCAATGAAATCATTGCCGAAGCCAAAAAATCGGGTGACATTGACAAGCTGGCCACCAAATGGCTGGGTCGGCCAGCGGGTGATTTGCCGCAGTAATTTCGATGCCTGATCCATGCGCATTGAGCTCGAGTTTCTAGCGGTTTTAGCCCAGTGGCCGCTGCTGCTCAAAGGCATCGGCTGGACACTGGGGCTGACGGTCATTTCCGCCAGCATCGGCGTGGTCGTAGGTGTGGCTTGCGCATGGTCGCGCGCCAGTGGCCCGGCTTGGCTGAAGGGGCTGGTGGGCACTTATGTGGAGCTGATTCGCAATACGCCCTTCATTGTTCAGTTGTTTTTCATTTACTTTGGGCTGCCCGCTGCGGGCGTGAAGCTGTCGCCCGAATTTGCCTCGGTGATCGCCATGGTGGTGAATTTAGGCGCTTACGCCACCGAAATTATTCGTGCGGGCATTGAAGCCACGCCAAAAGGGCAGATCGAAGCCGCAATGAGTTTGGCGCTAAACCGCATGCAGACTTTCACCCGCGTGGTGTTGCCACCTGCGCTTAAAAAGGTCTGGCCTGCCATGGTCAGCCAAATCATCATCGTCATGCTGGGCTCGGCTGTGTGCGGGCAAATATCGACCGAAGAACTGAGCTACGCCGCCAACCTGATTCAAAGCCGCAACTTCCGGGCGTTTGAAGCCTTCATCGTCGCGACGCTGATTTATTTGGCGCTTTCTATGGCGGTGCGAAAGCTGTTGAATTGGCTGGGGCCACGATTTGTATGGGGCCGCTAGACCATGGTTGACTTCAGCCTTTGGGACATTTTTCGCAACTTGCTGTTGGCTGCCCGCTGGACGGTGGCGCTGTCACTGATCGCCTTCATTGGCGGTGGGCTGGTGGGTCTGGGTTTGCTGGTTTTGCGCATGTCCAAAGTGCCAGGGGCTTCGCCGTTTGTGAATGGCTACGTGCAATTGTTCCAGGGCACGCCCTTGCTGATGCAGCTTTTTTTATCCTACTTTGGCATTGCGCTGTTTGGCATCAATACCTCCGCCTGGGTGGCTGCATCGGTGGCATTGACGCTGTACACCAGCGCCTTTTTGACAGAAATCTGGCGCGGTTGTGTCAACGCCATTCCAAAAGGCCAATGGGAGGCCAGCGAAAGCTTGGCACTCAATTTTGTCGAGCAGATGCGTTACATCGTGCTGCCTCAGGCCGTCAAAATTGCCATTCCTCCCACGGTCGGTTTTTTAGTGCAAGTCATCAAAGGCACGGCACTGGCGTCGGTCATCGGATTTGTTGAGTTGACCAAGGCGGGCACCATGATCACCAACGCCACTTTCAAGCCATTTTTGGTCTACAGCTGCCTGGCGCTGATGTACTTTGCCCTGTGCTTCCCGATATCGCTCTACGCGCGACGACTTGAGAGGAGAATGAACCTTGGCCGATCATAAAAACGTTCACCAAAAAATTCACAAAGATATTCTGGTTGAGATCAGTCAACTGCGCAAAAGCTTTGGCAGCAATGAGGTGCTGAAAGGCATTGACCTGAACGTTCATTCAGGCGAAGTCATCGCCATCATTGGCAAAAGCGGCTCTGGCAAGAGTACCCTCCTGCGATGCATCAATGGTTTGGAAGTTTTTCAAAGTGGCAAACTGACGGTAGACGGCAAACCCCTCTTGCATGAAAACGCTCTGGCCATGCGCGAGTTGCGCCAGCGCGTGGGCATGATTTTTCAAAGCTTCAATTTGTTCCCGCATTTGACGGTCGGGAAAAATGTGATGTTGGCGCCCAAGTTGGTGAAGCAACGGGATCCTCAGGCGGGTGAGGCGCAGGCCCGCAAGTTGTTAGAGCGGGTGGGCTTGGCCGAAAAGTACGACGCTTACCCCGATCAATTGTCAGGCGGCCAACAGCAGCGCGTGGCTATTGCCCGCGCCCTGGCCATGGAGCCTGCGGTTCTACTATGCGACGAAATCACCTCGGCGCTTGACCCTGAGCTGGTGGGCGAGGTGCTTCGCGTGGTCGAAAGTTTGGCAGACGAAGGCATGACCTTGTTGATGGTGACGCACGAGATGAGTTTTGCCCGCAAGGTGAGTGATCGCGTCATCTTCATGCACCAAGGCCGGGTGCATGAAATGGGGCCACCCAACCAGCTGTTCAGCAATCCGACAACGCCGGAACTTCAACAGTTTTTATCGTCCCTGAACGATTGACCGTTCGCCCGGTATCGGCCAATATTCAAAAGGTTTGGTCCGAAACTCAGGCCATAGCTGTCTGAGCGGCCAGCACTTCGGTGCGCACCTGCTCGGTCAGTTCCGCCTTGAGTTCCATGAACATAGGCGTGGTCTTCACGGCATAACTGCGCGGATGCGCAAGGGTGACGGTGCGGTCCAGCTTGATACGCCCAGGCCGCGCACTCATCACCACCACGCGGTTGCCCATGAACACGGCTTCATCAATGTCGTGCGTGACAAACATGACGGTTTTGCGTTCTCCTTCCCAAATGCCCAGCAGCAATTCTTGCATCTGCTCGCGGGTTTGGTGGTCCAGCGCGCCAAAGGGCTCGTCCATCAGCAGCATGCGCGGCCCGTTAGCCAGGGCGCGTGCGATGGCCGTGCGCTGCTGCATGCCACCCGAGAGCTGCTTGGGGTAGTGGTTCTCAAAACCGTTCAAGCCTACTTTTTTGATGAAACTCTGAGCCAGGTCAATTTGCTCGTGGCGCGCCATGCCGCGCTCATTCAGGCCGAAACAGACGTTGTCCCGCACATTGAGCCAAGGGAACAAGGTGTAGCTTTGGAACACCATGCCCCTGTCGGAGCCTGGGCCGCTGATGCGCTTTCCTTCCAGCAAGACTTCGCCTGAAGTCTGCTGATCCAATCCGGCCACAATGCGCAACAGCGTGCTTTTGCCGCAGCCTGAGGGGCCAAGAATAGTGATGAAGTCGTTCTCTGCAACGTTCATGCTGGTGGCTTGCAGCGCCAAAGTCGTTGCGCCGCCAGTCGTGGATGCGAAGCTGCGCGAGACGCCATTGAGGGTTAAGAAGTGGGTCATGATGTACGGTGCAGAATGATTTTCAGCGGCCCAACTGCGCCCAGGGGAACAGCGTGCGGTTGAGCCATTTGAATCCTAAGTCGCTGACCAGCCCAATCAGGCCTATCACGATGATGCCAAAGATGATCTGGTCCGTGGCCAACAGCGCTTGGCTGTCGGTGATCATGTGCCCAATGCCACTTGACGCGCCAATCAGCTCAGCCACAATCACGTAAGTCCAGGCCCAGCCCAGCACCATTCGAAGAATCTCGCAAATCTCGGGGGCTGCTCCGCGAATTAACACGCGTTTGACAATGCCAGCTTCATTGCAGCCCAGGGTGTAGGCGGCCTCTACCAGATCGCGCCGGGTATTGCCGACTGCCACGGCGATCATCAGCACCAACTGGAAAAAACTGCCAATGAAAATCACCGAGAGCTTTTGCGCCTCGCCGATACCAGCCCACAAAATCAGCAGCGGAATGAAGGCGCTGGCGGGCAGATACCGTGCAAACGAAACAAAGGGCTCAAAGAAAGCCTCAATCGGTTTGTACGCTCCCATCAACACGCCCAGCGGCAAGGCGATCGCGGCGGCGATCAGAAACCCGCCGACGACGCGCCACACAGTCCACCCGATGTCCCAGCCAAAGCCCATTTGAGTGAGCAAAACCCAGCCAGACTTGAGCATGGTCAGCGGGTCAGCCAGGAAGGTCTTGGACACCAGCCCCCCTAAGGTGACGCCAGCCCAAACGGCGGTAAACAGAACAAAGAACGATATGCCCAACAGCACGCGCGTGGTCGGATCTACGGGTTTGAGAGGCGTCATGGTGCTGGGCCAGCCTGGGCGTAATTCGAAAATTTACTTCAGAAAGCGCGTGTCGGCCAGCTTTGACATGTCGGGCAGTGCCTTGAGAATACCAATTTCGAGCAACAAATCGGCCGCTTCCTTGCTGAACTGGGCGTGTTCGCCCGCGAAGAATTTTTGGTTCGCGGCGCGGTCTTGCCAGCGCAGAAAGCCTGCGCTTTTGGCAAACGCTTCGCCCGGCTGTTTGACATCAGCCCCCATGATCTCGTAGCTCTTAGCTGGGTCGGCTTTGATCATTTCCAGGGCATCAAAGTAGGCGTTGGTCAGGGCCTGCGCGGCTTTTGAGTTCTCAGCCAGGAACTTCGGAGTGCAGCCAAACGTGTCCATGACCATGGGGTAATCCAGTGTGGTGGCGATGATCTTGCCAGCCTCTGGTTTGGCGCGTACAGCGCTCAGGTAGGGCTCGTAAGTCATGGCGGCGTCGACGCCGTCAGTGCCAGCGATCATCGCGTTGGCGGCGGCTTGGGGTGAGAGATTGACCACTTTGACGTCTTTGATTGACAGGCCATTTTTCTTCAGCATCCAGGCCAGTGTGAAATAAGTTGCGGTGCCTGGGGCGTCTGCTGCCACTGTTTTGCCCTTGAGGTCGCTGATTTTGGCGATGCCGGGCTTGACCACCATGCCATCCGCACCATAACTCTTGTCGAGTTGAAAGATCTGTGTGGTGGCCACGCCCGCCGCGTTCCAGCCGATCCAGGTCTCAACCGTGGTCGCGGCGCACTGCGCATCACCGGAGGCCAGCACGAGATGGCGGTCTTTTTGGGGCACTTTCTTGATGGTCACGTCCAGGCCATGTTTTTTGTAGATACCGCTTTCTTTGGCTAGCGTCAACGGAGCGAAACCCGTCCAGCCAGATATGGCAATCACCACCTTCGTATCCTGCGCCAGCGCCGAGCCAGACAGCAGGGCCGCCGCAGCGATTGTGATCAGGGTCTTCTTCATGGTTTTTCTCTTTCAATGGTTAGGGTTGCAGGAGTGTCAAGCGGGGAAATTTGTAGGACGCAAAATCTGCCAGATTCAAGCCGGATTCCAAAGTGTTGGCAAAGACGGCAGGGTACGCAAGATGCGCGCCAATGAGCCATCGCGCACCAATAGGGTGGCATGGTCGATGTCAGGCGCGAGGTAGCGGTCTTGTAACATCGCTGGAACAGTGTTGCGCAACAAGGCGTGCAGTTGCTCCAGCGCAGCCGAGCTTTTAAGGGGTCGCAAAAACTCAATTCCCTGGGCTGCGGCCAGCAACTCAATGCCCAAAATGTGTGCCGTGTTGCTGATCATCGCCTGCAAGCGGCGCGCTGCAAACGTGGCCATGGACACATGGTCTTCCTGGTTGGCGCTGGTCGGCAGGCTGTCCACACTGGCGGGGTGTGCCAAAGATTTGTTCTCGGAAGCCAAGGCCGCCGCTGTGACGTGAGCAATCATGAACCCGCTGTTGAGGCCCGCATCGGCTGTCAAAAACGGGGGCAGGCGCGACACGCTGCTGTCGATCAGCATGGCAATGCGGCGCTCGGCAATGGCACCGACCTCGGCAATCGCCAGCGCCATGCCGTCAGCGGCCAGCGCGACTGGTTCGGCGTGAAAATTGCCACCAGAGATCATCATGCCGTCAACTGCAAAAACCAGCGGGTTGTCGGTGACGGCGTTGGCCTCACGGAGCAGCACCATGGCCGCGTGGCGCAGTTGATCAAGGCAGGCTCCGACGACTTGGGGTTGGCAGCGCAGGCTGTAAGGGTCTTGCACGCGGTCATCGCCATCGCGGTGAGAGTTCCGGATTTCGCTGCCCAGCAGCAGGGCACGGTAATACTGGGCCACGTCAATTTGGCCAGGTTGACCGCGCAAGGCGTGAATGCGCGGGTCAAACGGCCCGTCGCTGCCCCGCGCGGCATCGACCGTGAGTGCGCCAATCACCAAGGCCGCTTCCAGCACGGGCTCGAACTCGAGCAGGGCGTGCAGCGCCAGTGCGGTTGAAGTCTGGGTGCCATTGATCAGCGCCAACCCTTCTTTAGCGCCCAACACCAAGGGACTGATGCCCGCCAGCAGCAAAGCCTCGGCAGCGGGGATGCGTTGATCTCCATGCAGCATTTCGCCCTCGCCGATCAAGGCTAGCGTCATGTGGGCCAGAGGCGCCAAATCGCCTGATGCGCCCACGGATCCCTGTGAGGGAATATAAGGGACGAGGCCTGCGTTGTGTACCGCCAAAAGGGTGTCAATGACCACGTCACGCACACCCGAAAAACCTCGTGCCAAACTGGCTGCCTTGAGCGCCAACATGAGACGCACAATGGGGGGTGCCAGCGGCACACCAACCCCCACGCTGTGAGATCGAATCAGGTTGAGCTGCAAAGTCTGCAGTTGGGCCTTGCTGATGCGCTGGTTGGCGAGCTTGCCAAAGCCGGTGTTCACGCCATAAACCGGCGCGTCTCCGTCGGCCGCAGCCTGCACGATCCGCTGGCTTGCGCGGACAGCTTCGGTGCTCTTGGTGGGAAATGCCAATCGAATGCCGCCCGCATGGATCGACGCCAGATGCGTCAGGGTCAGCTGCCCCGGCTCAATACACATATCGGTCAGCATGTCATTGTCTCAGCATAGGCAAATTGAGTTGGTTTTCCTGTGCACTTGCCTTGGCAATGTCATACCCCGCATCGGCATGGCGCATGACGCCTGTCGCTGGGTCGTTGAACAAGACGCGCCCAAGGCGCTCTGCGGCCTGTGGCGTGCCATCGGCCACAATAACGACACCCGAGTGTTGTGAGTAACCCATGCCCACGCCGCCGCCATGGTGCAGGCTGACCCAGGTGGCGCCGCTGGCGGTGTTGAGCAGGGCGTTCAGCAGGGGCCAGTCGCTCACCGCATCACTGCCGTCCAACATGGCTTCGGTCTCGCGGTTGGGCGACGCGACGGAGCCGCTGTCGAGATGGTCGCGTCCAATCACGATGGGGGCTTTGAGCTCGCCAGTTCGAACCATTTCATTGAATGCCAACCCTGCCAGATGCCGTTCGCCCAGACCGATCCAGCAAATGCGTGCGGGTAGACCCTGAAAGGCAATGCGCTCTTCGGCCATGTCCAGCCAGCGGTGCAGACCGGCATTGCGGGGGAAGAGTTCCTTCATCTTGGCATCGGTCTTGCGGATGTCTTCTGGGTCGCCACTGAGCGCGACCCAGCGGAATGGCCCTACGCCACGGCAAAACAGCGGGCGAACATAGGCTGGTACAAAACCGGGGTAATCAAATGCATTGGTCACGCCGAAATCTTTGGCCACCTGGCGCAGGTTGTTGCCGTAGTCCACCGTGGGGATGCCCATGGCGTGGAAATCCAGCATGGCCTGCACGTGTTTGGCGCAGGACTCGCCTGCTGCCTGGGTCAGCGCTGTGTGCTGCGTGTGGTCGCGCTGTGCGGCATGCCAGCGCGACACGCTCCAGCCTGCGGGCAGGTAACCATTGATGATGTCATGTGCCGAGGTTTGGTCGGTCACGATATCTGGGCGAATGCCACCTGCCTGAGCGCGTTTGACCAACTCTGGCAGCACTTCTGCTGCGTTGGCGCACAAACCGATAGAGACCGCTTCATTGCGCGCCGTGTGGTGCGCGATCAGTTGAAGTGCTTCGTCGAGATTCGCCGCTTGTTTGTCCAAGTAGCGGGTGCGCAACCGAAAATCGATGCTGGTTTGCTGGCATTCAATGTTGAGCGAGCAAGCCCCGGCAAACGTCGCGGCCAGTGGTTGTGCGCCGCCCATGCCGCCTAGCCCAGCGGTCAGAATCCAGCGCCCAGCCAGGTTGCCGCCGAAATGCTGGCAACCCGCTTCAACAAAGGTCTCGTAAGTGCCTTGCACAATGCCCTGGGAGCCAATGTAGATCCAGCTGCCCGCTGTCATTTGGCCGTACATCATTAACCCGGCGCGATCCAATTGGTTGAAGTGCTCCCAAGTGGCCCATTTGGGAACCAGGTTGGAGTTGGCGATCAGCACACGGGGGGCTTCGGTGTGGGTACGGAAAACGCCCACCGGCTTTCCAGATTGCACCAGCAAGGTTTCATCCGCTTTGAGCTTTTTCAGGCTGTCCAGAATGGCATCAAAACAAGCCCAATTACGCGCTGCCTTGCCGATACCACCATAAACCACCAGCTCGTCGGGGTTTTCGGCGACCTCAGGATCCAGGTTGTTCTGAATCATTCGGTAAGCGGCCTCAATCTGCCAGTTGGCGCAGGTCAGGGTGCTGCCGGTGGGCGCGCGAACAGGGCGCGCTTGGTGGGTCTGAGCGGGCAATGCCGGTAAGGTGGAGATGTCTGGCATGGTGTGCGGTGCTCGGGTGGGGACTTTGGGATTGGATAGATCTCGGATTAGGTTTTGCGTCAATTTCCCGAAATCATAGTTGTCTATACAACTATGATGCATCGGTACAAACCCTATTTCGACGAGATGTATTTCTGACCGAACAGTGCCTGTTGTCTATACAACTTTGACCAAATCGATTAGCATAGGCAAAAGCCATTTCAAACCAACCGTTCAAGCACCTTTTTTCATGTCGATTCCAGCGCTTCCGGCCTACCAGCAGGTCAAAGCATTTGTCAAAGCGCAAATCTCCAGCGGGGCGTGGCGCTCCGGCGATGCTGTGCCGAGTGAGTCCGCCTTGCAACTCCAGTTTGGCATCAGCCGCATGACGGTGAACCGTGCCCTGCGCGAGCTGGTGGTCGAGGGTCTGGTGACTCGCATTCAAGGCTCTGGCACTGTGGTGGCACAGCTCAACCGCATCTCCAGCACCTTGGCGTTTCGGGATATCCACGAGGAAATTTTGGGGCGTGGCCACCGCCATTCTGTCAAGGTGATAGGGGTTGAAAGCCTGAAAGCCAACGCCTCCTTGGCACAAACTTTGCGGTTGCGCCAAGGAGGCAAGGTATTCCATTCGGTGCTGGTGCACTTTGAAAACGGGGTGCCCATCCAATTTGAAGACCGGCTGGTGAACCCGGCCGCGGCACCGGGCTATTTGAGCGTTGATTTTGAGCAAACCACCCCCACCCACTACCTGATCGAAGTGGCGCCGTTGACCGAAGCCAGCTATTCCATTGAAGCTTGTTTGCCCAGCTCGCAAGAGGCTTCTGCGCTGGGGGTAGACTCCAGTGAACCCTGTTTGGTCATGACGCGCTGCACGGTGAGCGGCGCCAACGTGGCCAGTCTGGCGCGCTTGGTTTACCCTGGAATGCGCTATAGCTTCAACGGCAAGTTTGAGCTATGAGTTGGCACCACATTCGCCTCGATCAGGTCGCCCCTGCGCTCTGGAAGAACGGTGGCGGCACCACCCGTGAACTCATGGCTTGGCCAGACGCGGCCAATTGGGTGTGGCGCATGTCAGTGGCCGAGGTCATTCAAAGCGGTCCGTTCTCGCGCTTTGAAGGGGTGCAGCGCTGGTTTGCAGTTTTGTCAGGGGCTGGGGTGCGCCTGATATCGGATGGCGTGTGTCACACCTTGGCGTCGGGCAGTGAACCCTTCTGTTTTGGCGGTGCTGGCGAAACGGTTTGCGAGTTGATTGATGGAGCCACTCAAGATTTCAATTTGATGACCCGGCAACCCGTATCCAACGCGAGGGTGTTGCGGATCTCCAAACCGGTTAACCGACAATTGAGTGGCTTGAAATCGGTCGCAGTGTATGCGATTCATTCGGGCGCTACCGTGCAGTTGAATGACGAAGTGCTTGAACTGGAGCCCGCCAGCTTGGCTTGGCGGTCTGTGGTGGATGCGGGTTCAATCCAGATTGATTCGGCATCGGCCTTGTGGATCGAAATCTGCGACGAAACACGTGAGAGGCCAAACCCATGAGCCTGCAAATTTGGACAAACTGCCGGGTTGCCACGATGCAAGCCGATGCTCCGCAACCCTATGGCTTGATTGCCGACGCTGCGCTGGTGGTGGACGGCGATTTGTTGGTGTGGGTCGGAGCGCGCCAGGCGCTGCCTTCAGATTTGGTCGTGCGAAGCACGGCTAGCCACGATGCGGGTGGCGCATTGATCACCCCCGGCCTGATCGATTGCCACACCCATTTGGTTTACGGTGGTGACCGCGCCAGCGAGTTTGAGCAGCGGCTGATGGGCGCGAGTTATGAGCAGATCGCACGGTCTGGTGGCGGCATTGTGTCAACGGTCAGGGCTACGCGCTTGGCAACAGAGCCTGTGTTGGTCCGGCAAGCCAATTTGCGTCTCAAGCGCCTGATGTCCGAAGGTGTCACGACGGTTGAAATCAAATCTGGCTATGGCCTGGCACTGAAGCATGAGCAAAAGACATTGCGGGTGGCACGGGCGCTAGGCCGCGCTAACCCAGTCACCGTGCGCACTAGTTTTCTGGGTGCCCATGCGACGCCGCCTGAGTTCGCAGGGCGCAATGATGCTTACATCGATGAAGTTTTGCGCATGTTGCCCATCCTCCATGCAGAAGGCCTGGTGGATGCGGTAGACGCCTTCTGCGAAAAAATCGCCTTCAGTATTGAGCAGACTGAACGCGTGTTTCAGGCGGCTCATCGGCTGGGTCTTCCGGTCAAGCTGCATGCGGAGCAGTTGGGCGACAGTGGCGGCACTCAATTGGCTGCAAGGCACAAGGCATTGAGCTGCGACCATCTGGAATGGCTGTCTGAAGAAGGCGCAGTGGCGATGGCAAAAGCTGGCTCTGTGGCTGTGTTGCTTCCCGGCGCATTCTACTTTTTGCGCGAAACCAAACTGCCGCCGATTGAGTTGCTGCGCCAATACAAGGTGCCATTGGCTGTCTCAACCGATTGCAACCCTGGCAGTTCGCCTTGCACCTCGCTTTTGCTGATGCTCAACATGGCTTGCACCTTGTTCCGTTTGACGCCTGAGGAAGCGCTGGCTGGCGTGACCCGCAACGCCGCGCGCGCCCTTGGTCTGCTTGACCGAGGCGTGTTGGAGTCCGGCAAACGCGCCGATTTCGCGCTTTGGAACATCACCAAGCCCGCCGAATTGAGCTATTGCTTTGGGGCCAATCCCCTCGTTAAAACCATCTATGGTGGCGTCGAACGTGTTGAACACGTCGCAGCGACTCAACAACCATGACCGAAATCTCAGCATCCAAGCCAACGTTTGCTTTACAGCGCGGAAGCTCGCCATTGCTTGTCAGCATGCCGCACATCGGTACTGAAATTCCGGCTCAACTCAGACCTGCTTTCAATCCAAGGGCGCTGGCCGTGGAAGATACAGATTGGCACTTGGCGCAGCTCTACAACTTTTTGCCTGAGCTGGGGGCCAGTGTCTTGATGCCGCGATTCTCGCGTTACGTGATCGATCTGAACCGCCCGCCAGATGACTCGCCCATGTACCCCGGTGCTTCGAATACCGAGCTGTGCCCAACCCGGTTTTTCACAGGTGAAGCACTCTATCAGCCTGGTCAAGAGCCAGGCGCATCCGAACGTGCTTCTCGCCGCTCACTTTATTGGCAGCCGTACCACACCGCCCTGGCCAATGAACTTGAACGCATCAAAGCGCAGCATGGTTATGCGCTACTGTGGGATGCGCACAGCATTCGTTCGCAGATTCCCTGGCTGTTTGAGGGGCGTTTGCCCGACCTGAATATTGGCACAGCCAGCGGCGCAAGTGCGCACGCGGCTATCGCCGATGCAGTCGTTGCAGCCGTCGTCGACGGAGGCAATCCGGCACCCGCGCTGGGGCCAGTGCCGAGCCATGTGCTCAACGGCCGATTCAAGGGCGGTTACATCACCCGGCACTATGGCGTGCCCCAAGACGGAGTTAACGCTTTACAGCTTGAAAAATGCCAATCGCTTTATATGCAGGAGGAGGCACCGTTTGCTTACGACGTCGTGAAAGCGGCGGCGATTCAGCCTTTGCTGAAGAACATGGTGGCGCGGGCGCTACAAGCCTGCCAGAAGTTGTATGCTGCTTGATGCAAAAAATGGCGAAGTAAGATACTTCGCAGACTTCGCTTGGGTCAATGGGGTTTGGGCCAGCGATGTGTTGCTGTCGGTTGGCCCAGATGGCCTGTGGTGTGCTGTCGAAATTGACGTTCCTGTCAGTTTGCGTCAAAACGCAACCCGCTTGGCAGGCCCGGTTTTGCCCGGTCTGGTCAATGCGCACAGCCATGCGTTCCAGCGTGCGATTGCCGGGTTAAGCGAATGCCGAAGAGTCGACGCATCGTCTACCGCTGACGATGATTTCTGGAGCTGGCGTGATCGCATGTACAGCGCTGCCAACCGCATCACACCGGAGCAACTCGAAGCCATTGCGACCTTTTTGTATGCCGAACTGCTGATGGGCGGCTACACCCACGTTTGCGAGTTTCACTATTTGCACAATGACCCAGATGGCAAGCCTTACGCCAATCCTGGGGAGATGTCGCTCGCTTTGGTGCGGGCCGCGCAAACGGTGGGCATTGGCTTGACGTTGCTGCCCGCGCTGTACATGCGCTCTGGTTTTGGCGCGCCGGGCTTGCGGGACGACCAGCGCCGATTCGCGTCGACACCAGACAGCTTACTCCGCGGAGTTGAAGGCATCGCAGAGGGCAATTTGGTGAATGCGGGTGTGGCAGTGCACTCGCTGCGCGCGGCTGACATTGCCGCCATTGCTGAGGTGAGCCAAGCTAGCCAACGTCAAAACCTCGCAGTCCACATCCACATCGCTGAGCAAACTCAGGAAGTCAGCGACTGTTTGGCGCACCACGGCCAGCGTCCCATTGCCTATTTGCTTGACCACGCCGACGTGAATCCACGCTGGAACCTGGTGCATGCCACTCACACTGTTGTCGAGGAGCTTGAGGGTATCCAGCAAAGCGGCGCATCGGTCGTGATTTGCCCCAGCACCGAGGCCAACCTGGGCGACGGTGTGTTTGACTATCTGGGCTTTGGGCGCTTGAAGGGCAAATGGTCTATTGGCTCAGACAGCCACATCACGCGCGGTTGGCTAGAAGAGTTGCGTCTGCTTGAATACTCACAACGCCTGACGCTTCGCAAGCGCAACATCGCTGCCCGCGTGGCCAACGCAGGCAGCAGCGCTGCGGCCTTGTTGAATGCGGCACTTGCAAGCGGCAGGGCGGCCACCTCGTTGCCATTGGGCAGCATTGCCATTGGCAATCGTGCAGATTTTTTGGTGCTGGATGACACAGCGCCAGCCTTGCTGGGCGTCCCTGGGGTGCAAGTACTGGACGCGCTGGTATTCTCCAGCCCGGGCGCTGCATTTGCCCAGGTGTTTGTCGCAGGACAACAGGTGGTCCGAGGCGGCCAGGTCTTTGGCGCGCGGCAGGGCCAACTGCCCTGGCTCCAAATCGCCGAGAACTACCGGAGAGTGATGAAACAACTTTGGCCATAGGTCCAGTGGATGGAGCGGGTCGGGGGATGGGTTTTGGCAAGGTTTTGGGGGGTTTGAGACTTTTGGGGCTTTAGAGGTTTTCAAAAGAGGCGCAGGACAAGCATGTACCATATTGCAAACCCTAGCTTAACTTCGCAAACCAGCTTGCTGCGCCTATAGAGTACCCAGAAAATCCATGCCAAGTGATATCCAAATAGCCCAGGCGGCCACCAAACGCCGCATCAATGAAATCGCCCTCGCGCAAGCCAACATCTCAGACGACCATCTGGAATCCTTTGGCAAATACAAAGCCAAGTTGTCACTGGATTACACCGCCTCCCTGGGTGACCGACCTGATGGCAAGTTGATATTGGTCACCGCCATTTCACCCACCCCCGCAGGCGAAGGCAAAACCACCACCACGGTGGGCTTGGGCGACGCACTGAACCACATTGGCAAACGCGCCATCATTTGCCTAAGAGAGCCGTCACTTGGCCCTGTTTTTGGCATGAAAGGTGGCGCGGCTGGTGGCGGCTATGCCCAGGTGGTGCCGATGGAGGACATTAATCTTCACTTCACGGGCGACTTCAGCGCCATTGCCTTGGCGAACAATTTGCTGGCTGCGCTGATTGACAACCACATTCACCATGGCAATTTGCTGAACATTGACGTGCGTCGCGTCACCTGGAAGCGGGTAATGGACATGAACGACCGCGCGCTGCGCGATATGGTGGTGGGGCTGGGCGGTGCGGCCAATGGCTTCCCGCGAGAAAGCGGTTTTGACATTGTGGTGGCCTCAGAAGTGATGGCCATTTTTTGCTTGGCGACCAGCCTGGCTGATTTGAAAGACCGTTTGGGGCGCATTGTGATTGGCAGCAATGGGTTGGGCCAGCCCGTATTGGCAAGCGATTTGAAAGCCCACGGGGCAATGGCTGCGTTGCTGAAAGACGCGATGGCCCCTAACCTGGTGCAAACGCTGGAGAACAACCTGGCCTTTGTGCACGGCGGGCCGTTTGCCAATATTGCGCATGGATGCAACTCGGTTCTGGCAACGGCAACCGCCTTGAAGTTGACGGATTACGTGGTCACCGAAGCCGGTTTTGGTGCCGACTTGGGGGCTGAAAAATTCATTGACATCAAGTGCCGCAAGTCGGGGCTTCGTCCGTCTGCGGTCGTGATCGTCGCCACCATTCGCGCGCTGAAGTACCACGGCGGCGTTGAAGTGAAAGACGCGGGGCTTGAGAACCTGGATGCCCTGCAAAAGGGCTTGGTAAACCTGGAGCGCCATATCGACAACGTGCGCACCCACTACGGTCTGCCCTGCATTGTGGCCATCAACCACCGCACCGAAGACACTGCAAAGGAAGTCGAATTGCTGCAAGCCAGTGCGGCCAAGCATGGCGTGCAGGTGGTTTTGGCGCGCCACTGGGCCGAAGGTGGCAAGGGCGCTGCCGATTTGGCGCGGTCCGTGGTTGATCTGTGCGAGCAACCTAGCCAATTCCGCTTTGTTTACGACGATGTCGACACGCTGTGGAGCAAGGTCAAAAAAGTAGCGACCAAAATTTATGGCGCGACCAATGTGGTAGCCGATGCCAAGGTGTCAGCTCAGATTGATGCTTTGCAAGCGGCGGGGTATGGGCATTTTCCAATCTGTATTGCTAAAACGCAGTATTCGTTTTCGACCGACCCCAAATTGCGCGGTGCGCCAGATCAGCATGTGCTGAACATTCGCGAAGTTCGGCTGGCGGCGGGTGCCGAATTTATCGTCATGGTCTGTGGCGATGTCATGACCATGCCCGGCCTGCCCAAGTCGCCTTCGTCCGAGCGTATTGACGTGGACGCCCAGGGGCGCATTACCGGGCTGTTTTGAGGCGCCTGGCGTCGACGGGTTTGCGCATTCGAACTCTGCAGCACCTCGGCATTTTTGTCTCCAATTTTTCGATCCGTAATTTTTAATTTTTCGTTTCTCAATTTTTCAAATAAATTTTCATCATGAGCTTAAATTTTAAAGGCCGCGTGGCCATCGTGACTGGTGCAGGCGGCGGTTTGGGGCGTCAACATGCGTTGGCTTTGGCCGCGCGGGGCGCCAAAGTCGTGGTCAACGACCTTGGTGGTGCGCGTGACGGCAGTGGCGCTTCGGTGTCGGCGGCGCAGGCTGTGGTGAATGAAATCGTGGCAGCCGGTGGCGAAGCCATCGCCAACGGAGCGTCTGTGACCGATTACGCGGCGGTGCAAGCCATGGTGCAGCAGGCCATCGACACCTGGGGACGGGTTGATATTTTGGTCAACAATGCGGGGATTTTGCGGGACAAGAGCTTTGCCAAGATGGAATTGGACGATTTCAAACTGGTGATGGACGTTCACCTCATGGGTGCAGTGCATTGCTGCAAAGCCGTTTGGCCGCACATGAATGCGCAGAAGTACGGGCGCATTGTGATGACCACGTCAAGCAGTGGCCTGTATGGCAATTTTGGCCAATCCAATTACAGCGCCGCCAAAATGGCGTTGGTCGGCTTGATGCAAACCTTGTCGATTGAAGGCGCCAAAAATGGCATTCGCGTCAACAGCTTGGCCCCAACGGCCGCTACGCGAATGACTGAAGACTTGATGCCTGAAGCGATTCTAAAAGCCCTGCGCCCCGAAGCGGTGGTGCCCGCTATGCTGGTATTGGCATCGGCCGATGCGCCGAATCGCACCATTTTGTGCGCCGGGGCTGGCACTTTTGAAGCCGCGAACATCACCTTGACCCAAGGCCTCCACCTGGGCGTTGAATCCGACACGCCCGAACAACTGGCCGAGCGATTGGCAGAGGTCACAGCCCGCGCAGACGAGGTGGTTCCGCAAAGCGGCGCAGCCCAAGGCGGCAATGAAATTGGCAAAGCCATGGCGGCAGCCAAGTTGGCTGGATAGCTTTGTGGGATTCGGTGAATTGCTATAACAAATATATCAAACTATCTATATTACTCGAGAGCTAGAGGCTCATTTTATTGATAATTTGGCAATTGCAACCCCAAAACAAAAAAGTCATATCACCGGTGATATGACTTCTTTTAGATTGCCAATTTTCCCTGCCTACAGCGATTTCCCGATTGCGTGCGCGTTGATGGTCCGCGCTGTCAATCGAATCGGCGCCGAGCTGGGCGCTTGGTCAATTAAGCGGCTTTGGCAGCGCGCGCCTTTTTGAATGCCGACGTGCGCTTGGCAAAAGCGGCTTTCACAACCGACTTGTTGCCAGCAACCGTGTTCACCAGCTCGCTGGATTGCTTTTCAATGCGGGTAGCGACTTTGCCGACGGCTTGAGCGGCAGGCACAGCGGCCACAGCCAATTTGTTCAATGCGGTCACGCCGGTTGATTTCTCAAAACGGGCGGCATTGGCAGCCACAGACTGCACGCCTTTGGCAGCCAGTTCAACGGCTCTGGCAACGGCGGTGTCGGCACCGTTGCTGCTCAAGGTGATGCCCTTGATGTAGTAGCCAGTGATGATTTTTTGAGCCGCCAAAGCGTTGGTGCGAACTTCGGACGTCAGGCTTTTGCCAGTGGCCATGACGGCGCTTTCCCAGCGCTGGTCAACAAAATCAATAGCGCGTACATTGCCAACGCGGCAAGCGTTGATGACGTTCTTGGCGGTGTTGCCGTAAGACTCGATCAGGTCGGTGGTCACGGAGACGAGTGAATTGGTTTGCATGGTGATTCCTTGAAAGTTGAATGGAGTGAATGTGGGGTGAATTCTCACAGTTCATCCTAGTAGCCGCACCCTAAATCGGGTCGATTTACTAGAGAGGCGCGTCTAGTCGTGCGCTCCAAACCAAGCCTTCAAATGGGTTAACTGGCCACGAAGCCATTGGCTTTGATGACCCTCGCCCACTGCGCGGAATCGGTGCGGATGGTTTGCGCCAACTCGGCGCGGCTGCCGCCCACGGGGTACATGCCGCCAGTCAACATCTGCTGACGCACCTCGCGCGATTGAAGCGCACGATTGAACTCCAGGTTCAGTTTGTCGAGAACTGCTTTGGGTGTTTTGGCAGGGGCCAAATACGAAAACCAAGCGCTTGCCACCATCTTGGGAAAGCCCATTTCGGCAAAGGTTGCAACGTCTGGCAAAAATGGTGAACGGCTGGCTCCGCTGGTCGCCAGCACCTTCACGCGCCCCGCGCGAAAGTGGCTGATGGTGCCGCCCACCACGTCAAAAAACACGGGAATCTGGCCCCCCAAAATGTCCTGCCTAGCGCCCGGTGAACCCCGGTAAGGCACGTGCGTCATCTTGATGCCAGCCGCTTCATTCAGCATTTCACCCAAAAAATGCGAGGGCGTTCCTGCACCGTAGGAGGCAAATGAGGCCTTCTCTGGATTGGCTTTGGCCCAGGCCACAAACTCAGCCAAGGTGTTGGCGGGCACGCCAGGGTGAACATTCATCGCCAGTTCAAAACGGGCGGCAAGTACGATGGGTTCATAGTCTTTGGCGACATCAAAACGCACCTCCTTGTAGGTGTGCGGGTTCATTGCCAGCATGGAAGCGGTGCCCAGTATCAGGGTCAGCCCATCGGGTTCAGCGCCTTTGGCGGCTTCCATGGCGATGTTGCCGTTGGCTCCAGATTTGTGTTCAATGATGATCGGCCCCAAGCTGTCGCGCACATGGTTGGCAATGGCGCGGGTCAACACATCTTGCGTGCCACCCGCCGGCACGCCAATCAGCACCTTGATGGGTTTTCCACCCAGGCCTTGTGCGGACGCAATCTGAGGCCAGAGCAATGCGCCAGAAGCGCCCAAGCTGCTCGCTGCGGTCATTGAAGCCACTTTCGAGATGTTGGTCAGCGCAACGCGGCGGTTCTGTGGGCTTGATTTCATGGGCTTTCTTTCAAGGTGTTTTAAACAATGGCGAATGCGGGTTGATGCCTCAATTTTGCGTTGAAAACAGCCGCCCGCTAAACTGCTGGCCCTGGCACCTTCATTTCGCCCTCTGATTTTTCCCAATATTTCTTCCGCTAATTGCGCCGTCTGTTTAAGCCTGCACGGCGGCCCCACTGACCTATGAAATCCAAGACTTCCATTTTGCCCCTGAGCCTGTTGGTATCCCCCAGCCTGGATGATCCGCACCCCTTGGTGATTTATCATGGCGGGGGTTGCCCTGACGGCTATGCGTCGGCGTTGGCTGCCTGGTTGTTTTACCAGGGCCAAGCCGAATTTTTGGGGCTTGACCATGGCGATGTGAAATCGTTGGCGAATTTGCCCGACGTGACCGGTCGCGCGGTCTACATTCTTGATTTTTCGTTTGCCAAAGAGATTTTGCAAGGCGTTGACGACCGCGCGGCCAAGCTGGTCATGCTGGATCACCACAAAAGTGCGGCAGAAGCGCTGACCGGTTTTGCATGCCGCTGCGGGGTGGTTCACTTTGACATGAAAAAGTCGGGCGCACGCCTGGCTTGGGAGTTTTTTCAAATCGACAAGCCGCTGCCCGACCTGGTGCGCTTTGTCGAAGACCGCGACCTCTGGATTTGGCAATTTCCTGAGAGCCCGGCTTTTTTGGCGGCACTCGACATGGAGCCTAATGACTTTGCCCGTTGGGCTGAAATTGCGGCTTTCTCCCCCGATCAGTTAACCGCCTTCATGGCACGCGGGCAGGCCATGGACGAGAAATTTGCCAAACTCGCCAGCGACCTGGCGGAGGATGCCCGCCCGGTTGTCTTCAATGGCCACCGTGGTTTGATGGTCAACGCGCCCAGCGTTTTTCACAGCCTGGTGGGCGATATTCTGGCCAAAAAATCAGGCACCTTCGCCTTGATGTGGAACGCCCACAAAAGTGGCGTCATCAAAGTGGGACTGCGGTCACGCAGCGGCTTTGATTGCATTCCCTTGGCCAGCAGCATGGGCGGTGGAGGGCACGCGCAGGCGTGTGGCTTCAAAATGCCTTTCAATCGCTTGCCGGCGCTGTTGGGCGGCAGCTTTGATGCGGCCCCGGAATCTAGCGCCAGTTAGGCCGAGCACGAAAGCAAATCATGGCGATTCAATGGTTCCCTGGCCACATGCACTTGACCCGAAAGGCGATCACCGAGCGCATCAAAGAAACTGATGTGGTGATTGAGCTGTTGGACGCTCGCCTGCCGGGCTCCAGCGCCAACCCCATGCTGGCTGAATTGACGGCGGGCACACCAAGTCTGAAGGTATTGAACAAACAAGACTTGGCTGACCCTTCGGTGACTGAAGAGTGGCTGGCGCATTACAACGCGCTGCCTGGCACGCAGGCGGTGGGGCTGGACGCCAGCGTCAGCACGCCAGCGCAGGTGCTCATTCGCGCCTGCCACGCTCTGGCACCCACGCGTGGCAGCATGAGCAAGCCCATGCGGGTGTTGATTTGCGGCATTCCCAACGTGGGCAAGTCCACGCTCATCAACACGCTCAGCGGCAAGCGCGCCACCAAAACGGGCGATGAAGCGGGCATTACCAAGCTGGAGCAGCGCATCACGCTTGCGGACGGCTTTTATCTGTTTGACACGCCTGGCGTGCTGTGGCCCCGCATCATTGTGGACAACAGTGGCTACAACCTGGCGGCCAGTGGCGCGATTGGCCGCAACGCCTATGACGAGGAAGAGGTGGCTTTAGCGCTGCTGGGCTACTTGAAGCTACATTACGCGTCTCTGATCGAAGTCCGCTACAAATTGGCGGGGGTGGCGCTGATGACGGATGAAGACGTTTTGAGTGCGATTGGGCGCAAGCGCGGTGCATTGCAAACCGGCAATCGCGTCAATTTGCAAAAAGCCGCTGAAATTGCAATTTACGATTTTCGAGCGGCGGTGCTGGGCCGCATGACCTTGGAAACACCGGCTGAATTTGCCGATTGGCTGGCCGCCGGGAAGTTGCAGGATGAAGCGAGGCAACTGAAGAAGAAAAAACCTGCCAAGGCGCTCAAGGCCTTAAAGATTCCCCATCTCTAGCTTGACATCCGAGCAGGGGAAGGCGCAACAAGCCAGCACCAGCCCTTCCAACTTTTCTTCGGCGCTCAAACCCGGCCAATCAATCTCATACCGCACGCTGCCTGAAAGCAAGCGCCCAATGCAGGTGCGACAAGTGCCATTTCGGCAAGAGCTGGGCCAGTCGATGCTCCCGATTTCTGCTGAAACCAATAGCGGCTGATTCGACCATGCGTCAAATTGCAGATCGTTGCTATCGACTCTCGCTGTAAATTGGGTCGGCGCATTGGCGTCGTTCATCCTCGAATTTTAGGCGGGCGTTGGGGGTGCCATGGATTGCAGAGCCCCCGCCCGCCTCTTGGCGGGGGCTTGGGGCTGGGTTATATTGCGCGCTGTATTCCATTCCATTCTTTGATTTCAGGAGCCCGTCACATGATGTCTGTCCTCACCACTATTTTCGTCGGCTTGATTGTTGGTTTTATCGC
>JANNCN010000120.1:0-1797 GCA_031386665.1 Rhodoferax sp. | reverse complement strand
CCGGGGGCGCTTGTTTGCTGCCCTGCAATGCTTTTTTCGGTCCTTTTTTCACCCCTTTTGGCAAAAAAATAACCTCCCTTTTATTTTTTGCAAAAAAGGGGTCAAAAACGCCAAAATATGAACAAAATATGGCTCTAGCTCTCGAATATAGTCAATAGTTTGCTATATATATTATAGCAAACAAACGCTTGTCTTGAATGGCAAATCGCATGTCGAGTCACCCCGTGAATGGCCGGTTTTCACCTTCAAACTCACAACCCATGCGGTTGACGCTGCCCCGTAACCGCTTCCGTGCAAAAATTGCAGTCAAATACTAGGAGACTGCGTTTTGTCCAACTCAAATTCAAGCCCTGCCGCACTGCTGGGCAAACCTCGGCGTGCCACCAAAATTGTCGCCACCTTGGGCCCCGCCTCCAGCGACCCGGCCTTGCTGGAAGAGATGATTCGCGCGGGCGTCAACGTGGTGCGGCTCAATTTCAGCCATGGCAAGGCGCAAGACCACATTGACCGAGCTGGCCTGGTGCGCGCGGCCGCACAGCGCGCGGGGCGTGAGGTCGCCATCATGGCCGACTTACAAGGCCCCAAAATACGCGTCGGCAAGTTTGCTGAAGGCAAGATCATGCTGGTGGCGGGTGCCAAATTCACTTTGGATGCCGCCCGTACCGAGCTGGGCGACATCGACGCCGTGGGTCTGGACTACAAAGCCTTGCCGCGCGAAGTCAAACCTGGCGACGTGCTGCTGCTTAACGACGGACTGATCGTCATCACTGTCGATTCAGTTAAAAAAGACTCGGTTTTAACCACCGTGCGCATGGGCGGCGAGCTGTCCAACAACAAGGGCATCAACAAGCAAGGCGGCGGCTTGACTGCACCTGCGCTCACAGCCAAAGACATGGAAGACATCCGCACGGCGATGTCGTTTCAGGCCGATTACGTGGCGGTGAGCTTTCCGCAAAACGCGACCGACATGGAAATGGCCCGCCAGCTGTGCAACGTGGCCGCTGAAGAATTCAACCATCGCCCGCATTTGATCGCCAAAATCGAGCGCGCTGAGGCCATTCCCCGCCTGCTTGAGATTTTGCTGGCCAGCGACGGCATCATGGTCGCGCGGGGCGATTTGGCCATTGAAGTCGGCAACGCCGCCGTGCCCGCCTTGCAGAAACGCATGATCAAACTGGCTCGCGAGCATGACAAAGTGGTCATCACCGCCACCCACATGATGGAGTCGATGATCACCAACCCGGTGCCCACCCGCGCCGAGGTCAGCGACGTGGCCAACGCCGTGCTGGACGGCACAGACGCCGTCATGCTGTCCGCCGAAACCGCAGCAGGCAAGTACCCGCTGGAAACCGTCAAAGAAATGGCCAAAATTTGCCTCGCCGCAGAAGGTGCGGAAGACGTCAAGCTCGATGCCGACTTCACTGGCAAAACGTTTAACCGCATCGACCAGTCCATCGCCATGGGCGCGTTGTTCACTGCTTACCATTTGGGTGCCAAAGCCATCGTGGCCATGACCGACAGCGGCTCCACCGCCCTGTGGATGAGCCGCCATTTGGTCAACGTGCCCATTTACGCGCTGACTTCTAAAGTCGACACCCAGCGCAAAATGACGCTGTACCGCAATGTTCGCCCGATATTGATGGATGCGTCATCCGCTCGCGACACCGCCTTGGTACAAGCTGAAAATCACCTTAAAAAACGCGGCATTGTGCAAAGTGGCGATGTCTACGCGATCACCTGCGGCGAGCCCATGGGCGCGCCGGGGGGGACGAATATGTTGAAGATTTGCCAGGTGGG
>JANNCN010000147.1:0-15919 GCA_031386665.1 Rhodoferax sp. | reverse complement strand
GCATCCAGCGTGAAAATGGTGATCAGCGGCAGATTGTGGCGCTGGGCGCAGGCGTAGTCGTTGAAGTCGTGCGCGCCCGTGATTTTGACGCAACCGCTGCCAAACGCCCGGTCGACAAAGTCATCGGCAATCACCGGAATTTGGCGGTCGCACAGCGGCAAATCGACCATTTTGCCAATCAGGTGCTGGTAGCGTTCGTCGTCGGGGTGCACGGCCAGCGCGCCGTCGGCCAGCATGGTTTCGGGCCGGGTGGTGGCAATGTGCATGCCCTTCATTGGCGTGCCATCACTGGCGGCTTGTGGGCCATCGCTAAACGGGTATTCGATGTGCCACATGAAGCCATCGCGCTCTTCGCTTTCGACCTCCAGGTCGCTCACGGCCGACTGCAGCACGGGGTCCCAGTTCACCAGGCGCTTGCCACGGTAGATCAAGCCTTGCTCGTACAGGCGCACAAAGGTTTCCGTCACCGTGGCGCTCAGTTTGGGGTCCATCGTGAAGTATTCACGGCTCCAGTCCACTGACGCGCCCATGCGCCGCATTTGCGTGGTGATAATGCCGCCACTTTTTTCTTTCCATTCCCACACTTTGGCAACAAAATTTTTGCGTGCCAGCGCGGGGGTTGGTCCCATGTCGTGGCGGCTGATGTTTTGCGCTTGCAACTGGCGTTCGACCACAATTTGTGTGGCAATACCTGCGTGATCCATGCCCGGTACCCAAACCGTGTTGTTCCCCAGCATGCGGTGGTAGCGGGTCAGGCTGTCCATGATGGTCTGGTTGAAGGCGTGCCCCATGTGCAAGGTGCCCGTCACATTGGGGGGCGGCAGCTGAATGGCAAACGATGCTTCTCCCGCCTTGGGTTGCCCCGTGCCGCGATACCCCGCAACCGCGTATCCCCGACGCTCCCACTCTGGCCCCCAATGGGCTTCAATGGCCATGGGTTCAAAAGATTTGGAAAGGCTGTCTAACCCGGTTTGGCTTAAAGTTGGCAATGCGTCGGTCATGGTGGCGTGTGAATGGCTTGAAATTGGGGGGCAAAGAAGTGTCGTTTGGGCGGCCCGGATGGGGCGGCCGCCGAATTGACACAACTGAAAAAAGGGGCAGACACAAAAAAGGCATCCCGCAGGATGCCGTTGTTCAGGGGTCTGGGATCGTGATTTTATTCGACGCGCCCAGCCGGAGTCACGATCAAGCTATTTCTTGTCCAATTGCTTGGTGATTTCTCGCCCAACCAGCGCCCCGCCCGCAGCCCCCGCAGCGGTGCCTACCGTGCTGCCCGCCGTCAAAACAGAGCCGACTACGCCACCTACCACGGCACCGGTGACAATGCCAATGTCTTGCCGCGACGGTGGGCTTGAACAGGCCACCAAAGCCAAACTGGCTGCAAGAATACCAAAAGTTCGTTTCATGAAGTTCCTTTTAACAAGTGGCGACTGACTTTAAATTGACACCCAAGAGCTTGCCCGAGAATTGAGCTTTTTGAGGTCAAAGAAAGTTAAAAAGCCTGTAAGAGCTTGTAAAAGTTATGACTTATGCTACTTATTGCGTAGCGCTGATCGCTCTCAAGGTGCCAAGTCTCGCGCCGCTGTAATGCATTGCGACAGGGTTTGTGCATTGCCCACTTGGTTGGCCAGCAACAAAATGAGCCGGGCATTGAGCGCTTCGGATTGCTCGCGCGACAGCCCTTGGTGGGCGTCCAGCAACAATTCATAAAAACCGTCGGCGTCTGACCAATTGGGTTTCACGATCATGCTTGGCCTCCAGCGGCTTTCAAAAGCATCGCGGTCAGTTGGCTTTGCCACTTTGGCCCGCTGCAACCGCCTCCCGCCAAATAAGCGTCGGGGCGAATAAGAACCCATTGAAGCGACTGTGCGTGGGCCGCTTGGCGCAAGTGCCCCTGCGGGTCGTACACGTGCTCAATTGCTACAGGCTCTGCACCGGCAGACTTGTCGATCGCCAGCACTTGAACAATCCGCACAGGCAGGCGCAATGTCAATTTTTGCAGCCGGGGAACGTCCATCAAGGGAATTCGGCCAAAAATCAATAGCAAAATTCGCCCTTGGCACCACACCAGCAGGTCATTCAAGTTGCTGATGTGCCTGCCTTTGCGGTCAAACCAAAGCACCACGTTTTGCACCGAAACGCCGCCTGTCGGGTGGCAAATGGCTGATTGTGTGTACTGGTTGGCAACCGCCATGCGACCGGTGTTGATCAACGCCCTTGCAAACGGGTATCGCTTGGCCAAACTGATGGCTGCACTGCGAAACAGGCGTTCCGGGCCTTCGGCAGCACGCAAAAATCGGGCGGTTCGGTTGGTGACCTGCACATTTTGCGTCGCCGCTTCATGGCGCTCCTGGTGGTAAGCGTCCAACAAGCTGGGGTGGGCCTGCCTGCGCAGCACGGCATGGAGTTTGCAGGCCAGGTTGTCGGCATCTGAAATGCCTGTGTTGCCGCCACGCGCACCAAACGGGCTGACGGTTTTGACGGCATCGCCTACAAAAAAGACTCGCCCCAGTCGCAATTGATCAACACATTGGCTGCGGTAGGCGTAAGGGCCGACCCATACGATTTCAACCTCGACCTCGGGGCCAAACTGGCGTTGCAGGCGCTCACGCACCACGGACTCGCGGCTGACTTCGGCGGGATTGGCGTCTGGCGCCATTTGGTAGTCAATGCGCCACACGTTGTCAGCCATCAAGTGCTGCCATACAGCCCGGTTCTCGTTGAAGGGCGCTTCGATCCAGGTGTGGCGTTCAACGGGCGGGTGTTTGGAGAACCTGACGTCGGCAATGCACCAGCGGTCATCGCCCTTTTTGGTGTGCACCGTGGCCCCCGTCCAATGGTGAAACGGGCTGTGTGTGCCAGTTGCATCGATCACGTGGTCGGCAACCAGGGCGTAGTTTCCAGCAGGCGTTTGCAGGCTCAATACCGCGCCTTGGTCGTTTTGCGTGAACCCGGTCACCCGGGTCTTCCAGCGAATGTCAATGTGCCCCAAGTCTTGAATGCGGTCGACCAAAAAGCCTTCAATGTAAAACTGCTGAATATTAATGAACGGTGGCTGCTGCGACAGGTTGAAATTGCCTTGCTCGCGCAGGTCAAACGAATAAACCTCATCAACCCCTGCAAACGTTCGCCCCACGCTCCACTGAATGCCCTTGGCTGCGATGCGCTCGTAAATGCCCAATTTATGAAATATTTCGAGCGATTTTTGGGTGTAGCAAATGCCGCGTGATGATGCGCCTTTGACGCCCACGGTGTCGTCTTCATCCAGCAACACAGCGGCCACACCCAGCCGCGCCAAGGCGCAAGCCAGGGTTAAGCCCGTGATGCCACCGCCCACGATCACCACCGGGTAGCGAGTGGGTGCCTTCGCGGGGGTCGCGATCTCTGGCGGCGGGGTGAACGGGTAGCGCGGCAGGTCGTAGGCCGCGCCTTGGGTGAATTCGTAGCCGTTGTTAAAACCTGCGCCGTTGTAGGGCTTGGCGGGGGCCTGGCTTGCTTTGTCTTTAGGCGGCTGCAATAGCTGGGGCATGCTCTGGTGCTTTCTGGCGATCCTTGCGCCATTGTTCTTTGCGCTGGGTCCATTCGTTCAGGGTCGCGTGCGCGGTTTGGCTCATTTGCAGCATTTGAAATTCGTCCGCCAATTGGGCGGTTAGCTCCAGGCGCACGCCATTGGGGTCAAAGAAATAGATGCTTTTGAAAATATGGTGGTCGGTCACGCCCAGCACTTCAAAATGTTCGGCTTCAAGTCGGGCTTTCATATCGATCAAGGCTTGCACCGAATCGACCCGAAAAGAAATGTGGTTGACCCACAGCGGTGTGTTGGGCGAGGGCAGGGCCGCTTGGTCGTCCCCCAGGTCAAAAAACGCGACAAACGAGCCGTCTTGCAACCGAAAAAACAGGTGCGTGTAGGGGCAATGTTCACCCGTGCTGGGTACCACATCGCTTTGGATGATGTGGTACAGCGGCAAGCCCAGAATGTCCTCGTAAAAGTGCCGGGTTTCCTCAGCGTCTTTGCAGCGGTACGCATAGTGGTGCAGCTGTTGAATGGGTGCGGGCGCGGGCAGGGCCTGCCCATGCAACGCGGCATTCAATGAACTTTGAGAGGCTGTGGGCTTGAGTTGGGCAGACATCGCGATCTCCTGGGATGGCGCATCGGAAATTCAAAAGATCTGGATTTACAGTTTCACAATGCGTAATCGATTCACTATACCGTAATTTATTGCGTTTGAGAATCGCCAAATCGGCCAGAAATAAGGCAATCTCCCTGGCTTATTGAGAATGATTATCAACAAGTCCCTTTCGATAGCCAAACCCAATTCAGTGCATTGAATCAGCCAATTAGACGCAGTCACACGGCTCGGCTACGCTCTGGTGGTCTTTGGTTGAGACATCAGTGTTTCGATTCAAGGCTAAAGCGTTTGATTTTTTAACCCTTAGGAGATTTCCATGGCAGCACTCAAAGGCTCCAAGACGGAAGACAACCTGAAAGCCGCCTTCGCAGGCGAATCACAGGCCAACCGCCGCTACTTGTATTTCGCGAACAAGGCCGACATTGAAGGCCAGCCAGATGTGGCCACCTTGTTCCGTTCGACCGCAGAAGGCGAAACGGGCCACGCACATGGTCACCTGGAATGGCTTGAGACCTGTGGCGACCCCGCTACAGGCATGCCCTTTGGTGCAACCCGTGACAACCTCAAATCAGCAGTGGCTGGTGAGACCCACGAGTACACCGACATGTACCCCGGCATGGCCAAAACGGCCCGTACTGAAGGCCATGACGAAGTGGCTGACTGGTTTGAGACCTTGGCCAAGGCCGAGCGTTCACACGCCAATCGTTACGCGAAAGCGCTCGCCGAACTGGTCGATTAATCTCTATTGATTGGTCCGTGTTGGGCGTTGCCACTGTGGGTGGTAGCGCCCAATGCAGAGCACTTAAAAGCGCTAAAAGGCGCTTCAAACGATTTCCAAAAACTCCCCGAGACCGACACCATGGCACGCGAAGGCAACCTATCCGCCCCGACCCGTCACCCGATTGACTGGAAGGGCGCTGACTATCACGACGAGGAAAAGACGTTTCATGAGATGGAGCGAATTTTTGACATCTGCCATGGCTGCCGCCGCTGTGTCAGTTTGTGCGGCTCGTTTCCCACGCTGTTTGACTTGGTGGACGAGAGCAAAACCATGGAAGTCGATGGCGTTGACAAAAAAGACTATTGGAAAGTGGTTGACCAGTGTTATCTGTGCGACTTGTGTTACCTGACCAAGTGTCCTTACGTGCCGCCGCATGAATTTAACCTGGACTTTCCGCACACCATGCTGCGTGCCAAAGCCATCAAGTTCAAAAAAGGCGAGGTCGGGTTTGGTGAAAAACTGTTGGCGTCTACCGATGTGCATGGCCAGATTGCGGGCATTCCCATCGTGGTGCAGGCGGTCAACGCCATCAACAAAACTGCCGTGGCCCGTGAGGTGATGGAGTCGACTCTGGGTGTGGACAAAGACGCCTGGCTGCCAGCCCTCGCCACCAAACGGTTTCGGTCCAGCGCGCCCAAAGCCAAAGCCACGGTGGTGGCCGACGGTGCCAAAACACCGGGCAAGGTTGCTATTTACGCGACGTGCTATATCAACTACAACGAGCCGGGCATTGGCCACGACTTGCTCAAAATTCTGGATCACAACGACGTGCCTTATGTCATCGTCACCTCCGAAAAATGCTGCGGCATGCCCAAGCTGGAACTGGGCGACCTGGAGTCGGTCAACAGCAGCAAGGAAGCCAATATTCCGGTGCTGACGAAATATGCCAAGGACGGTTACGCGATTCTGGCGGCAGTTCCGAGTTGCGCCTTGATGTTCAAGCAGGAAATTCCGCTGATGTACCCGCAAGACGCCGACGTGCAGCTTGTCAAAGACGCCATGTGGGACCCTTTTGAGTATTTGATGCAGCGCAAGCGCGACGGGCTGTTAAAGGTCGACTTCCCAGTGGCCCTGGGCAAAATCAGTTACCAGATTCCGTGCCACGGCCGGGTGCAAAACATTGGCAAAAAGACCGAGGAAATGCTGAAAATGGTGCCGGGCACCAGTGTGCACACACACGAGCGCTGCTCAGGCCATGCAGGCACTTTTGGCGTCAAAAAAGCGACGCACCAACAGGCCATGAAAATCGGCAAGCCCTTGTTCAAAGCCATGGCGAACCACAAAGACGGTGGTTTGCCGGACGTGATTTCGTCTGACTGCCCGCTGGGTGGTCACCACATTTCGCAAGGTTTTGAAGTGAACAACCTGGGCGCAGTGCCACAAAAGCACCCTTTAACCCTAATTCGCGAAGCCTACGGGCTGAAAGCCTAATATGACCATCACCCGCGACAGCCTCATGACCCTGGAGGCCTACACCAAGTACCGCAAAGAGCACAAGCCCGCCATCATGGCGCACCGCAAACTGCGCAGTGTGCAACTGGGCGACCACATCAATCTGCAGTTTGAGTCTGAGACCACTTTGCGCTACCAGATTCAGGAAATGCTGCGCATTGAAAAGGTGTTTGAAGAAGACGGCATTCAGCAAGAGCTGGACGCCTACGTGCCACTGCTGCCCGATGGCGGCAACTGGAAAGGCACGCTGCTGCTGGAATACCCCGATGTGAATGAACGCAAGCGCGAACTGGGCCGTTTGATTGGCGTGGAGGACCGCATGTTCATCGAGGTCGAAGGCCATGCCCGCGTTTACGCCATTGCAGACGAAGATTTGGAGCGCGAAAACGACGTCAAGACATCGGCGGTGCATTTCGTGCGCTTTGAGTTGACCGTGCCCATGCGGGCGGCTGTGAAGGCAGGCGCAGGCGTCAAACTGGGATGCGACCACACCAATTACCCAGCCCACACGGCGATTGCCCCTGAAACTTTGGCGTCGCTGGCGGGGGATTTGAAGTAACCCTTGGAAGACGTACTGGGCTTTGGTCCGGTGGGTGACCGCATTTAGAGTGCGCTGCCCACAATAGAAAGCCCAGCGCACTCGAATGCGGCGGTACTTTCACGATAATCAAGGCTCCCCGTGTGAAGCCTTTTTTTTTCGGCCCCGTACCCGCCCGAATATTCCATGCTGTTTCTTCTCTCTCCCGCCAAGTCGCTCGATTTCGAAACCCCGTCGGGCCATCTGCCCCACACCCAGCCATTGTTTGTAGCCCAGGCCGAGCCTTTGATCAAAGCCCTGCGCAAAAAATCGTGGCGGCAAATTGCCAAGTTGATGGACCTGAGCCAGAACCTGTCTGAGCTGAATGTGGCCCGTTACGCAGCTTGGACGCCAGAGTTCACGCAGCAAAACGCCAAGCAAGCGGTTTTGGCATTTGATGGCGATGTGTACGACGGTTTACAAGCCAAAACCTTGGCTGCTACCGACCTGGACTGGGCGCAACAGCACCTGTGCATTTTGAGCGGCCTGTACGGCGTTTTGCGACCTTTGGACTTGATGCAGCCCTACCGGCTGGAAATGGGCACGAGCCTGAAAATCGGCCGCGCTGACAATTTGGTTCAGTTTTGGGGCGACCGCGTGTCGCTTTATTTGAACGAGCGCTTGCAAAACGACACGGTGCCGACGGTGGTCAATTTGGCATCGGTCGAATACTTCAGGGCCGTCAAAATCAAGGCGCTGAACGCCCGCGTGGTCGACTGCGTGTTTGAAGACTTTAAAAACGGCAATTTCAAGGTCATCAGTTTCTTTGCCAAAAAGGCGCGCGGCGCTTTGGCACGCTTTGCTATTGAAAACCGCATTGACGATGTGCTGGCTTTGCAGCACTTCAACTCGGATGGCTATGTTTTTGCGGCTGAGGTGTCTGACGATGACCGGCTGGTGTTCAGGCGCAACGTGGCCGATTGAAAGTCATTGGAAGGCAGCTGAAAGCCAATTCAATGCTGAAAATAGGCGAAAAACTTGAAAAAGTCAAAAGCATACCCAATTTGGGTATTTTTCAGCCCAAAAAAGGCTCAAAGCGCGAATTTTAAGTAAAATAGGGCTTGAGCTCTCGAATAATAGGGATAGTTAGCTATGAAATATATAGCAAATGGAATTGACATTGAAGTGGACGACAGCGGGCCTGGGCTGAACGAAAGCGGCGTTGAACGCCCGGTCGTGCTGCTGATCATGGGCCTGGGCATGCAATTGATCGCCTGGCCTGAGCCATTTGTCCAAAAATTGGTTGATGCTGGTTTTCGGGTGGTGAGGTTCGACAACCGCGACATTGGTTTGAGTCGCCACTTTGATGCGCTGGGCGTTCCCAACGTGCTGTGGGCGGGGCTCAAAGCGCGCCTGGGTCTGGCCGTGCAAGCGCCTTACACCCTGAACGACATGGCCAAAGACAGCTTGGGCGTGCTGGATGCGCTCAATATCGCCAAAGCCCACATCGTGGGGGCCAGCATGGGCGGCATGATTGCCCAGCGCGTTGCCTTGGCCGCTCCCGCGCGTTGCTTGAGCCTGACCAGCATCATGAGTACGAGCGGTGCCCGTGGCCTGCCACAAACCAAGTCGCACGTGCTGCGCGCACTGTTGAATCGCCCGGCCAGCAACTCTGAGCAAGACATGGGCGATTTTTACGTCAAGCTGATCAAAGTGATCGGCAGCCCCGGCTTCCCGGCACCTGAAGCCGAGGTGCGCGAACGCGCCGCCATTGCCACAAAACGCAGCTACCACCCTGAGGGCGTCATGCGGCAAATGGTTGCCATCATGGCCGACAGCCAGCGTGCCGATGCGCTGAAAAAGCTGACCGTGCCCACGTTGGTGATTCATGGCACCGACGACGTGCTGGTGCCGTTTTCAGGCGGGCAAGACACGGCGCGGCGCATTCCGAAATCCAAATTGGTGGCCGTCAAAGGCATGGGGCATGACTTGCCAAGTGGCGTACAAACCCATGTTTTGGCCGCCATGATTCCGCATTTCCAGGCAGCATGAATGTGACCCCCACGCTTACCCACTGCGTGTGGACGCTGCCCCCTGAGGGGGCTAATTTCCCTAGGGGCGGCCCGTCGGGAAATATGACCCCCACGCTTTCCCACTTCGTGTGGACGCTGCCCCCCGAGGGGGCTAATTTCCCTAGGGGCGGCCCGTCGGGAAATTGCTCTGTCAGATTTGCATGAATAATTCCCCCACGCATTCCCCCCTCGGCAAGTCAGCCGCTTACGTGGATCAGTACGACGCGACGCTGCTGTTCCCTATCGCGCGGGCTGACAAACGGGCTGAACTCGGCATTGAAGCGGTGCAACCGTTTTTTGGGGCCGACATGTGGACGGCGTTTGAGCTGAGCTGGTTGAACCCACGCGGCAAGCCGCAAGTGGCCTTGGCGCATTTCACTATGCCCTGCGAGACCCGCAACATCATTGAAAGCAAGTCACTCAAGCTGTATCTCAACAGCTTCAACAACACTCGGTTTGAAAGCGCAGACGAGGTGAAAACCCGGCTGCGAGCCGATTTGAGTGAGGCGGTGTGGCGACAAGACTCGGCACTGGGTTCAGCACAACAACCGCTGCCTCAGCTGGCGACTCACCCGACGCCCAATCCACCCGCCAACCCGCTCTCCATTGGCGTCACGATTCTGGCGGCAGATGTGTTTGACCGCGAACCCGTGCATGAGCTGGACGGCTTGAGCCTGGACCGTCTGGACATCGAATGCACCCGCTACACGCCGGCGCCAGACTTGCTGTCTGCAACGCCAAACGAAGCGCCCGTGTCTGAAGTCTTAACCAGCAACCTGCTCAAAAGCAACTGCCTGGTCACGGGGCAACCCGACTGGGGCAGCGTGCAGATCAGCTACACGGGCGACCAGATTGAGCAGGGCGGTTTGCTGCAGTATTTGGTGAGTTTTCGCAACCACAACGAGTTTCACGAGCAGTGCGTTGAGCGCATCTTCATGGACATCTGGACCCGCTGCAAGCCGATGAAGTTGACCGTGTACGCCCGCTATACGCGCCGGGGCGGGCTGGACATCAACCCGTACCGCACCAGCCATCCGGCGGCCTTGCCACGGAACATTCGAATGGCGCGGCAGTAGGCTTTCGACAAGCCACGGCAAAATCAAGCCCGCGCCAAGTCACGCCTCCAACCGCGACCCTCAAGACAGGCTGAGCTGGTCGTAACGCACGCAGGCTTTGCCCGCGCGCTTGGCTTCAAACATGGCGGCGTCGGCGCGTTTCAGCAGGTCTTCGGCGCGGCCTGAGGCGGGTGAGTGTTTGGCGACCCCAATCGATGCGCCAATGTCGGCCTGGCCGTTGCTGAATTCGCACGGGACCGCCAGCAGGCTGAAGATGCGCTCACAAACCCGTTCGGGGGTGTTGTGGTCAACCTCGGTGTCCAGCAGCACCACAAATTCATCGCCGCCCAGGCGCGCCACCACGTCGGTTTCGCGCACCGACAGCAGCAAGCGCCGGGCGACTTCGCAGAGCACTTCGTCGCCGCTGGCGTGGCCAAAATCGTCGTTCACTTGCTTGAAACTGTCCAGGTCGATGAACAGTAACACAACGGGGCTATGGCTGCGGCTGGCACGCGAGAGCGAGGCCGTGAGCCGCTCTGAAAACGCGTTGCGGTTGGGCAGCCCGGTCAGGGCATCGTGCAGGGCCAGCCTGCGCAACTGGTTTTGCGCTTCAACGCGGGCGCTCACGTCCTCCACCAGCGACATCACGGAGCTGACTTGCCCATCGGGTGCGACCAAGGCCGAGTTGAACCATTCGCAGGTCACGGTTCTGCCGTCGGCCAAAAGATGAACGGACTCAATTCGGTTGCGGGTTTCAAGGCCACTTAGCAGGCGGCCAAAGGCTTGTTGCAAATCGTGCAGTTGCGCGCCGCAGCCCAGGGCGTCGAACATCGCTTGGCCCACAATGGCCTCTGCATTCAGCCCCAGCATCTGCGTGACCCGGTTTGAGGCGCGCTGGATGTTCAAATTCGCGTCCATCTCAATCACCGACAGCGGGCTGTTATCCATGTGGTTTGAAAGTCGGTCGTTCGCGGCCTGAAGTGCTTCGGTGGACACCATCAGCTCATGCACCGCCAGCGACGCATGCACGATACCCGCCACTTGGCCTTGTTCGTCCCGCCAGGGGCTCAACGACACGGTGCGCCAGACTTTTTCGCGCAGGTGAATGCGCCCCAGTCGCTCGTAATTGACCCGCTCACCGTCCAGCGCGCGCTTCACGTAGGGCTCAAAACTGGCGTAATCGGCGTCGTTGTAAACGTCGTGAATGGACATGCCCACCATGTCCGGCGCAGGCACGCCAAAAGCCTGTGCGAAACCGGCGTTGACATACCGAAATCGCATATCCCGGTCGATGATAGACACCGTGGCACCCATGCTGGTGTCCATCAACCGCAAAATTTCCGTGGCTGACAAAGGAGCCAGGCTCGGTTTGGTTGGCGCGGGCTCGATTCCTTGCGGCGAAGAAGGCAAATTCATGGTGTCTTCGATTATCCAACAGGAGCCGATTCAGCGCTAGTTTTCTGGGCTCTCCGAGAACCAATGCAGCATTTTGAGTTGAATCTTTGCTATCGAATAAGGAGCTTGTTTGGGGCTTCCAGCATGCGATAATGGTCATCCGGGACGAAAAAAATTAGCCGGCTAGCTTAAAAATGACAAGACCATGAAGAAAATTGTTCCGCGCATGTCGTTGCGCCTGATGTTGACTGTTCCTTACGTGGTGCTGGTGCTGATTGCGGCGCTGACCATCGGCTTTTTATCTTACCGGGCAGGCAGCGAGGCGGTGGACACCCTGTCTGACCGCGTTCTGCGCGAAACAGTAGATCGAATTGACCAGGCCGTGGACAAGCATATTTCGGGCTCTGAAGCGGTGCTTGAGACGGCGTTTCCATCCGGCGTTCCCGCCCCAGCGTCGGTCAAATCGGACCTGGCCGCGCTCAGAACCCGGTTTTGGCTGGCCACATCAGTTCATCTGGACCCGAACAACTACGCCTATTACGGCAACCGCAACGGGCAGTTTTTGGGCCTGTGGCGCTTTTCGCAGACCGAAGCTGAACTGCGCTTGCTGACCGACCCTGAGGCCAACCGCTCCATTTACCGGTTCAACAGCATCAACGGCGAGTTGAAAGACCCGGTCATCGAAAGCCGCAAGTTCGACCCGCGCGAGCGCCCCTGGTACAAAACCGGCCAAAGCTCCACCAACCAGACCTGGACTTCCATCTACATCGACTTCAAAACGCTGCAACTGGTGGGCACCCGCGCCCGGCGGGTGAACAACGAGCAAGGCCAGTTTGAGGGGGTGGTCGCGACCGATTTGTCTTTAGCCCATTTGAATGATTTTTTGAAAAAGCTCAAGCTTAGCGCCAACAGCTTTGCTTTTATCGTCGAGCCTGACGGTAACTTGATTGCCACGTCGCGCGGGCCGCATCTGCGCAAAGGTGTGGGGGATAACAACAGCCGTCTCAACGCCGCACAAAGCGATGACGTGTTGATTGCAGCAACCTATACCAAGGTCAAAGAGCTGACCATTGCCGCCGACAGCCGACCTCGTGGCAGCCGGGGTGATTCGCAAACCAGCAGTTTTATTGGTCCGAATGGCGACATCATCCAGGCCGGCTATGCCACTCTTCGTGACAAAGCAGGTTTGAACTGGACGATCGCAGTCGCTGTGCCACGCAATGATTTCATGCAAAAGGTAACGGACAACGTTCAACGAACAGCATGGCTTGCCCTGATAGCGTGTCTTTTGATTGGGGTGACGGGCTTGGGCGTTTTGAACATCATTGCCAAAGATTTGCAAAACCTTGCGTTAGCCGCCAAAAAGATGGGCGAGGGTCATTTTGACAACCACATCTCTTTAGACCGCAGCGATGAAATTGGCGAACTCGCCAAGTCATTTGCAGCCATGCAGGCGCAGCTTTTTACCGACCGGCTGACGGGCATTCCCAACCGCGAGGCCATGATCAGGCGCATCGAAGACCGCATCGTCACGCAGCGGCGCAGTGGCGACAACCACCCGTTTGCGGTGCTATTTTTGGATTTGAATGGCTTCAAAGGCATCAACGACCGGTTTGGCCACGATATAGGGGACAAAGTGCTGACCGAGATCTCCCAGCGCCTCACGGCCAATTTGCGTGACACCGATCTGGCGGCACGCTACGGCGGTGATGAGTTCGTGGTGCTGCTCGAAAACGTGCCCAATCACGACGGTGCAGCCCGCGCCCGCGACAAGCTGGAGCGCGCCCTGTCGGCACCCCTGCATTCGCTGCAAGGCATTGCGACGGATGGAGAGCAGATGTCGGTGGGTGCGTCCATCGGCATTGCGCTGTGCCCCGATGAAGGGCATGACCTGCAAACCCTGCTTAGGCGGGCGGACGAAGACATGTACTTGCGCAAATCGACGGCGGTCGGCTCCCGGTCTTGAATTCAGGTTGAAAAAGACGCTGTTTTGGCAAAAAAGAACCTGCAAGTTCTTTTTTTTGAAAAAGTGCTCAATTTGGCCAAATTATGAACCGAATTGGCCTGTAGCTCCCGAATTGTATAGATAGTTTGCTATTTATATAGTAGCAATTATTTCAGTTGACGCGCTTCGTGCGAATTGGATCCAACTCAATTAGGATCGATGAAGCTGCGCAGCTTGGGCAAATTAGGGTAAACCGCCGGGCGTTTTTGCTTCATGGCGGTCACCGCTTCGGCCACGTGGGCGTTGCTCCAGATGGCACCTTGTACCCAGCCCATTTGCTTCAGCGCCTGGTCCACCGTATGGTCACGCGCATAGTGAATCACCTGCTTTGTGCCCCAAATCGCCACGGGCGGCTTGGCGGCGATCTCTTTGGCGCATTGCAAGGCGGCGTCCAGCATGGCCTGGTGGGAATCAAACACTTCATTGACCAGCCCGTAGGCCAGGGCTTTTTGAGCGGGCAGGCGCCGCCCGGTGTAAGCCAGCTCTTTCACCACGCCCAGCGGAATCAACTTGGGCAAACGCTGCAAGGTGCCCACGTCGGCCACCAAGCCGATGTTGATTTCCTGAATGCAAAAAAACGCTTCAGCGGTGGCGTATCGAATGCAACAGGCCGTGACCAAATCAACCGCGCCGCCAATGCAGCCGCCCTGAATCGCTGCAATCACCGGAATGCGCATGGTCTCTAACCGGGTGAAGGTCGCTTGAATCGCCTGCAGCGAATCAAAAACCGCCGCTCGCCCCTCGGGGGTTTGATCATCCATCAGCCCGTCGGGGTTGGGTGAGCCGTCTGGTTTGCTGCTGCTGAAGGTGTCCAGCGCCATGCCCGCGCTGAAGTGTTTGCCGGTGCTGGAGATCAACAAAACCCGGGCGTCTGCGCCCTTGTGCAAGGCCGTCAACACCTCGTCAAGCTCGCGCCAAAACGTGCGGTGCATGGTGTTCAGCGCCTCGGGCTTGTTCAGCACCAAATGGGCAACGTGCTCAGATATGCTGAGCGAGAAACAGGTCAGGTTCAGTGGGGTTTTCATGGCTCCACTTTAATTCACGGCGACGGCTTCAACTAGTCACAACTGAGACGCTGGGCCCGTCAGGCCCAGAGGCGCAGGACGCGCCATGCGACGACGTGGCTTTAGGGTTGGAGCTCATCAAGGGCGGCAAGCAACGCCGTTTGCCCGGCCAGCCGCTGGGCGAATGCGCTCAGGTGGGCACATGCGGCCTGCGCGTCGTTTTTTACACCGTCATGTGGCCCATTGAGGCCAATCGCCCGCTAAAACAACTCGGGTTCCGCCAGATTTTGCGGCCCGTGCAGCGCTTGCACTGCGGGCGCCAAACCCGCCTTAGGCGCCAGTTTGGACTGGTCAAAGTCGCCCCCAAGCTCGGACATCCGCACGAGTGAGCCCACCCGCACGCCCAGCAAGCGTAGTTTTTTTTGCAAAGGCACACGCTTCAAACACTGCCCCGCGCTTTGCCGAATTGTTTTGGCGTCGTCCGTGGGCAGGTCAATCGTCAGGTCGCGCGTAGCAGCTTTGAAATCGTCGTAGCGCAGCTTGATCCCAATGGTTTTGCCCGCGTAGCCCTTGCGTTGCAGGTCGGCTGCCAGTTGCTCGCACAGGCGGGTGAAGATGGCACCCAGCTCGGCCTTGTCGCGCACGGCGTGCAAGTCGCGGTCGAACGTGGTTTCGCGGCTGATGCTGACGGGCTCGCTGTGGGTGGACACCGGGCGGTCGTCGCGGCCCCAGGCGGCGTGGTGCATCCAACTGCCGGTGGCGTTGCCAAAATTGTCAATCAACCACTGCTCGTCGCGAGCGGCCAGGTCGCCAATCAGGTGAATGCCATGCGACTGTAGTTTTTCATCGGATTTGGGGCCAATGCCATTGATTTTGCGGCAAGCCAGCGGCCAGATGTGGCTTTGCAGGTCTTCCTCAAACACCACCGAGATGCCGTTGGGTTTGTTGAATTCGCTGGCCATTTTGGCCAACAGTTTATTAGGAGCCACGCCCGCAGAGCAAGTGAGCCCAGTGGCGTCAAAAATCGCTTTTTGAATCAACCGCGCCAGCACCCGGCCACCCTCGCGCTGACCGCCGGGCACGTCGGTGAAGTCGATGTAAACCTCGTCCACACCCCGGTCTTCCATCAAAGGCGCGATCTCCAGGATGGTGGCTTTGAAGAGACGCGAGTATTTGCGGTATTCGTTGAAATCAACCGGCAGCAAAATGGCCTGTGGGCACAGCTTGGCGGCTTTCATCAGCCCCAGCGCCGAGCCCACGCCAAACTGGCGGGCTGCGTAGGTGGCCGTGGTGATGACGCCGCGCCCGGTGTAGCCTTGCAGGCGCGGAAACGACTCCACTGGAATGTCGGCCAGGGTGTGGCCTTCGTAGGTTTGGCGCAGGGTTTCGTCTTCAGCGCGGCGACCCCCGCCAATCACCACGGGCAGGCCCTTGAGTTGCGGGTAGCGCAGCAGCTCAACCGATGCGTAAAAGGCATCCATGTCCAGGTGGGCAATGCGGCGCATGAC
>JANNCN010000132.1:0-41392 GCA_031386665.1 Rhodoferax sp. | reverse complement strand
GATGTCATCGTGGCGCACAAAGATGAATTGCTGTTTGTGGCCATCAACGAAGCCAGATCCATGTTTGCCAGCGGTTACCGCGCACCGCACAAGCGCCAGTTTGCTGTGGCTGGACGCAGCGGCGTGGCCACGATCAAAGGCTCATTGGTCAACATGCGGGACGGCGGCTTTATCAGCGCGCATGACTTTCACATCGCAGGACTCATCGCCCATGTGGTGTGCGGCGGCGACGTGGATGCAGGCGCGCTGGTGACCGAAGAGTACCTGATGACTTTGGAGCGCCGGGCTTTCTGCGCCTTGCTCACACACCCGAAAACGCAAGAGCGCATCATGGGCATGATGTCCACGGGCAAGCCTTTGCGCAACTAATTTCAGCCACCTGCTTAACAATTTTCAGGACACCGCGATGGACACCTTACTCAACTACGAACTGAACGCAGGCGTTGCCACCTTGACCATGGACGACGGCAAAGCCAACGTCATGAGTGTGCGCATGCTTGATGCTCTTAACGCAGCGCTGGACCGTGCTGAAGCCGACAAGGCGATTGTGGTTTTGACGGGCCGCGCTGGCATGTTCTCGGGCGGCTTTGACCTGTCAGTCTTCAAAAAAGGCGACTCTGCCGAAACGCTGAAAATGTTGGCAGTCGGGGCGCGTTTGTCGCACCGCCTGTTGTCGCACCCGCAGCCTATCGTCGCTGCATGCTCTGGCCACGCCGTGGCGATGGGGTTTTTCGTGCTGTTGTGCGCTGATGTTCGCATCGGACTCAAGCAAGGCGCGGTCTTTCAGGCCAATGAAGTCGCCATTGGCATGACACTGCCCTACTTTGCGATTGAAGTATGCAAGCAGCGGCTCGCGCCCGCGCATCTCACCCAGGCTGGCATCACGGCCCAAGCCTATGGCGGTGACGCCGCGCTGGCCGCTGGAATTTTGGACGAAGCCGTCGCACCAGAAGCCTTGGCCTCGGCTGTGCAAGCCCAAGTTGCCCGTTTGCAAAAATTGACCCCGGCTGCCTTCACGGCGACCAAGCTTCGTTTGCGCCACGCTGCCTTGCATGCACTGAGCCAAGGCATCGACCAGGACATCGCCGATTGGGGCCAACGATTTGCGCCTCAGGCTTGATCGCACCTACCCGAACCCACCATGAAACAAATTCAAGAAGCTTACATTGTTGCCGCCACGCGCACCCCTATTGGGCGCTCCCACCGTGGGTTTTTCCGCAACACCCGACCAGATGACTTGCTGGTCTCCGCGCTCAGAAGCGCGTTGCAGCAGGTGCCCACGCTTGACCCCGTTGCAATTGAAGACATCATTTGCGGCTGCGCTATTCCAGAAGCACAGCAGGGCCTGAACATCGCCCGGATTGGCGCGGTGCTGGCAGGTCTGCCGCACAGCGTTGGCGGCATCACGGTGAATCGTTTTTGCGCGTCTGGCTTGTCAGCCGTGCAGATGGCCGCTGACCGGATTCGCGTGGGCGAAGCCGACGTGATGATTGCTGCCGGCGTCGAAAGCATGAGCATGGTGCCGATGATGGGCAACGCGCCGTCGCTGTCGCCTTCCATGTTTTTGAACGACGACAACATTGGCATTGCCTATGGAATGGGCTTGACCGCTGAAAAAGTCGCCAACCAGTGGAAGGTCTCTCGCCAGGCGCAAGACGAGTTCGCGGTCGAATCCCATCGCCGTGCAGTGGCCGCCATGATAGCGGGTGACTTCGCCAGCGAAATCACCCCGGTCGAAGTGACTGACCGATCACCCAACCTGGAAACGGGCGAAGTCATCACGGCCACGCGCACTGTCAGCCTGGACGAAGGCGCACGGCCCGACACAACGTTTGAAGGCTTGTCCAAACTCAAAGCCGTGTTTGCGGCACGCGGCTCGGTCACAGCGGGCAACAGCTCGCAAACGTCAGATGGCGCTGGCGCTTTGATATTGGCCAGTGAAAAAGCAGTCAAGCAATATGGCCTGACTCCACTTGCCAAATTTGTCAGTTTTGCCAGCCGGGGCGTGCCGCCGCACATCATGGGCATCGGCCCCATCGAAGCAATTCCAGCAGCACTGCGAAATGCCAATTTGAAGCTCCAAGACATCGATTGGTTCGAGTTGAACGAAGCCTTTGCAGCCCAGTCCTTGGCGGTGATCAACACTTTGGGCCTGGACGTTACCAAAGTGAACCCCATGGGCGGCGCCATCGCCTTGGGTCATCCATTGGGTGCAACAGGAGCCATTCGTTCTGCCACGGTGGTGCATGCCTTGCGCCGGAAAAATTTGAAATACGGCATGGTGACCATGTGCGTTGGCATGGGCCAAGGAGCGGCCGGAATTTTTGAGCGGATTTGAGGCCCCGACCTTCGCACGCCATGTCAATGCACCCGTTTGACGATGCCATAGCACTGACTCAACAGCCTGATGGCCAATGGCTCGGCCACACCAGCCCGGCCTACGCCAACATGGTCGGGCCATTTGGTGGTGTCATGGCAGCGCAGGCACTCAATGCTGTTCTGCTTCACTCAGACCGCCTGGGCGATCCGATTTCATTGACGATCAATTTTTGTGCAGCATTGGCAGAGGGCGCACTCTGCGTGAAGGCCCGCGCTGCTCGCACCAATCGATCAACCCAGCATTGGTTGTTGGAGGTTGTTCAAGCAGATCAAACAGTGCTGACTGCCACGGTCGTCACGGCCGTGCGGCGCGGTGCGTTCAACCTGGTTGAATGCGCAATGCCGACTGTGACCGCCCCTGCCGACACCGCCCCAACTCAGGGCAAGGTGCGCATGGAGTGGCTCAATCGCTATGAGCAACGCTTTGTCAGTGGCGGGTTTCCAGTGGCTTGGGACGGACGCGACTTGGGCAACAGTCTGTCGCAACTGTGGATGCGCGACGCGCCACCCCGCCCACTGGACTTCGCTTCATTGACCGCTCTGTCAGACCTCTTTTTTCCGCGCATCATGCGCAGGCGCGCAAGCCCCACGCCCGTGGGCACGGTGTCAATGACGGTCTACTTTCACACAGACCATGCGGCTTTGCGCGAAGTGGGGATGGGCTACCTGTTAGGCCAAGCCCAAGGGCAGGCCTTTAGCGACGGGTTTTTTGACCAGACTGCACAAGTCTGGAGCGAGGCTGGCAAACTGCTGGTCACCACGCATCAAATTGTTTACTTCAAAGCTTGACGCTCGCAAAGGCAATGACGGGCTGGCGTTGGCTGAGCAGAATTTTTGCCCCTTGCATGGTAAAGTTTTGACCACATGTTTGCCGCACCAGGAATCCTATGACCAAAACCGTTGATTTTTATTTCGATTTCGGCAGCCCCGCAGCTTACCTGGCCTACACCCAATTGCCCAAGCTGGCCTTGGACACGGGCGCACAGGTCGTCATGAAGCCCATGCTTTTGGGCGGCGTCTTTCAGGCCACCGGCAATCGACCTCCCATCAGTGTGCCCCTCAAAGGCAGCTACCTGTTCACCGACATGGCCCGTTATGCCAACCGCTACGGCGTGCCGCTGACCATGAACCCGCACTTCCCGATCAACACGATCACCCTGATGCGCGCCGACGTGGGGTTGACACATCAAGGTTCGCCGCAATTGGGCGCTTACCGCGATGCGGTGTTCAAGGCGATTTGGGTTGACAAGCAAAACCTGAACGACCCCACCACAGTGGCCACCGTGCTGGCCACGGCAGGCTTGGATCCTGTGGCAGTGATGGCACTGGCCAGTGACCCACAAATCAAAGAACAACTCAAGGCGGTGACGCAGGCCGCGGTGGACCGAGGCGTTTTTGGCGCACCAAGCTTTTTTGTCGGCGACGATATGTTTTGGGGCCAAGACCGTCTGGATTTTGTCCGGGAAGCCTTGACAGGCTAGTGCCAATCAGCTCCTGACTCTTCACTTCGCCCCTACCTTTTCGCTCAGCTTTGCACTTCCCAATCACCTGCCTATGACCGACATCCTGATCCACACCGAAACTGGCGTCACCACCCTGACCTTGAATCGTCCAGAAAAAAAGAACTCCATCACCCAGGCTATGTACGGCGCGATGGCGGACGCTTTGGGCGAGGCGGCGGCAGACCCAAGCGTGCGCGTTGTCATCTTTCAGGGGCATGCCACGGTGTTCAGTGCGGGCAATGACATTGGCGATTTTCTGAATCGCCCACCCTCGACTGAAGAATCAGCCGTCAGCCGGTTTTTACGCGCAATCAGCACCTTTCCAAAACCGCTCATCGCTGCGGTTTGCGGCCCGGCGGTGGGGGTTGCAACCACCATGCTGTTCCATTGTGATTTGGTTTATGCAGGCGATAACGCCGCTTTCTCAATGCCTTTCGTCAATCTGGGCCTGTGCCCCGAGGCGGCGTCCAGCTTGCTGGTGCCGCAAATGATGGGCTACCACCGCGCAGCAGAAGCGCTGTTGCTCGGTGAGCCTTTCATGGCCGAGGCGGCGCTCGAAGTTGGGCTGGTCAATCGCATCGTGCCCCCACTGGAGGCCAATGGCCTTGCCCAGGCGCAGGGTCGCAAGCTCGCTGCCAAACCGATGGGCTCCTTGATTGAAACCAAGCGCTTGATGAAGATGGGTCAGGCCGCGCAAATCGCCCAGCAAATTTCCGAAGAAAGTGCCATTTTTGCCCGCTTGATGCGAGAGCCTGCGGCGCGTGAGGCCTTCACGGCGTTCATGGAAAAAAGAAAACCTGACTTTTCGGCGGTGTAACTTGCAGGCACTCGCCAATTGGCAAATTGGCGCAGCAAGGCCCGTGAAATTCAGGAATTTTTACTGGGCACGCTACTTTTCATGCTCACTGTGCATTGCGAATACGCTTTCCAAAACAGAGCGTCTTGCGTGCTGGCAAAGTTGATGCGCATCAAGGTACTGGGCTGCCGTTGGGCATGAAACAGCGCTCCTGGCGCGAGCAGGTAGCCAACATCCAGCATGCGCTGCGCCAGCGCGTCTGTGTCGACACCCGTGTCAACCCATCCAAATAACCCGGCAGGGGGTGCTGCAAAGGTGCAACCATGCGCCAAGGCCAGCTTCACGCTGCGACTGCGTGCCGCATCCAGGCGGGTGCGGATGCGTTCCGCATGACGCCGCAGTTGGCCTTGGTCAATGCACCAGGCGAGCGCTTTTTCAAGCAATGCGGGGGTCGTCAGGGTAGCGAGCAGTTTGGTGTCCAGCAACTGTTCGACCAAATTGGCAGGCGCCGCAAGGTAGCCCACCCGCCAGCCAGGCACCAGAATTTTGGCAAACCCGCTCACGTAAATGGTGCGCTGTAAGCCGTCCAGCGCACACAGACGGGTGGCATGGTCAGGTGCCAGATGACTGTAGGTGTCGTCCTCAACAATGTGAAAATTGTGCGCATTGGCCAATTGCAAAACCCGGTGAGCACTGCCCGGAGGAAGGCAGTAACCGGTTGGATTGTGAAACACGCTGACGCTCACAAACAGCTTGGGGGCATGCAGTTCGCAATAGCGTGCCATGACCGCCAGGTCAGGCCCATCGGCGTCCCGGGGGACGGGCAGTATGCGCATGCCCAACGCGGCCAGACGGGCAAATTCAATCGCCCAACCTGGCTCTTCAACCATGACGAAGTCGCCCGCTTTCAGTAGCGTGCGACTCACAATATCGAGCGCATGCGTGGCACCCACGGTGGTGACAATTTGGTGGGGCGCGGCGTGAATATTGACCGCGGCCAACTTGTTTGACAAAGACTGCCGAAGCCCCAAGTCACCAGCTGGTTCACCATACTGCAATGAAAACGACTCCAGGGCACTGCTGCTGGTGACCTTGCGAATCGAGGTGGCCATGAAACTTGTTTTAAGCCAATCTGGCGGAAAAATTCCCATGCCAGGTTGCGGCTTGTCATGCGGGCTGTGAAACATGCCACGAATCAAGGCGGTGGCGTTGACCGGAACGTGATGGGATTCAAATACTGCCCTTGCCGCCTCGGCGTCTGTGCCAGCGCCCCTGGCCGCCACCGAACTGCCTGCGCTGGCGCGACGCACAAAAAAACCCCGGTTCCTCTGCGCTTCAATCAAACCCTGGGCCTGCAACTGATCGTAAGCCGCAACCACTGTCGACGCGCTGACGCCCTGCTGCTCTGCGCATTGTCGCACCGACGGCAGCCTGGCACCTGGCGCCAGCAAGCGGGTTCGTATGCGCTCGGCAAAGCGCCCGCAAAGTTGCTCTGACAGTGACTGGGCGGCTGATTTCATCAACATGGCGTGACTCGGCTTGAAAGTTAATTTAGGCTGTATTGACGCAATAGCCAGTACAGATTGGTAATTTGAGTGCAAAACTGTACTTATTCTGTGCTGGCAATCACTCTAAAGTCAACCCCATGCTGTGGCATTTAAAACCTTCCTTCGCCACTATCACCCTGATCACCTGACCGTCCTGAATGAACACCGCTGAATTCACCGCCCTGCTGCTGCTGACCACCGCTGCCAGCTTCACGCCTGGCCCCAACACCACGCTGTCGACTGCACTGGCCGCGAATTTCGGCTTCAAACGGGCGTTGACTTTCGTCTTGGCCGTGCCTGTTGGCTGGGGGTTGCTGTTCACCTTGTGCGCGGCGGGCCTCGGGGCCATGGTGGTGGCTGTGCCGGGTTTGCGCCTGGTCATTCAGGTGCTGGGCACGCTTTACCTGCTGTGGTTGGCCTACAAATTGGCAATGTCCAGCAACCTCGCGCAAGCGGACTCCTCAAGATTGAACGTCACCTTTGTTCAGGGCGTGATGCTTCAGTTTCTGAACATCAAGGCCTGGATGCTGGCGCTGACCATCGTGGCGGGTTGGCTGGCAGGCAGGCCTGATGTGTTGGCGCGCTTTGCCATCACCCTGCCCTTGATGCTGGTGTTTGGCTTGGTCAGCAATTTGACTTACGCCGCCCTCGGCTCCATGTTGCGCGATTGGCTGATGCAGGGGGATCGGCTCGCCTGGTTCAACCGCGCTATGGCGGCCGTGTTGGTGGCCACGGCAGTTTGGATGGGCACGCTATGACGACCACCCCAGCTATTACCCCCGCAGCCAATACCGCCGAAGGCAAAGCCACTCCAGGCCAAAAACTCGCCAACAACCACCAGCGCGGCATGTGGTTGGGCTTGCTTGGCGTTGTCATTTTTGCCCTCACGTTGCCCATGACACGTTTGGCTGTCGGAACACCGGACGCGCCCCAAATGTCGGGCATCTTCATTGCCATGGGCCGTGCAGTGGTGGCGGGTGGCCTGTCGGCCTTGTTTTTGATCGCATCCAAAGCGCCCCTTCCAAAGCCGGAGCAATGGCGGCAACTGGCACTGGTCGCCGCTGGCGTGGTGTTTGGGTTTCCGCTCTGCACCTCGATTGCCATGCGCCACGTCGAAGCCGTTCACGCCAGCGTGATCGTCGGTGTGCTGCCCTTGGCTACGGCTGCGGTGGGCGCGTGGCTTGCCCGGCAACGCCCGTCCAATGGTTTTTGGATGTGTGCGATGGCAGGCACGGCCTTGGTGGTTGCCTTTGCAGTCATCAAGTCGGGAGCTTCTGGGACTGCGCAGGCCAACGGGTTGGCAATTTCACCCGCCGACGCTTTGTTGCTTTTGGCCATGGCCTGCGCGGCGGTGGGCTACGGTTATGGTGCCAAACTGTCCCAAACCATGCGGGCAGAGCATGTCATTTGCTGGGCGCTGGTGATGTCACTGCCGTTGACCACGCCTTTGGCCTGGTTGGACCTGCCACAGGGCAACGTCAAGCCCTTGGCCTGGTGGGCCTTTGCTTACGTTGCCGTCTTTTCAATGTGGTTGGGCTTTTTCGCCTGGTACCGCGGGTTGGCGCTAGGCGGCACTGTGCGGGTCAGCCAAGTGCAACTGGTGCAGCCTTTCATCAGCATGTTGTTTGCTGTGCCCTTGTTGGGTGAGACACTCGACGCCTTGACATTGGGCTTTGGCCTGGCGGTCATCGCGGTCGTCTTCATCGGCAAGAAAATGCCCGTCTCAACTGCACCAGCCGCACCAGTCTCTTGAAGTATTTTTTCGAAGCGCGAATCTACCCGCCTATCATTTGAACCATCGCATTAACCTGTGGAGAAAACCATGAAACCCAATGACCTGCCCCGCACCAGCCCCTGGACTCTGGCACGCCGCGCCGAAAAAATGAACCCCTCAGTGATTCGCGAGATTCTGAAAATCACCGAGAAGCCGGGCATCATCAGTTTTGCGGGCGGCTTGCCGTCGCCCAAAACGTTTCCGATTACCGAGTTTGCCAAAGCCTGCGAAGAAGTGTTGCGCGGCAAGGGCGAAGCCTACGGCCAAGCGGCACTGCAATATGCCGCCAGCGAAGGCTACGCCCCCTTGCGCGAAATGGTGGCTGCCAGCTTGCCCTGGAAGGTTGATGCTGCGCAGGTGCTGATCACCACCGGGTCACAACAGGGCCTGGACTTGATCGCCAAAGTTCTGATTGACGCAGGCAGCCGAATTTTGGTGGAAACCCCCACTTACCTGGGTGCGTTGCAAGCCTTCATGCCTATGGAGCCCGAGGTGGTGAGCGTTGCCAGTGATGACGAAGGCGTGCGCATCGAGGACTTGACCGAAAAGGCCAAAGATGCGCGGTTTCTCTACGTGCTGCCGAATTTTCAAAACCCGACGGGTCGCACCATGAGCGAGGCGCGCCGCGCCGCCTTGTCAACGCGGGCAGCCGAATTGGGTCTGCCGCTGATTGAAGACAACCCCTATGGCGACCTGTGGTTTGATGCGCCACCTCCCCTGCCCTTGACGGCCCGCAACCCCGATGGCTGCGTTTACTTGGGCTCGTTTTCCAAAGTGCTGGCTCCCGGATTGCGTCTGGGCTTCATGGTGGCCCCGCCCGCGTTGATGCCCAAACTGCTGCAAGCCAAGCAGGCGGCAGATTTGCACAGCCCCGGCTTCAACCAGCGCATGATTGCTGAAGTTATGCAAGGCGGCTTTCTGGATCGCCATGTGCCGACCATTCGCGCACTGTACAAATCGCAGCGCGATGCCATGCTGGCAGCACTTGCCAAGGAGATGACGGGCCTGGACATCACCTGGAACAAACCCGTTGGCGGCATGTTTTTGTGGGCGTGTTTGCCCGAAGGCATGAGCGCTGTCGCCTTGCTGCCCAAAGCGGTTGACGCAGGCGTCGCCTTCGTGCCCGGTGCGGCGTTTTATGCCGATAGCGCCGACCCACGCACGCTGCGACTATCGTTCGTGACCGCCACTGTTGAGCAGATCAACATCGGAATAGCAGCGTTGGCCGCTACTATTAGAGAGCTGGCGGCGTGACCAAGACATTGAAAATCTGGGGCCGCATCAGTTCCATCAATGTCAAAAAAGTGGTGTGGGCAGCACAAGAACTGGGCCTGGCTTTTAAACGCATCGACGCAGGCCGCGCCTTTGGCAACACCAGCACGGCCGACTACTTGGGCCACAACCCAAATGGCGCAATTCCTTTGATTGACGATGGCGGATTCATGCTGTGGGAGTCGAATGTCATCGTTCGCTACCTTTGCGCAAAGCACAATGCCGCCAATCTTTACCCGCAAGACTTGCAGGCCCGCTTCAATGCAGAGCGCTGGATGGACTGGCAACAGGCCCACTTGAATCCTGCGGGTCGAGAGGCCTTCGTGCAATGGTTTCGCACGCCGGTTGAGCAGCGCGACACGGCGCTGATTGCCAAATCTGTTGCGCAAACCGAGCCCTACCTGGCCATGCTAGACCAGCAGCTTGCCAAAACTGAATTCATGGCGGGCGACCACTTCACCATGGCCGACATTCCCATCGCTTGCGAAATTCACCGCTGGTGGGGTTTGCCGCAGCCCCGTCCGCCCTACCCGCACATAGAGCGCTGGTACGCCCGCATGCAGGCTAGGCCCGCAGCCCACGGCATTTTGGACTTGCCACTGAGCTAACCTAGTACAAATCAAGTCCCAACCTAGTACCAACCCGGCCTGCAACCTCGGTAAACCGCTTCGGTTGAGATTTAAAACACCCGCTGACCTCCATCGACAATCTCACCCATGAAATCTCGCAGCTACCAACAAATCGACGTCTTTGGCGACACCCCTTACTTTGGCAACCCTTTGGCCGTGGTGCTGGACGGTTCTGACCTCAGCAATGAGGCGATGCTGCACTTCGCCCAATGGACTAACTTGAGCGAAACCACTTTCGTGCTCCCGCCCAGCGCAGGTGCGACTCAGGCAGGCGCTGATTACCGCGTGCGAATCTTCACGCCCGGTGGCGAATTGCCCTTTGCCGGCCACCCCACACTTGGCACTTGCCACGCCTGGCTGCGCGCTGGGGGCCAGCCCAAGGCCCGCGATTTCATCGTGCAAGAAAGTCAGATTGGTTTGGTGAAAATTCGCCGCGACGGCGCGTGGCTGGCCTTTGCTGCACCACCCCTGAAGCGCAGCGCCCCAAGCCCTACCCAACTGGCCCAGGTCGCGGCGGCCCTGGGCTTGAACGCGACGCAAATTGTGGCCGCCCAGTTGCTGGACAACGGCCCGGTCTGGCTGGGTTTGCTGCTGGACAATCAAAATACCGTGTTGCAATTGCAGCCCAAGCATGCCGATTTGAAGCATATCGGACTCAAAGTGGGGGTTGCCGCGTCGATTCAACCCGCACATGGCGCGGGCTTGATTTCGCGGTCGAACCGGGAATCCCGCGCGTTCAATGGGTCGGGGCAGGCCAACCCGACGGAGGAAGATGCTCAACCGGTTTTGGAAGTGCGCGCCTTTGCAGCCCCAGTGGGGATCGATGAAGACCCGGTAACCGGCAGCCTGAACGCCAGTTTGGCCCAGTGGTTGATTGCCGACGGCCACGTGTCCGCGCCCTACCTGGCCGCACAAGGCACCTGCCTGGGCCGCGCTGGGCGGGTGGCCATTTCGCAAGACGCCAACGGCCAGGTTTGGGTCGGCGGGCAAGCCGTAACCTGCATTGAAGGAAGTGTGGTTTTATGAAATCTCAGATCGACCATCTGGTGATTGCTGCCCACACGCTGGAGCAAGGTGTGGCCTGGTGCGAAGCCACGTTGGGCATCACCCCAGCACCGGGCGGTGAGCACAAGCTGTTTGGCACCCACAACCGCTTGTTCAAAATTGCAACACCGGCCAACCCGCTGGCCTATTGCGAGATCATCGCCATCAACCCGCAAGCGGTGCCCACGGTTGCAGCACCCGCCAAACGCTGGTTTGACATGGATGACGCCCAACTGAAAGCCGCGGTGGCGATTGAGCCGCGCCTAGTGCACATGGTCGCCAGCACCGATGACGTGCAAGCGGCGCGGGCGGCGCTGACTGCGATCAACATTGACCGGGGCCGCGCTTTAGAGGCCAGCCGCCATTCGCGCCGAGGCGTCCTTCACTGGAAAATCACCGTGCGCGAAGACGGCCAACGTCTGTTCAACGGCGTGCTGCCCACGCTCATTCAGTGGGGCCGGGCAGGTGCTGTCGAGCCCCTGCGCCTGCACCCGCGCAACAGTCTGCCGCGCTCAGGCGTGACGCTGCAATCGCTTGAAGTAACTCACCCGTCTGCTGATGTTTTGCAAGCCGCGTATGCCGCCATCGGGCTGCAAGGCATCACGGTTCAAAAAGGCCCAGCCAACTTGACGGCACACTTGAAGACCCCCAAAGGTGCCATCAAACTTGAAAGCCTGGGGCTCTGAATGGTGGGTTGATCATTCGGGCGCTGAGTCGATATGCCGATTAGTCAATGAGTCAATGAGTCCATCACTTTTTGCTATACTTTACATAGCAAACTATTGGTATTCTGCGAGAGCTAGAGGCCTATTTTTCATGAACTTTCGACTTTTCCACTCGAATTCAACAATCTGATATCACCGGTGATATCAAATCCTCCCAACAAGCCCTTGTCGCGCAGCGAAGTCAACAACCTGTGGCTTGGCGCGCTGGCTGCGCTGGCCGCAGCGCTGATTGGCAGTGGCTGGCAATTGGGGTCGCGCTACGGCGTGACCACAAGCTTGGGCTCGATGGAGTTGGCCACGCTTCGCTACGGCGTACCGGCTTTGGTGTTGCTGCCCGTGTTGTTCAAAGTCGGCCTGTTTCCGGCAGCGCTTTCCAAATCGAAACTGGCTTTGTTGGTGCTCAGTGGTGGGTTGCCCTTTGGCTTGGTGGTGCTGGCAGGTGCGCAATGGGCGCCCGCCTCGCACATTGGCGTTTTTTTGAGTGGCAGCTTGCCGCTTTTCACAGCCTTGGCGGCGGTGGTGTTTTTAGGTGACAAGGTCAGCCGCGTGCGATGGGCGGGCTTGGCCCTCATATTTGTCGGCTTGCTGGTGTTTGGCCTGGCAGCGATGGCCAATTTGAACGCCACCTGGCGTGGCGACATTTTGTTTTTGCTGGCCGCCCTCATGTGGGCTGCGCACACGCTGGCGTTTCGCGCCAGTGGCCTCACGCCATGGCAAGGCGCTGCGCTGATCAACTTTTGGTCCAGCCTGATGTTGATTCCGATTTTGCTGACCGTCGGGGCACCCAAGCTGTTCACCGCGCCGTGGCAAGACATCGCCGTGCAGGCCTTGGGCCAGGGCATCGTGGCGGGCCTGATCGGCATGGCGATTTACATGGCGGCAGTGGCTCGGCTGGGTGCCGCTCGGGGTTCGCTGTCGGCGGCTTTGGTGCCTTTGTTCACAGGCGTGGGTGGCGCTTGGCTGTTGAATGAGCCCTTGAGCGCGGGTTCAATGCTGGCCATAGGTCTGGTCATGGTGGGGGTTGCCTTGGCGGCTGACGTTTTGAAGCGAAGGCCGTGACAAGCAACAACGCTGTGGCTGAATGCAACAGTGATGACCCGGCTTTGCGCAAAATCTTGCAATTTCGTCGCTTGAGCGACTCAGGTTCGCAAGCGGGTTTGTTCCAATCCGCCCATGGGAACACTCTACCTGGTACGCCACGGCCAAGCCTCTTTTGGGGCGGATGATTACGACAATTTAAGCGCGCTGGGCCAACGGCAAAGCCTGCGCCTGGGCGAGTATTGGCGATCCAAAGGCCTGACGTTTGACGCCGCGCTGGTCGGCACGCTCAAACGCCAGTCCCAAACCCTGGCAGGTGTTTTGCAAGGCGCTGGTTTGACAGGATTGCCCACCCTGTCGTGGCCGGGTCTGAATGAATACGACAGCGCAGCGGTGATTTCGGCCATTCACCCCGAGCCGCTGCCCAAGGCCAACACACCCGAGTTGTACCGCGAGCATTTCAGAATTTTGCGCGACGGCCTGACCCAGTGGATGAACGGCGTTGTCAGCCCCAAGGGCATGCCCAGTTACGCCGAATTTGTGCACGGCGTCACCAGCGCCCTGGAGCATGTGCGCAGCCAGCACAGCGGCAATGTGCTGATGGTATCAAGCGGGGGGCCGATTTCAACCGCCGTGGGCCATGTTTTGGGCACCGCGCCAGAAACCACGATTGAGCTGAACCTGCGCATTCGCAACGCGTCGGTGACTGAATTTGCCTTCACCCCCAAGCGCCATATGCTGGTGACCTACAACACCCTGGCGCATTTTGACGGCGCTGACCATGCAGACTGGGTCACCTACGCCTGAGCTGACACCAGCTCCGCCAAGCGTTGCAGGGCATGCTGCACGGTGGCTTGGCGCACTGCCGCACGGTCGCCGTCAAAACGGCGGGTTTCACTGACAACCCCTCTTGGCGTGGCAAAGCCAAACCAGACGGTGCCCACGGGTTTGGCGGAGCTGCCCCCAGTCGGCCCAGCGACCCCGGTCACCGCCACGGCCACCTGCGCCCGCGAGTGGGCCAAAGCGCCCTCTGCCATAGCGCGCGCCACGGGCTCGCTCACGGCACCGTGCACTACCAGAACACTGGCAGCCACCCCCAGCGATTCCATTTTGGCGGCGTTGGAGTAGGTCACAAAACCACGTTCGAACCAGGCGCTGGAGCCGCTCAAATCGGTGCAAGCTGCAGCAATCATGCCGCCGGTGCAGCTTTCGGCAGTCGCCATCAGCCAGTGTTGTTGCAGGAGCAAGCTGGCCAATTGCTGCGCCACACCTTCAGCGCTGGGCTGAATCGATTCAAAACCCGTCACACAAACCTCCAAATCGCGACAACCAGCAACGCACAGCCCGCTGCCACCAAATCGTCCAGCATGATGCCAAAACCCGCTTTGGCCCAGGCCCGAGCGTCAGTTTGTGGGTTCACGCCATGAAACAATTGATCGGCCCAAGCCACCGGCCCCGGCTTGGCCGCATCGAAGTAGCGAAACAAAGCGAACGCGGCCAGTTGCGCCCAAAAGCCAGCGGGCGTGACCAGCCACAGCACCAGCCAGAAGGCGACCACTTCGTCCCACACGATGCAGCCGGGGTCCAGCACGCCCAGGTTGCGGGCCGTCACCGTGCTGGCCCACCAGCCCAGCGGGATGGACGCGCCGATCAACATCGCCCAGTGCAAATCAGTCAGACCCCAACTTTGCAACAGCAAAAACGCCACCCAAGCCCACAAGGTGCCCGCTGTTCCGGGGGCAAAGGGGCTCAACCCCGAGCCAAAACCCAGGGCGATAAGGTGCGCTGGGTGTTTGAACATGAAGCGCATCGTCGCCAAAGTGGGCGGGCGAGTGTCTGCCTGCGCTGGGGTGTCACCTGCGACGGCCGAGGGCAATGGGGATGGCATGGGCGAAGTCAAATGAAAACCTGGGGTTGCAGTTGCAATTTACCAATGAACGGGATGCAGATTGGAGCCATGATCGAAACGATAGTTTGCTATATTAATTATAGCAAACTATCTATATTAGTTGAGATCTAGAGCCCTATTTTATTGATATTTTGATCATTTTTGGCTTATTTTCAAAAAAAAGAACTTACAGGTTCTTTTTTCCAAATTTCAACGCTTTTTCCTGAAAATCACCACATGCTGCCACGGCAAGGTGCGCGCGGTGCGCTCAAACACCAAACCGTGCGGCGCGGCTTCCAGACGAATTTGCATTTCGCTCATTTTGTGCAGCGCTTTGATGGGCACACGCGGGTCTTCGGCGCGGTACTCGACAAACACCACCTGGCCGTCTGGTTTGAGTGCGCGCACCAGGCTTTGCATGACTTCGAACGGAAATTCCAGCTCGTGATAAACATCCACCATGATGGCCAGGTCCACGCTGGCGTCTGCCAGTTTGACGTTGTCCACTGCGCCCAGCACAGGCTTGATGTTGTTCAAACCGGCTTTTTTGGCCAAGGCGGTCAGCATTTCAATCATTTCGGGTTGCACGTCCACCGCAAGCACTTGGCCGCTGGAACCCACCAATGGGGCCATGCGACGCGCGTAGTAACCGGTGCCAGCGCCCACGTCGGCCACGGTCATGCCCGCGTTGAGGCCCAGCTCGCGCAGCAGCAGGTCGCCGCGCTCTTCTTGTTCGCGCTCTTCGCGTTCCAGCCAAGCCGCCGCCTGCCAGCCCATCACCCCGGCGATTTCGCGGTTCATGTACTTTTTGCCAATGCCGTCGGCGCTGCGGGCGATGCGGGTGTAACGGCTGTTGGCCGACTGCCCTGCGCTGGGCGCGACGACCGCATTGGGTGCCGCACTCTGGCCCAGAGCCCCGGGCGTTTGAGCCCCAACGGCGCAGGCGACCCAGTTCAAGCTCAAAGCCAGCGTGCAGCCTGCAAGGCGGTGCCAAGGGTTCATGGTGTGTCTCGGGTTGATGTCACGCAAAATGGTCAAACGCCGCCGCATTGACCCGCACCGTCTCGCCCTGCGCATCCACCAGCCGCAAGCCTGCCTGAGCGTCTATGCGACCCAAGCGGGTGACGGTTGTTCGGGCGCTCAAAGCGGCGCAGGCAACGGCTTGGCGGACCGACGGCGGGGCGGTGAACGCCAGCTCGTAATCGTCGCCACCGTTCAAGGCAAATTCGCGCAAAATCGACTCAATATACCCAGATTGGGTATTTAAAGCGCCAAAATCGACTTTTTGGCCGTTTTTATAGACAAATTGGGCTCTAGCTCCCGTTAAATGGTCATAGTTTGCCATCAATTTAGAAGCAATTGAAGCATCCACCGTCGCACCCACGGCGCTGGCTTTGAGAATGTGGCCTAGGTCGCCCAGCAGGCCGTCGCTGATGTCAATCGCAGCCGTTGCCACGCCACGCAAGGCCTGCCCCAGCGCCACGCGCGGGGTGGGGCGCTCCATGCGCCCGCGGGCCAGGGCGAAGGCTTCGGCGCTGACCGTCAAATTGCCCCGAAAGACTTCCAGCGCCATGCGAGCATCGCCTAAATTGCCGCTGACATACAGGTCGTCGCCCGCTTTGGCACCGCTGCGCAGCAGGGCTATGGATTGGCCGTTGACAACCGCAATTTCGCCAAACACGGTGATGCAGATGTTCAACGGCCCGCGCGTCGTGTCTCCGCCCACAAGCAGGCAGCCGTGTGCATCAGCCAGCTCAAACAGGCCTTCTGAAAACCCGGCAAGCCATGTTTCATCCGCCTGCGGCAAGGCCAGCGCCAAGGTGAACGCCAAGGGTTTGGCACCGCAGGCGGCCAAGTCGCTCAGGTTGACCGCCAGCGCTTTGTAGCCCAGCGCCTGCGGGTCTACAGTGGACAAAAAATGCCGCCCTTCAACCAGCATGTCGCTGCTGATGGCCAGTTGCGTGCCAGGGCGCGGTTGCAGCAGGGCGCAGTCGTCGCCAATGCCCAATGCAACGCCTGGGCCAGCAGCTTTGCTGCGTTTGAAATAACGCTCAATCAGGTCAAATTCACCCATTCTGGGGGGCATTCCTAGGTCGGTTCAATGGTTTTTTCAGGGCGAAAAAAGCTCAACGGTGCTCTTCGCCATCTTAGCCAAATCGCATCGCGAATGCGTGCGCGGTCCACGCCGGTGACGTTGTGCGCTTGCAAGGCCAGCCGAAAGGCCAGGTAAAAGCTGACCATCAAATTCATCGCGCCAATTAGCGGAATGGCGACGGCGCACCACCAAAACGCGGGCAGGTGCAACACGTCCCAGCCCAATGCGGCCATAGCAGCGCCCAACTGCCCAGCCGACAGCGTGACATGGCGCACTTGCAGCCCCAAGCCAAAAAACTCGGCAAATGCCGGAATCAAGCCCAACATGAAGCCCAGCGAGATATTGGCAGCCAGGCTGGACACGTTGTCGCGCAGAAAATTGCCCCAACGACACGCCCGCGCCGCACCCAGCAAGGCCGTCACGCCGGGGTTGAAGCAAAGCGCCGAGTGCAGGCGGTTCAGCACAAACCAGTTTTCGGCCCAGCCTGCAATGATGCTGCTGGCAAACAGCAGCACCCCCGTGAAAGCCGCAAACAGCAAGGTCGGCCCCCACAGCGTGAGGCTGTGCAGCACGTAATGCGCCTCTTTGTCTGTCAGCATGGCGTTTTGGGTGGTGGCTTTCAGGGCTGCAGAGATCAACAGCACCGCTGGTACCACCACCAGCACATTGCCCAAAACCGCCACCACTTGGGAGCGAACCAGGTGCGTGACCTCGTCCACAAACACGGTCAAAGCCTGCGGGTCAGTCAAATCTTTGAGTTTGGCCGCCATGGCGGGTGCCGTCATGGCGGGCTGTTTGGTGGCCAGCGTCCAATGCAGCAAACCAATGCCAATGAAGCTGATGGAATACAGCATGCTGGCCCAAAAGCCGCCCCAAAACGGCGACAACGCAACGCCCGCCAACAGGAACTTCAGCCAAGTGGTCAGCGACGTGACCGCGCCACCGCCCGCCGCCTTGAAAAACATACCGTTGTATTCGGCCCTTGTGCGGGTGATGTAGTGCTCGCCAGTTTCAGAGCTGCGTTCGGCCACTTTGGACGCCAACAGCGACGAATTCGACGCCACCAGCGCGCGCAAACTGCGCCGCTCCTGCCCCACGGTCACCAGGTGCGCCAGCAAGCGCGCCGTGCTGGCAGCGGGGTTGGCGGAGGTCAGGCAATCGAGCAAGGCGCGGATGCGCAACAGGCGTTCGCGAAGTTGCCGCAGCCGAAACACCAGGTTGACTGAAATGCCGTTGTCCTGCAAATGACCATACACCGTGGCTGAGGCTTGGCGGCAACGCTCCAGCCGCTCTTTGAATTGCAGCAAGGCAGCTTGAAGGTTGTCGTTCAGCAACGGGTCGTCAGAATCGCTGGCCGGGGTCGACGCGGCACCTTCGTTGGGCGCGACCAAAGTCCCCATGGCCAGAAACGCGTCTCTTACCTTGTCAAAGTCGTGCGGCAGTTGGTGAAATGGCGCGTTTTCCAGCGTGCCAGCACTCATGCGAAGGCGCAGTTCGGGCGAAAACCCGGCGGCTCGCACTTGGCTGGTGCAAAAGGTCAAGGCCTCCAGCACGGTGTTTTGCCAAGGGGTGATGGCACTGCCTGGCGACCAGGCCGCCGCGTCGTTGATTTGCAGCAACCACTTCAAACGCAGCAGCAAAGTCTCGTCCAGGGCCGCGATCCATTGGGCGTCAAACCCATGGTTAAGTACCAGAGGGAACAGTTCGCTGGCGTCAACGGTTTCGGGGGTGGCGGGCAGCAGCTTCAGGCGCACCCGCTCAGCCAGCTCGCTCATGAACGCGTGGCGCGACGCAAAGCCGTAGTCGGCCAGCAGGGTCGTGGCGTCCAGGGTGCCCATCAGCGTTTGCCACCAGGCTTGCGCGCGCTCGGTCAGGCCGGGGCGGGCGTTCAGCGCGTCTAAAAACAGCACAATCCGGGCAATGGCAGCCGGGACAGAGGCCGAATCGCCGCGAATCCAGGCAAAAAAGTCAATCAGCCACAAGTGCCGGGTGACCAGCTGCGCCTCTGGGTCAAGTCGGTCCAGCAGGTTGGACAAATCATGCCGAGGCGGGGCGAAAAGTGCCATCAGTGCAGCGTTCGACTGCCATCCGTGCTCAAGGCGTCCAGCACAAACATGGGAATGTCAACGTCAAATTTTTCGCCGTCTTCGGCGACACAAAAAAAGCTGCCGTGCATGGTGCCCGTGGGCGTCATCAACCGGGTGCCACTGGTGTATTCAAACGCTTGGCCGGGCTGCAACAGCGGCTGTTGCCCCACCACGCCCAGGCCTTTGATTTTTTCGGTGTGCCCATTGGCGTCGTTCACATTCCAGGTGCGCGACACCAGTTGGGCCGCCACTTCGCCGCTGTTGGTGATTTTGATGGTGTAAGCGAACACGTACAAACCCTGCTCGGGCGCGGACTGCGCCATGAGAAAGCGGGTTACAACGTCGACTTGAAACTGGTACTTTGACATGGCTCCATCCTAACTGTTTCAACCCTGCGAAAATACCTGCAGGCTGGATGGCCCTTGGGCCAATTGCCGATACGCCTGCCAGTGTGACAATTTTTTGCAAAATTCAAGCCGATTCAAGCCCATTTCAGCCCTGCAGCCTCTCTAGCCAAGCACATCACCCATGCCCCATTCCACCCCTTACCGCATTGCCCCATCCATTTTGGCGGCCGACTTGAGTTGCCTGGGTCACGAAGTGAAGTCCGTCATTGACGCCGGCTGCGACTGGATTCACTTTGACGTGATGGACAACCATTACGTACCCAATCTCACCTTTGGACCGATGATTTGCAGCGCGCTAAAGCCCCACGCCAAAACCGCCGCCGGGGTGGCAGTGCCTATCGACGTGCATTTGATGGTGCAGCCTGTGGATGCGCTGGCCGCGTCGTTCGCGCAAGCTGGGGCCGACCTGATCAGCTTTCACCCCGACGCCAGCAGCCACGTGCACCGCAGCATTCAGGCCATCAAGGCCGCTGGCTGCCAAGTGGGCCTGGCCTTCAACCCGGCCCTGCCGCTGGACGTGCTGGACTGGGTGATCGACGACCTGGATTTGATTTTGATCATGAGCGTGAACCCGGGTTTTGGCGGGCAAAGCTTCATCGACTCGGCTTTTCGCAAAATTGAGGCAGCCCGAAAGCGCATTGACGCTTCTGGCAAGGACATTCGGCTTGAGGTAGATGGCGGCATCAAACTTGACAATATCCGGCAAGTGGCAGATGCTGGCGCAGATACTTTTGTCGCGGGAAGCGCCATTTTTGGATCGCCTGACCGCAAGGCAATCGTGTCCAAACTGCGTGAATCCTTGGCGCAGGCCTCATAATCTGGCAAAAATTGGAGTGTCGTCATGCCCGCTTTCTTCAGATTTCACATTTCACAAAGTCGCCTTCAGGCTTCGCTGTTTGTCGCGCTGTGCCTGGGCAGCGCAATCGCGCAAGCTCAAACTGTGCCGCGCACCAATTTGATTGGGTTTATCAAGACCGCTCAAGCCGAGGCGACCTTGCTGATTGACGGCAAACCGACCCAAGCCCTGCCAGGCATGCCTTTGCACACCGGGTTCGTCCTTAAAACCGGTGAAACCGGCAGCCTGGGCGTCACCCTGCAAGACAACACCTTGATGTCTTTCGGCCCGAACACCGTGTTCGTGGTGGACGAATACCTGTTTGCGCCCACTAAAGGCGATTTCAAATTGTTGGCAACCTTGAGCAAAGGCACCTTGCAATACATCTCAGGGGTCATTGCAAAACTGAAGCCTGAAGCCATTCAAGTCAGGACGCCCGCTGGCATCATTGGCGTGCGCGGCACGCGCTTTTTGGCCAAGGTCGATGAGGCTGACTTGTGAGCCCGACTGGCTTGAAAGGCTCTAACGAAGCGTCAAATGAAGGCTTTAATTCAGTGAATCGTCGCCTGGTATTTGCCAGTCTGGCTGTCGCATCTCTTTTAACGCTTTGGGGTTGCACAAGCCCAGCCCCGCCCGCACCGCCGCGCGTGCCCACGTCGTATGTGGTGCTGCTGGCTGAAGATGACGGAAGCCTTGGCAAAGTGCAAGTAAGCAATCGGGGCAACACCACCGTGCTTGAAAACAACCGTCAAGGCGTGAATTTTGCAGCCCCGGCAGGCCAAACCTATGTGGTGCCACAAGAAAAAATTGACGCGGACTTTCGGGTCGCCTTGGCCGCCTTGCCTCTCAAACCAGTGAGTTTTTTGTTGTATTTCTTGCCGAATACGGCCCGGCTTACCCCCGAGTCCGAGATCACCTTGCAAAACGCAATCAAAGCGATTGGCGAGCGGTCAGTACCCAGTATTTCAGTGACTGGCCACACAGACACGGCAGGTGACGATGCGGCCAATGAACGCTTGGGTCTGGAACGCGCCCGGACTGTGGCCGAACTGCTGATGTCGTCCAGCAAAATTGCAAGTGACCGGGTGGCGATTGAATCGCATGGCGAGAAAAATTTGCTGGTGGCAACGCCTGACAACACCTCTGAGCCTCGAAATCGCAGGGTAGAAGTTACGTTGAGGTGACAGTGCGCTGACCTTGCGGCGACGTTGCGCTGGCCCCCTACTTTTGCGCCATCACAATCAAATCGCCCACTTCACCCGCCGCCAAGCGATCCGCATGCAGCCTGACCAGCGCATCTTTAGGGTGGCGGCGGCGCAATTCCTCAAACGCCGTGCGCGCAGCGGGGGTTTCCAGTTGAACGAGTTCAAAGGCTTTTTTGTAAGCTGTTACGTCTTCGGCTGACCAACTTGAGTCAAGCAGCGGCTCAAAAACCCGCAGTGCTTGGGTTTTTCCGGGCAGCAACAGCCGACCCACGGGCCGCACTGCCGCACCCAGGCAACCTGCCAAGGTTGCCTCAGACACGCAAACCAGCGTACCCAACCGTTTGTTGGCCGCCTCCAGGCGGCTCGCGGTGTTCACCGGATCGCCCAGAGCGCGGTAGTCAAAAATGGCAGCGCCGCCAAAGTTGCCCACAATCACTTCACCCGTGTGCACGCCAATGCGAGTTTCACAAAAGTTGATGCCTCGGGCTTGCATTTCCTTTTCGTAGTCGCTGGCAAACTGGTGCATTTCTAGCGCGCAAGCCAAAGCCCTGCGCTGGTGATCGGGCTGCTCCAACGGTGCTGAAAACATGATCGCCACAGCGTCGCCCACCACCCGGTCCAGGGTGCCCTGATGCGAAAACGCAATCGCAATCATGCGGTCCAAGTAAACATTGAGCACTGTCACCGCGTCTGCGGCGTCCATTTTCTCCATCAGCCCCGTGAAACCAGCCAAGTCTGTGAACACAAAACTGCATTGCTGGCGTTTGCCGCCCAGCTCCAGCGCACCTGGATGATCCACCAAATGCGCCACCAGATTAGGCGACACGTAGCGCGAAAACGCCTGCCGAATCCAGTCTTGCCGCTTTTCAACAACAAGGTGATGCACGATGCTGGCCAGGACAAAACTTGACGCGACCGCCAGGCTGGGCAGCACAGCGTCAAGCAACAGGCCTTGCGCCGAAAATGCCCACCAGGCAGCGGCCCAAATTGCCATCAATACAACAGCAAACGCGCAGAATGAAATAACTGCCGGGCTGACCAAGGCAATCCAACCGATGCCAGCCGCAGTGACCACCAGGCCCACGGATTCCAACGCAAAAGCCCAGGATGGGCGCTGAAGACTTGCGCCCGACAGCACTTGCTCTATCAACTGCGCGTGAACTTCAACACCTGGCAAAATTTTCCCCAAGGCGCTGAAGCGCAAATCCATCAAACCCTGGGCGGTTGCACCGACGAACAAAATTTTGTTGCCAAGGGCGCTGGCCGGAACCTGGCCGGCCAAGACCTGCCACGCCGGAATGTAGCGCTCAGCTTGCGCTGGGCTGTAATGCAACCACACCTCGCCCTTCTCGGTGGTTGGCACCAAAAGCTGCCCAATTCTCACGTCTTCTAGCCCCACGCCGTGTGTGGCTGCACTGCGCGTGACATAGTTTTTTGCGCCTTGTTGCAGGCGCATCGCCTCTGCCGCCAAGGTTGGCAAAAGCTGGTCACCCACGCGCACCAACATTGGCACACGACGCACCACGCCATCAGAGTCTGGAATGAAGGCCAGTGCGCCACTGCCCTCGGCGGGGCTCTGAAGCTGGGGTATGGCCGCCACCGATTGCGAAAAACTGTGCACGTAAGACAAGGCGCTCTCCCCGATTGCAACGATCGGCGCCTTGATGGTTTGCAAAACTGGCTTGTCAATGGGGTTGGCCAATGCACTGGAGCCGGTGATGTCCATCGCCTGGTTGACAGCAAACCCCAGGGCCACTTTGCCTTGCCCCAAGGCCTGGGCAAATTGGGCGTCATGGTCGGGCAAGTGGCTTAGCAACTCGCGAAGTGGTTCGGGCGCACGCCAGAGCTCCACCATGGCCTTGGGTGCCGTGCGGTCGCCTTCTGTAAACAGCAAGTCAAACGCAATCGCGCTGGGTGAAGCTGCTTGCAGGCGCTGGGTCAAATCAGCCATCACACTGCGCGGCCAGGGCCACTGACCCAGGCGCTGAATGCTTTCTTCGTCGATGCTGATGATGCGAACCTGTGCGCCTGTATAGGTGCGCGGTTGCCAGCGCTGAAACTGATCGAACACTGTGTTTCTGGCAACCTGCAACGGCAAGGGGTTCCACAGAAAAAGAATTAACCCCAGCATGCAGGCCAGCAAGGGTGCCAGCAAGCCCAAACTTTTGAGCCGTTGCGAAGTCATGCAAATAGGGCGTTCAACGATTACGCGGACGCAACGGGCCCCAAAAACGCCTTGATGTCTATCTCGTCAATTTGTTCAGGCGCCAGGAACTGGCGGGCAAACTGCAGGTGAATGCCAGAGGTCAAAAACAGGTCGAAAAGATCCGCGTCGATATGTCCGTTGACTTTCAGGGTGTGCAAAATTTGCAAGGCTTCCGAGAATTTTTTCGGGTTTTTGTAAGGTCGGTCTGACGCTGTCAAGGCCTCAAAAATATCAGCGATGGCCATGATGCGTGCTGGCACCGACAACTGCGCGGCGTTCAGTCCGCGCGGGTAACCAGTACCTTTCAAGGTTTCGTGATGGGTGCCTGCGTACTCCGGCACACGCTGCAAAGACTGCGGAAATGGCATACGCTCCAGCATCATGATGCCGTAAATCATGTGCTCGTTGATTTTGTAGCGCTCTTCTTCAGTCAAGGTGCCGCGCTTCACGGACAGGTTGTAAATTTCTCCGTGGTTGTACAGGTAGCGCGGCAACTTCACCTGAAAACCAAAACTCGGCTCTGGCACATCATTCGCCGTTCGCTCGATCAAGTGGTGGGGCATGTCGGCCAGCAATTGCTCTAGAACAGAAGTGACCAATGCATCCGAATTTGGAGCGCTTTTTAACTCGCTTTGGGGGTCACTTTGTCGCCGCAGCAGCTCTTCATGCGCCAAACCAAGACGGTCATCAAAATGTCGCATCCATTGGGTTTTGCCAATTTTTCGCACCCGCGCAATTTGCGCATCGGTCATGTCCTCTGCACCCAAGTTGCATTGGGCGATGAAGGCAAAATCATCAATCAACCGGCTCTTTTGGGCCGCAAAATCAGTCACAACCTGCGATGCGTTCACGCCACTGGCGATGGCCTGGAGCCGCGCAATTTCCGCATCTCTGAGCAAGACCTCAAAGCGCATTCGGATTTCATGAATGCGGTTGGTGATCGTCTCCAGCTTGGCTGATTTGTCAATCACATACTCTGGGGTGGTGATTTTTCCGCAATCGTGCAGCCAGGCCCCTACTTTGAATTCATGCCATTGGTCTTCGGTCGTGAATGCAAAGTCTGCCAATGGGCCAACGGTTGTAGCATTGGCGGCCTCAGCCAACATGAAAGCCAACTCGGGGACGCGCACTGAATGCCGCCCGGTGTAGGGACTTTTTGCATCAATCGCCGTGGCGATGGTGTGAATCAGACTCTCCATGAAAGCCTTGCGCGCGTCGATCAGCTGCAGGTTGTCCAAAGTCACCGCGGCTTGGGCTGCAAGCGCTTCTACCAAAGGAACCAAATCGGGCGTAAACGGCGTGATGTCGCCAGACACCGGGTCTAACTTGTTGATGAATTGCAAGACGCCAACCACCTCGCCGTCGCGCGGTGCCAAAGGAACTGTGAGCAAAGACACCGTTCTGTAACCACTGTGTTCGTCAAAGCTTCGGGTTCCACTCAAGTCAAAGCCAGTTTCCTGATACACATCGTCAATCAGCACCGTCTGCTTGCGAAGGGCGCAAAAAGTGGCCACATACTTTTCGTTGGGAGCCCCTGTCGCGGGGTCAAACAGTGGGATTTCACTGGCGATCAGTTCGTCTTCTCGCGTTCGCATTGTGAACTTCAAGGTCTTTTGGGGAGTCACCAAGTACAGCGACGCGCCGTCACATTGAAGGATGCGCTGCCCTTCAAAAAGTGTGTGGCGTATCAGCGTTGCCCGTTCACGGGTACGCGACATCACCAGGCCGTTGTCAATCAGCATATTGAGCTTGGCGGTGCGCGCAGCAACCTCTTGCTCCAGATTGCCCTGAATGGCCAGGTTTGACTTGTGAATGGTTCGAATAGTCAGCAGATTTCTCGTGCGCAACGACAGCTCAATGGGGTCAATTGGCTTTTGAAGGTAGTCATTGGCACCCGCGCGCAATGCCGTGTTGCGGGTCTCGACCGATTCAGTCCCCGTGACCACGAGGATCGGCAAATCAGCCTGCGAGAATTTTTGCCGCACCTGACCAATCACCTCAAGCCCGCTGACATGCGGCATTTTAATATCGAGGAGGATCAGATCAAACTGCTTGGAAGCCAAAAGCGCCATCACTTGGCGCGGGTCAGTCAGCTTGTCAACATTCAGATAACCCAAGGCACCCAGCAGCTTGACGAGGTACTTGGCCTCGGCACCCGAGTCGTCACACACCAAAATGCGGCAGTTTTCATGCGCTGCTTCGGTGAAACTGTAGGCATTTTTAGCCATGCGTGGCACTTCAATTCAAAAATGGACAATGACCGAGGTTAACCCAATAATTCAAATTGATCACTGGGATTTTTTCTACCATTTGGCACGCGCTAAAGGCGTAGGCAGGCTCTATCACACAGCGTAAGAGCTGGCGACACCAGCAAACAAGGTGAACCCGATCCAGTGGTTGAGACGAAATGCCTTGAAGCAGGCGTCCCGGCCGCGGTTTCGAATCAGCCAAACATGCCATATCGCCTGTACGCTCGCGGCGCCCATTGTGAGTAGGTACAGCGACAAAACTGGCGGCTTGAAAAGTGTCACACCCCAGACTGCCAAAAAGGCAGCGTAAAACACGGCCACAGCAATAACATCCAAATTTCCCAGCGTAATGGCCGAAGTTTTCATTCCAATCTTCAGATCATCGTCGCGGTCAACCATGGCGTACTCGGTGTCATAGGCCAACACCCAAAACAAGTTGCCAAGCAGCAGCACCCATGCCAAAGCTGGCGCGCGGCCTTGAACGGCGGCAAAGGCCATGGGAATGCCGAAACTGAATGCAACGCCTAAAACAGCTTGCGGCATAGCCAAAAACCGCTTGGCAAAAGGGTAGGCGACCGCAATGCCCAGCGCCATAAAAGACCAGGCCACGGCTTCGATCCGGGTTGTCAAAACCAGTGCAAAAGCCAGACTGGCGAGAACCGCACCCAAAATCAGGGCTTCTTTGACTGACACTGCACCCCGGGTCACCGGTCTGTTGGCCGTGCGTTTGACATGCTTGTCGAACTCTCGGTCTGCCACATCGTTCACACAGCAGCCCGCGCTGCGCATCAAAACTGTGCCCAGGGTGAAAACGGTCAAAAGGTGCCATCCCGGAAACCCGTCTGCCGCAATCCACAATGCGCTTAGCGTGGGCCACAGCAACAACAACCAGCCCGCGGGACGATCCCAGCGAATGAGTTGCAAATAGACCTGAACTTTGTCTCGCAGCACCGCCACGGTTCAACCCCTCAAGGTACGCAAATCACGACAAGCGCGCCACGCCTGGCAGTTCGCAGGCATAGATGGCGTTTCGCAAAGCGGCAATCGCTTCGTAGCGGGTAAAGCTGCGCCGCCAGGCCAAAACCACGCGCCGGGTTGGCGGGTCACCTTTGAACGGCAAGTAACTGACCAGTGCGTCTTCAGCGCCTTTGCGCGCAGGCTTGCCGTCCAGCGCTTCCTTGGGGATGGACAGGCGCGGCACCAAGGTAACACCCATGCCCGCTGCCACCATGTGGCGAATCGTCTCAAGCGATGAGCCTTCAAACGACTTTCGTATGCCTTCGACATTGGAAGAAAACCGGGCGAACTCGGGACACACTTCAAGCACGTGATCCCGAAAACAATGGCCAGCACCCAGTAGCAACATGGTTTCTTTTTTCAGATCTTCCGTGGTGACTGTCGCGTGTTTGGCAAGCGCGTGATGGGTTGGCACCGCCGCGTAAAACGGCTCGTCATATAACTGGGCCAATGCCAAGCCGGTATCAGGAAACGGCTCGGCCAAAATGGCGCAGTCGATTTCGCCTGTGCGCAGCATCTCCAGCAGCTTGACGGTGAAATTTTCTTGCAACATCAGAGGCATTTGGGGTGTTAGCGAAATCATCTGGCGCACCAAGTCGGGCAGCAAATACGGCCCAATGGTGTAGATGACGCCCAGCTTCAAGGCTCCGGCCAGCGGGTCTTTGCCGCGCTTGGCAATGTCGCGAATGGCGGACGCTTGCTCCAGCACACTCTGCGCCTGCCGCACAATTTCTTCGCCTAGTGGGGTCACGGTGACCTCGTTGGCACTGCGTTCGAACAGTTTAAGTTCCAGTTCTTCTTCGAGTTTTTTCACGGCCACCGACAAGGTGGGTTGTGAGACAAAGCAGGCGTCAGCCGCTTTGCCAAAGTGACGTTCCCGTGCGACGGCAACTATGTATTTAAGTTCGGTGAGTGTCATGAATCAGTGTCCTGTGGTGACCATTATTCAACACTCAGGCTTTTAAAAACTCGGCCTTGCCGCCAAGCCAGCGTTGGACGTGTTTTTCAGCCATTTGAGGGTGCTGATCGAGCATCAAGGGCGCGGCTCGTCGGGCCCAGTCCAGCAGGGCCGCATCGGTGGCCAGGTCGGCAAAGCGCAACAACGCGTCGCCCGATTGCCGGGCTCCCAAAAACTCGCCAGGGCCGCGAATTTCAAGGTCTCGCCGCGCGATTTCAAACCCGTCGTTGGTTTCAACCATTGCTTTGAGGCGAGCCCGCGCTGTTTCACTCAACCGGGGTGCGTCGCCTGTGGAATAGATCAGTACGCAGGCCGATGCCGCAGCGCCCCGCCCTACGCGACCGCGCAACTGGTGCAATTGAGACAATCCAAAGCGCTCGGCATGCTCAATCACCATCAACGACGCATTGGGCACATCAACGCCAACCTCAATCACGGTGGTGCTGACCAAAACGCCAATGCCAGTTGCCGCACCAGCCGCCGCCTTTGCTGCCGAAGTTACCGCTGTACTTGCCATAGCGTGCGCACCCGTAAACAAAGCCATAACCGCTTTTTTCTCCGCGACTGGCATGCGCGAATGCAAAAGCCCCACCATGACACCCGGCAAAGCCTCGCACAATGCGGCGTGGGTCTCGGTGGCATTGGTTAGATCCAGAACTTCGCTTTCCTCAATCAAAGGACAAACCCAGTAAACCTGCCGACCTTGGGCCAATTGGTCGCGAATTCGGGCGATGACTTCGTCCCGGCGCGAATCGTTCACCAGCTTGGTCACAATGGGCGTGCGCCCGGGCGGCAGTTCGTCAATGGTTGACACCTCCAGGTCGGCGTAATAGCTCATGGCCAGCGTGCGGGGAATGGGGGTGGCGGTCATCATCAGGAGATGTGGCTCCAGACCTTCATCGGCCATTTTGCTGCGCAGTGCCAGCCTTTGTGCCACCCCAAAGCGGTGTTGCTCGTCGATGATGGCAAGCGCCAGGTTTTTGAACTGCACCTTGTCTTGAATGATGGCGTGGGTGCCAATGACCAGCCCAGCCTCGCCGCTGGCAATCAGCGCCAGCATTTCGCGGCGTTCCTTGGTTTTTTGACTGCCGGTCAGCCACGCAGTTTTGACCCCCAAGGGCTCCAGCCAGCCAATCAGCTTGCGAAAGTGCTGTTCCGCCAAGATTTCTGTGGGTGCCATCAGCGCGCACTGCCAGCCTGAGTCGATGCAAACCGCTGCGGCCAAGGCGGCAACCACGGTTTTGCCCGACCCCACGTCACCTTGCAGCAAACGGTGCATCGGAACCGGCTTGGCAATATCGCGGGCGATTTCACGTCCAACGCGAGCTTGGGCCTGGGTCAGCTTGAAAGGCAGGGCCGCGCTCAGTCGTTGGCGCACTGATGCACCAGATTTTGTGCGCAGCGGCGGTGCCCGCAGCAAATCGCGCGCGCGCTTGCTTTGCAGTTGCGACAACTGTTGCGCCAGAAGTTCTTCAAGTTTCAGGCGCTGCCAGGCGGGATGGCTATGGTCGCCCAGCGCAGCCAACGACACGTCGGGCGCAGGGTTGTGCAAATAGACCAAGGCATCGCGCAAACTCCAGGGTTTGGGCAGTTGGCTTTGATCCCAAAGCTCATGACCGACCGTCTCGCTCAGGTCAGCCCGCGCCATCCCACTCAGCACCACCTTGCGCAAATAGGCTTGCGGCAGCGCGGCCACCGTGGGGTACACCGGTGTGAGTGCGGTTGGCAAGTCTCCCCCGGCTGTTTTGAAGCTGGGGTGCATCAAAGTCCAGCCCAAAAATCCGCCTTTGATTTCACCTCGCGCCCGAATCGAGTTGCCCACGGCCAGCGCCTTTTGCTGGGATGGGTAAAAACTGAAAAAACGCAAGGTGCAGGTGTCAGTCCCATCATTCAGCGTGATCAGCAACTGGCGGCGTGGTTTGAATGTGACCTCTTTCTGGGTCACGGTGCCTTCAATCTGCACGGTGTCACCCTCACGCGCATCACACAGGCGGGTGATGCGGGTTTCGTCTTCATAGCGCAGTGGCAGATGCAGCGCCAAGTCGATGTCCCGGCGCAGACCCAACTTGCCCAGCGCCTTGTGCAGCGCGGACTGAGGGGTTGAAGTCGGTTTGACGTTGGGTGCCAGCATGCACCGATTTTGCCCGCATCGCGCTGACTTGAATTGCACAGCCGCGGCAGACTCTTGTCTTGCCGGCTGGCTGCGCGGTTCAGAACATTAAGGGCCTAAGTATTCCGCCAAAAAGCCTTCCAGTTCCTTGAAAAATTGAAGGCTGTGGGCATACAGGCTCAAATGGTGGTCGCCGCGCTCTTGCCTAATGAAGCGATGCGGCTTGCCCGCTGCAGTCAGCGCGGCGTCCATGAACTGCCCTTGCTCAAAGGCCACGCTTCGGTCTTCGGTGCCATGGATCAGCAGCACAGGCACCTTGATTTGAGCTGCCAAGTAGCGAGGCGAAGTGTCTTTGAGCCGATCTTTGTCAGTGTCCAGCGAGCCGATCTGGATTTCAGCCACATCTTTGCCGCCTTGAAAAAGCGCTTGATCGCGAATCAACTCCGTCAGGTCACTGACCCCGGCGAAACTGACCGAACAACGGAACTGGTCGGGCGTTTTGACGACACCCATCAAGGCGGCGTAACCGCCAAAACTTGCCCCAACAATGCACATGCGCTTGGGGTCTGCCGTGCCGCGCGCGACCACCCATTGCGCGGCATCGGCCAGATCATCTTGCATCTCCAAGCCCCAGCGCCTCAATCCGGCGGCCAGCAAACCATGGCCGTAGCCTGTCGAGCCTCGAAAATTCACCTGCAACACCGCGTAGCCCCGGTTTGCCAAAAACTGAGCCCAAAGGTCAAAGTCTGCGTTGTCACGCCATTGGGGGCCTCCATGAACCAGCAGAACCGTGGGCAAGTTGGTGCTGGCAGCACCTTGCGGCAGGCTTAAGAAACCTGGCAATTCCAGGCCGTCGCGGGCTTTGATTTTGACGCTTTGCTTGGTCACCATGTCTGACTCGGACAAGGTGGCATAGCTTTGGGCAAACAGTTTCAGCGTGTTGGCGCGGTCGTCGCCCAAATAGAACTGACCCGCCGTGCGACCATTGCTTGAATAGACCAGGTAGCGATTTTCGTCATCACTCAGGCTGATGATGCGGTTGAATCGATTGGGCAGCGCCTGGTCTACAAAGCTCACCAGCTCTTTGCGGTCTTTGTCCCAGTAATTCACCGCCGCCGCATCTTGGCCGCCGCCACCAGCCAGACCCACAGCTTCACCGGTTTTGCGCGAATAGACCAGGCTGCCTTCAATGTCGCGCACCTTGTCCGACAATTTCAGGGCTTGTTTAAGGGCCGGGTCGCGCAAATCAACAGTGAACAGCGCGTTGCGTCCTTCATGATCCGCCAAAATATAAAGTTGATTAGGGTCTTTGCCAAAACCCAAAGGATTGACACCGCCTTTGGACAACACTTTGTACGACCAGAGCTTGCGCCAGTTTTTCCCGTCGGGGTCGCAGGCATGAACTTCAATGTCAGCCTTGTCGCGACGAATTCCCACTCTCACATGGTGATTGCGATCCACCATCCATCTGCTGAACCCCTCGCGCCCGTCGTGCACCTGGCTGCGACTGCCCGTTTCGACATTCACGCGGTAAACCTCTGGGTCGTTGCCAATGCCTTCGCTTTGCACACTTTGCTGTGGTACGTTGAGCGACAGCAAAACGTGGCGACCGTCATCCGGCTCAAAATCAATCACCCGATCTTGAAACTGAGGCAACCAATAGCCTTTGAAGCTTGCCGGGTTCACCAAATTGATGACTTGGCTGCCGTCGGCTTTGGCCGAGAGCAATCGTGTGTCGTAAAGCCTTAAGCCGCCCGCGGTGCTGGTGCTGTTTTGGGCCCGTTTGGTCGGAAAGATGGTGCCCACCAGCACCCGGTCGCTGTTAACCCAGCGAAACCAGCCGAAGCTGTATTCAGTGTGATCCGTCGACATCAAGCCGATTGGCTTGGCACTGGGATTGGCCAAGTTTTGCACCAGGATGGAAGTGGTGCCTTCGTTGTTCACCATCATGGCGATTTTTTGTCCATCAGGAGACAATTGCATGCGCTGCACCAACGGGCGACTGGCAAAGGACTCTACTGGCAATTTGGGTGCAGCAATTGCGTGCAGCCCCGACCAAGCCGCGAATGAAATAATTGTGGTGACAAGCACATTTTGCTTGCGTCGCATCGCGCCTCCCTTTGGTTACTTTTGTCATTCGATTGTACGAATTGGGTTGCTAATTTCAAGCCCTGCAGAGGGCATCAGCTCGGGTGGGAGAATTTGATCGCCGCGCTCTTGCGGGATGAAACACGATAATTCACACCCTGCTCAAATTTTGCTTTTCGTTTGCTCTTTTCCAGCTATTTGGGTCAGACCCGCCTGACCGTCACTTGCCATGCACCACAACTCCCCTCAAGACCAATCCCCTGAACCGTCGGCCCAACGTAGCCAATCCGATTTGGCTTCAGTTGCAACCGCGTTCAAGCTCAAAGACTTTGATTTTGAACTGCCACCCGCCCTGATCGCCCAGCACCCCACCGCAGAACGCAGCGCATCTCGCCTGCTCGATGCCAGGGGCGGCAGCCATGTTGACCGGGTCTTCAAGCACCTGCCAGGGCTGCTGCAACGTGGCGACTTGCTGGTGTTCAATGACACCAAGGTCATCAAGGCCCGGTTGTTTGGCGAAAAGCCGACGGGCGGCAAGGTGGAGCTGTTGGTTGAGCGGATGCTGGGTGGCAACCAGGTCGCGGCGCACATGCGGGTCAGCAAAAAACCCGAGGTGGGCACCACGCTGGCGCTGCTTTGCGCGCCTGGCTTTGAGGACGGGCTGCGCGCCACGCTGCTGGGTCGCTGGCCCGATGCGAACGGCGCGGTGTTTCGCTTCGTTTTGAGCAACGACGCGGGCGACGACCCACATGCCCTGATGGAGCGCCACGGCCACGTGCCGCTTCCGCCCTATATTGACCACGCCGACACCGCAGAAGACGAGGCGCGCTACCAGACTGTATTTGCCAAAAACCCCGGTGCCGTGGCGGCGCCCACGGCGGCCTTGCACTTTGATGAAGACTTGCTCGAAGCCCTGACCGCGCAAGGTGCGCAGCGCGCCAATGTCACGCTGCACGTAGGCGCGGGGACGTTCCAACCCGTCAAAACCGAGAATTTGGCGGATCACACCATGCACAGCGAGTGGTACGACGTGCCCCTCGCCACGCAAACGGCGATTGCCGAGTGCAAGGCGCGGGGCGGTCGGGTTCTGGCCGTCGGCACCACCACGGTTCGCACGCTGGAGTCGTGGGCGCAGTCTGGTTTGGCCAGTGGCAACACCACAATTTTCATCACGCCAGGGTTTGAATTCAAACACGTTGACTTGTTGATCACCAACTTTCATTTGCCCAAATCGAGCTTGATGATGCTGGTCAGCGCCTTTGCAGGCTACGCGCCCATTCGCGCGGCTTACGCCCACGCCATTGCGCAAAACTACCGTTTTTTCTCGTATGGCGACGCCATGCTGCTTGGGAGAACTTGATATCACCGGTGATATGAACATTTGCCGGAAATGACATTTTCAGCGAATTTGGTCAATTTATGAATCAAATTGGCCTCTGGATCTCGAATAACATAGATAGTGTGCTATATATAACATAGCATTCATGTAGTTGCCAAGGTGCGTCTGCCCTGCTCTAATCGCCAGCGACCTCGGGTTCCTGCTCAAAGCGCGGACCTTCCCAACGGTCGCTCTCTAAAGCTTACCATCGACCTTTGAAATTCGCCCCTGAAATCAGCCCCTAAAACCCCTGAACGGAGACTTTTATGACCCCACGATCAATTCTTTCTGTGTTTGCCGCAACCGCCTTGCTGACCCTGGCCAGCGCTGCCCAAGCCCAGGTGCCGCAGTACGGTGCCAACGTTTCACACGAGCAGGCTCGCAAAGCCATAGCCGGCGCAGTGGCCGAGTCGCGCAAGCTCAACCTGCCCATGGCCATTGCCGTGGTGGACAACGCAGGCCAATTGGTGGCATTTGAACGCATGGACAACACCCAAACAGGCAGCATTGGCGTGTCGCAAGACAAAGCGGTTTCAGCTGCCATGTACCGCCGACCCACCAAAGTCTTTCAAGACGCTCTGGCAGCGGGCGGGGCGGGCTTGCGCATTTTGACGCTGCGCGGTGCCAATGCGGTTGAAGGCGGCGTGCCCCTGATGGCGGACGGAAAAATCATTGGCGCCATCGGCGTCTCGGGCGGAAGCGCCGAGCAAGACGGTGTGGTGGCCAAGGCGGGTATAGACAGCATGAAGTAAAGTCTTCGGCACCTATTGAGAAGGCCCCCAGCGGGCCTTTTTTATCGACGCTATTGCGGTAAAGCGATATACTCATCGATATGAAAACTTCTGGCAACACGGTCACCTTGTCAAGCAAATACCAAGTGGTGGTACCTGCGGCCATGCGGGAGAGCCTTAACCTCAAACCAGGTGCCAAGCTAACCTGGATTGAAATCGATGGCATGGCCCACTTGGTGCCCTACAAACCCGCCAGCGCCTACCGGGGAATCGCCCGAGGCTTGACCAACAGCGAAATTCCAAACGAGCCTGATCGCTTTTGATGGTCACGAAGCAGATTCCGGCGAAGCCAGCGGTCGCCTTGATCGTGCTCGATTCGTCGTGCTGGATTGAGTATTTCCGTGACACGCCGCGTGCCGACTTGTTTGCGTTGGTGGCAGAAACGTCAGAAAATTTGATAGTGCCCATCGTCACCATTTACGAAGTCACCAAGAAGATTCGGCGCGAACTCGATACAACCGTCGCTGCATTTTCAGAGTCTTTGATGTGCCGAGGCCGTGTGGTTGAGATCGACCTTGCCATCGTCCGCCATGCCGTGGCCCTCAACCTGCCGCTGGCAGACAGCCTGATCTACGCCACGGCGCAGACCTACGACGCGATTCTGTGGACGCAAGATGCCCACTTTGAAGGCTTGCCAGGAGTGAAGTATTTTCCGAAAGTGCAGGCGTAACGGGCCATAGTGCAAATCAATCAGATCTAAAAATTAAGAATGCTGAAATTTGAACTTCTCAAAACCGACTCGGCGTCGGCCAATCTGCCGGGCAGTCACGCCCGCCGTGGCCGCCTGACGCTGAACCATGGCGTGGTTGAAACCCCCATCTTCATGCCGGTGGGCACCTATGGCACCGTCAAAGGCGTTGCACCGCACAGCCTGCACGACATGGGCGCGCAAATCATTTTGGGAAACACATTCCACCTGTGGATGCGCCCTGGCCTGGATGTGATGGCCAGCTTTGGTGGCTTGCACCAGTTTGAGAAATGGGACAAACCGATCTTGACTGACAGCGGCGGTTTTCAGGTTTGGTCGTTGGGCGAGATGCGCAAGATTTCGGAAGAAGGCGTCAAGTTCTCCAGCCCGGTCAATGGTGACAAACTATTTTTGACGCCAGAAATCTCGATGCAAATCCAGACCACGCTCAACAGCGACATCGTCATGCAATTTGACGAATGCACGCCCTACCTCTCCATCGGCGGCAAAAACAAGGGGCAACTCACCACCGAGGCCGAGGCTCGCAGCTCGATGGAACTCAGTCTGCGCTGGGCCCAACGTTGCCAAGACGAGTTCAGCCGATTGCAAAACCCCAACGCCCTGTTTGGCATTGTGCAAGGCGGCATGTTTGAGAATCTGCGCCAAGAATCGCTGGACAAGCTGGTTGACATGGATTTTCCCGGCTACGCGGTCGGTGGCGTGAGCGTGGGTGAACCCAAAGACGAAATGCTGCGCATCATGGCGCACACCCCGCACCGCTTGCCTGCCCACAAGCCTCGTTACCTGATGGGCGTGGGCACACCCGAAGATTTGATCGAGGGCGTGGCCCAAGGCGTTGACATGTTTGACTGCGTGATGCCGACCCGCAACGCCCGTAACGGCACCTTGTTCACCCGGTTTGGCGACCTGAAAATTCGCAACGCGCGGCACAAGGCTGACCCGCAACCGCTGGACACAAGCTGCACCTGCTACGCCTGCGCGGGCAAGGCCAAAGTCGCCTTTGCAGATGGGGGAACTGATGGTTTTTCAAGAGCCTACCAACACCACCTGGACCGCTGCGGCGAAATGCTGGGGCCTATGCTGGCCAGCGTGCACAACCTGCACTATTACCTGAACCTGATGCGCGAAGTGCGCGACGCGCTGGACGCGGGCACGTTTGGCGCCTACCGCGCTCAGTTCAAAACAGACCGTGCGCGCGGGGTCTAGTATTCAAGCCACCGTCCGCTTGCCAAAAGCCTGGGCCATGGCTTGTGTGCCTTGTTTGACAATTTTTTCTTTCCACTCAGGCGTATCCACATAAAATGCGTCGCGCAAAGCCTTCTTGATGGCTGCCGCCAGCTTGGGCGGCGCGTTGGGGTGATTGGACAGCCACTGGTCGCCCCGCAGGGCTGTGAGTACCTGCATGACGGGTGCGGTGCCGAACTCCATGGCCATGGCCGTCACCTCGGCTTTTGGGCATTCATCGTAAATCGCGCTCCACATCAAACCCGTCAGGGCCGACGAAACGGAGGACCCATCGTCAAGCGACTTCAACGGCGTGGCACCCGCTCCACTCCACCAGTCACTGGCGCGGCGCTGGCCCTGCGCATCACCGCGCTTCATGGCGTAAGTGCGTTCGCAGTGGCCAGTTGCCCCTAAGCCACTGTGCAGATCGATCCAGGCGATTTCTGTGGCCTTACCGCCATAGTCGCGCAAAATTTGGCGCAAGGTCAGGTTGCTCCAGGACGGGCCCACGCCTCCAAAGAAAAGGCCGTCCAACACCTCGTACTGCCCGCCTGACACTGCAGCCTGCGCCGACTTCATGCCTTGGGTGAGGATGTGCCAGCCGATGGCAGCTGTATTGCCCAACCCCGGTGGCCAGTGGGTGGGCAGCAACAGTGAATGCAGTTTTTGGTAAGCGGGGTTTTGCGGCAGTGGTTTTGAAAAATCTTGAAAATTGCGATTCAAGTCCACGTTTTCATGGGTCACCCTGCGCGTGTGCGAGAACCCATAGGGGTTGATGGCGTGCAAATACAAAACTGCGATGCCAGCGTCGGCGCATTGGCTGCGAAAAGCGGTGTCGTTCAACGCAAAGACTTGAACGCCCGAGCCGCAATAACCCTCCACGCCGTGGCAACCGCTGCTGACAATCATCAATTGACGGGCATTGGGCGCGCCATCCAGCACTGCGTCCAGGGCCAGCAGTTCGCCATCGCACCCTGTCAGCGGATGAGGGTAGCTTTGAACGGGCAAGCCGACAGCGCTGGCACCCTGAAGGAATTTTTCTCTTGCTTGCGCATAACTGATTGAAAAAGCATCGACGAACTGCATGTCCCACGCACCCTGTCTGAAAGCCAAAAAAAGTTAACGGTCTGCCTCAACTCCGGTGAAGACGGTCAACACCCCGGTGTACCCATACAAATGATGCCGTGCAATTTCGCCGCCTGCAAAAAACCCCACCAAAGGCACATCACCCAGCGCACGCCGCACAATTTGCAATTCGGCACTCGGGCCACCAAAATGCGGGCCACCCCGGCCCGAGCAACTGACGTAAACCGCGCCTGCAATGCGGCGCTCTGGATGCGGGGCGGACTGTGCCTCCGATTGCGCCAGCGCAGTGGCAGTTTGCAAGGGCAGTTCTTCGGGCTCTAACTCTTCGCGTATTTCAGCGCAAATGCGGGTCAAGTCGGTTCGGGCGGCTTGCACATTGCGCTGGCAAAAGGCCAATCGCATGCCCGACTCAATCCGATCGGCCACCGCCACCCCACGCCTGGCTGGGTCAAGCCCAATGATGTGCCTGACGACGACATCGCTGCCAAAATCGCCGCGCAGATTGACGCCATTGCGCCCCACGGCATCGTCTTGGTCAATCAAGCCGACCAAGGTGGCGCGCACCACAGTCAACGCCTCTTTGGGTTGATTCAGCGACACGTTCAAGTCGCGCAGCATCACGTCCAGCGCGGGTTCGCCGTCCAACTGAATCACCAAGTTGTTGTCAAACTCAGTGACCGTGCGGGTTTTAGACACCGGTTGAACGCCCTGCGTCACTCGGGACACCAAGCCTACGCCTTCACCAAACGCGACACCGCTAAGCCCGCCAGAAAACACGCCCCCCGCGGCGCCATGCCCGGTGATATTGCCGTTGCCGGCCACCGCAAATTGCACCGACTCGGCGCGGCTGGACGACAACCCACCAAACAGGTAGCCAGAGCCAGCGCGCGAGGCCATTTCTTCTATCAGTTCGGTCAAGTCGGGCGTGCTGCCATCGGCATGCACCAAGGCGGTGTGGGCCTCAAAACCCAAACCCAGTGGGGACACACCCGAAAAAACGCGGTACTGGTCTGAGGGCAAATCGCACAACATCACGGTCAGTGCGGGCTCGTCAAAATACTCCACGTTGTTGGCGGCAATGCCAACGCCCACGGTGCCAGACCAGTCCGTCACTTCGGGCAGTTCGCCGCTCAGGTGATCCAAAATCTCTTTGGCCGCACTGGCATAGTGATCAGTGATGTAAAGCAGCGCCAAGGTCGGCGCAGACGCGTAGTCGGCTGACGCCATTTGCGCACGGAGCTGAGCCAGAACCAAGCCGCAGGCGAACTGCCATTGCGGGTGGGTGGCATGACCGTAGGGAAATAGCTTCATGGCTGCCCCCGCCGCCCAAAGGGTGCGGCAACCTCAAGGCGCAACTTCAGCATGGTGGCACTCGCCTCATTTGGGGATTCAATCGTCAGCTTTTGCGGCGCACTGTTTTGCTTGCCACTTTGCGGGTGGCTGCGCGCGGGGCAATGGCGTTAGAAGCCACTTTTTTGGTGGCCTTCAAGGCCTCTTTCGCCAGGCCAGCAGCCATATTTTTGGTCGCATCGATCGCGGTGTTTTTGGTGGCATCCTTCATGGCGCCCGCCGCTATTTGCTGAAACTGCTGCGTGAGCGAGCCCCACAACTGCATCGGGTCAACCAGTCCGGCAATACCGGGGCTGGGCTTGCCGGGTTTAGACGGTGATCTGCCCGTCACGGCATTGCCCACACCGGCCGTCACATTGGAAATGGTTTTGGCCGTGCTGGCCGCCTTTTCGCCCACGCTTTTCATGCCCGACACCACTGAGTCTGCCGCTTTGAGTTTGAAGGCATTGGCCACATCGCCCAAATTGAAATTCAAACCCTTCAAAGTCGCCAGGGTCATTTTTTGAACTTCCAGCGCCTGAATCGTCGCACCCAGCGCTTTGGAGTTTTGGTCCAGCCAAAAATGCACGGTTTTAAGCTCTTCAATGCGTTTGTCCAGCTCTTCAACATTGAGCGACGGTGCGACCCAATTGGCCAAATTGGGCATTTGGGGAATGTTGTTGGACGCGCCAGCCGCTGCATTTTTGGCAAGGTTTTGCAAAAAATCGAAGCCGGGCACGAATTTGCCGAAACCAGAGTCAGGTGCGTCGCTCATAGTGTCTCCTTGTGGTTTGCCTGCATTGAACTGCCAACAGCTTACCCCAATGTGACCCGAATGGCGATGGCCGCCACGCGACAGACCTCAGTGTTTGTGGCCTTCCATGCCCGCATCGGCACCACCTATGCCACCCGGGGCTGCGGTTGCCACCGGCAGTTTCAGCTCCATTCGGCTTTCAACGCCCTTGGCATCCTTGAACAAAAGGGTCAGTGGCAGCGTCGTCTCTTTGGCCAAAGGACCCTTCAAGTCCATCAACATGACGTGGAAACCCCCTGGCTTGAGTTCGACGGCTTTGCCAGCGGGCAAATCAAGACCCTTGGTCAGGGCGCGCATTTTCATGACGTCACCTTCCATTTTCATTTCGTGGATTTCTGTCACGCCAGCCGCAGGCGACGAAGCGCCGACCAGCGTCAGCGCGTCTTTGGACACCAGGGTCATGAAGGCGCCGGTGCCCTTTTGGCCCGGCACGGTGCTGCGAGCCCACGCGTTCTTCACGTCAACGGTTTGGGCAGCCAAACTGGCACTGGCAAAAACAGCCCATGCTGCAATAGAAGTTAATGTTTTCAGGTTCATGGTTTTTCCTTCAAATGGACGGTTAAAAAGTTAAGGGGCGATGGGTTCAATGCAGATGGGCCGATGGCGTTGGTTCAACCTTTTTCAGCAAGGCAGCCGTGACCTTCAAGCCCTGGATCGAAGTAGCGCTGAAATGTCTCGTCAAAACCGCGTGTTCAAGCAGTCTCGCCTAAGCGCCCTGTTCGCACTGCGAATCTAAAGTTTCAAGAGAAAGCGGGAGGCCCGCGCGCGGGCGGCGGGGCGTTGGTGCGCGCTGCAATGTGGGCAGCGGGGATGGGTTGCAGCGCGTGCCCAAGTGGCTGCGCGGGCAAGGCGACTGTCTGCGCCGTGGGGGGTGGCGCGCTGACGGTGGCGCACAGCGGGCAGTCCAGCATGGGGCTGGCTACTTCGGTACTGCTACCGTCTGCATTTTTAACCAGCATCTTCATCACGCCGGAGCCGGAGCAGATCAGCTCAGTGGACTGCGGGCTAACCCAGGGCGACGCAACGGCCATGGCGACCGACATGGCAAACCACGCCAGCATGAAGCGTGCGAGCAGGTTGGCATGGCGTAGGCGTTGCAAGATTGGCATGATCTCAATTGTAGCGAGGTAAGCGGGCTTGAGCCGCTGCATGGACGGTACAGGGACGCTGCAAAAGCTCCTGCAAAGGGCCGCTGCAAAGGACGTTACCCAGGCACTGTGCAGGCTCGCGCAATCCTCGGCACAATGATCCACCATTTCACCACTCAGGAGACCTTTCATGCTTCGCAATCCACCGAAACCAGTCACAAAAACACTCGCCAAAACATTTAACAAAGCACTCATCAAAACGCTAACGTTGGCGCTGATGACCGCCACCACAGGCGTCGGCGTGTTGGCAACGGCCACAGTAGCCCACGCGGCGGCACCCATGGCCAAAAAAGCGGCTCCTGGCTATTACCGGATGATGCTGGGCGACTTTGAAGTCACAGCGCTGTCAGATGGCACTGTCGAGCTGCCTGTCAACAAAATTTTGATGAACATCAAAGCTGCACAGGTCGACTCGGCACTGGCCAAGTACTCGCTCAAAAGCCCGCTGGAAACCTCAGTCAACGCCTACCTGATCAACACCGGCGACAAGCTGGTTTTGATCGACACGGGAGCAGCCAAGCTGTTTGGCCCGACCTTGGGCAACATGCTGGACAGCCTGAAAGCCAGCGGCTACACCCCGGAACAGGTGGACGAAATTTACATCACCCACATGCATGCCGACCACGTGGGCGGTCTGATGGCCGGTGACAAACTGGCGTTTCCCAACGCCGTGGTGCGCTCCGACAAACAGGACGCCGATTTTTGGCTCAGCAAAGAAAACCTGGACAAAGCGCCGGAAGCCATGAAGGGCTTTTTTCAAGGCGCGCAGGCTTCGCTCAACCCCTATGTGGCGGCAGGCAAATACAAGCCGTTTGAAGGCAACACGGATCTGGTGCCTGGCATCAAATCGGTTGTCACACGCGGCCACACGCCTGGACATGCGACCTACGTGATTGAAAGCAAAGGGCAGAAACTGGTGGTTTTAGGTGACTTGATGCACGTGGCTGCTGTGCAGTTTGCACAGCCCAGTGTCACGATTCAGTTTGATGGCGATTCCAAAACCGCAGCAGCCCAACGCAAAAAAGTCTATGCCGATGCGGCCAAAGGCAAGTACCTGTTTGC
>JANNCN010000046.1:0-2988 GCA_031386665.1 Rhodoferax sp. | reverse complement strand
GCATCCGAGCGTGCGTTGCTCGATGTGCGCAACCGCCGACTGGCAGCAACTGCTGTGCTGCTCAAGAACTTGGGCGGTCGTTGGGATGGTTTGGGGTCGTAGGGAAGCTCTGCATAACTCCTCACGGTTCGTGATAGGCCGACCTCGGGCGGTCTGCGACGTTGGTTTTTTTGCAAATATTCTCGATATTTGCTGCAAAAACCGCCTTGCATCCCACCCCGATCCGGCTCTACACGATTCCGCGATGAGTTATGCAGAGCTTCCCTAGGCATTGAATCGACCGCTGCGTCGATAATGCTGTCTTTTCATCGCAAATGGGCCGCGTTTTGAATCAACACTGATTCAAGCCTGCCTGTGCTCACACCCCTCAGATCACTATGGCTCAATACGTATTTTCAATGAACCGCGTCGGCAAGATGGTGCCGCCCAAGCGCTTCATTCTCAAAGACATCTCGCTCAGTTTCTTCCCTGGGGCCAAGATTGGCGTGTTGGGAACCAACGGTTCGGGCAAGTCCACGCTGCTCAAAATCATGGCCGGGCTTGACAAAGAAATTGAAGGCGAAGCCATTCCGATGGCTGGCTTGAACATTGGCTATTTGCCGCAAGAGCCGCAGCTTGACCCGACTCAAACCGTGCGCGAAAGCGTAGAGGCCGGTATGGGCGCGGTGTTCACCGCCAAAGCCCGGTTGGAAGAAATTTACGCTGCTTATGGCGAAGAAGACGCCGATTTCGACAAATTGGCGACCGAGCAAGCAGCGATGGAAGCCATCATTGCCAGCGCCGGAACCGATTCCGAGCACCAGCTTGAAATTGCCGCCGACGCCTTGCGTCTTCCCCCGTGGGATGCCAACATTGGCGTCTTGTCGGGTGGTGAGAAGCGCCGAGTTGCCCTATGCCGCCTGCTGCTGTCCAAGCCCGACATGCTGTTGCTTGACGAGCCTACCAACCACTTGGACGCTGAATCGGTCGATTGGTTAGAGCAGTTTTTGCAGCGCTATCCCGGCACGGTGGTAGCCATTACCCACGACCGCTACTTTTTGGACAACGCCGCCGAGTGGATTTTGGAGTTGGACCGTGGCTCTGGCATTCCCTACAAAGGCAATTACAGCGACTGGCTGACGCAAAAGACTGCCCGCCTTGAAGTTGAGCAAAAAGGTGAAGAAAGCCGTGCCAAAGCCCTGAAGAAAGAGCTGGAATGGTCGCGCCAAAACCCCAAAGCTCGCCAAGCCAAAAGCAAGGCACGGTTGGCGCGTTTTGAAGAACTGTCTGACTTTGAATACCAAAAGCGCAACGAAACCAATGAAATTTTCATTCCTGTGGCCGAGCGCCTGGGCAATGAAGTGATTGAGTTCGTCAACGTCACCAAGTCGTTTGGCGACCGTGTTTTGATCGACAACCTGAGCTTCAAAGTGCCGGCGGGCGCTATCGTTGGCATCATTGGCCCTAACGGTGCGGGCAAATCGACTTTGTTCCGCATGATTTCTGGGGCGCAAAAACCCGACAGCGGCGAAGTCAAAGTGGGTTCCACCGTCAAAATGGCTTTTGTCGATCAAAACCGTGACGACCTGGCGAATGAAAAAACGGTGTGGGAAGACGTCTCGGGCGGCCTGGACATGCTGAATGTGGGCCGTTTTACCATGGCCAGCCGCGCCTACTGTGGCCGCTTTAACTTCAACGGCCAAGACCAGCAAAAGCGGGTTGGCACCCTGTCCGGCGGTGAGCGCGGGCGCTTGCATTTGGCCAAAACCCTGATTGCGGGCGGCAATGTGCTGATGCTGGACGAGCCGTCCAACGATCTGGACGTTGAAACCTTGCGTGCCCTGGAAGACGCCTTGCTTGAATTCGCCGGCTCCTTGATGGTGATCAGCCACGATCGTTGGTTTTTGGACCGCATTGCCACCCACATTTTAGCCTGTGAGGGCGACAGCCAGTGGACGTTCTTTGATGGCAATTATCAGGAATACGAAGCTGACAAGAAGAAGCGACTGGGTGAAGAGGGCGCGAAACCTAAACGGATGCGGTTCAAGGCCTTGAAATAAGCGTCGCTTGTTTCAGTGGGGCGGCACACTGCCTCAATTGTCAAAAACAGGCCAAAATGCCTTTTAAATACCCAATATGGGTATATTGAAGGCCAAATTGATCAGTTTTGATGAAATATGAATAAAAAAGTCCTCTAGCTCTCGAATTATATAGATAGTTTGCTATTTATAATATAGCAACACACAGGGAGGCCGACAGGGCTTTTGGGGCTCGACCTACAAGCCTAAAGCTGCCAAATCGCCGCCACCCATGCGAATGACCACGACTTCGCCGCTGGTCAAGTCGACCACGGTTGTGGGCTCAAGCGGGCAGGCGCCTGCGTCAATCACGGCGGCTAGCTCGTGTTCAAAGCGCTCCCTGATGTCTTGGGCGTCGTTCAAGGGCTCGGTTTCGCCGCGCGCAATCAAGGTGGTGGCCAAGAGGGGGCCGTTGTGCAGGGCCAATAGCTCTTTCAGTACTTTGTGGTCGGGTACGCGCAGGCCGATTGTTTTGCGCTGTGGGTGGCTTAAACGGCGGGGCACTTCTTTGCTGGCTTCCAGAATGAAAGTGTAGGGGCCAGGCGTTGCAGATTTGATGAGCCGAAACTGTTTGTTGTCGACTTTGGCGTAGTTGGACAGTTCGCTCAGGTCGCGGCACAGCAGCGTTAAATGGTGTTTGTCGTCCACGCCCCGAATGCGGCGCAGGCTGTCGGCGGCGGCTTTGTCGTCCAAGTGGCAAACCAGGGCGTAGCTGCTGTCGGTTGGCACGGCCACAATGCCCCCTTTTTCGAGCATGGCAACAGCCTGTTTGAGCAAGCGGATGTGCGGATTTTCCGGGTGGACTTCGAAGTATTGGGCCATGAAGGGTAATGAGTTTAGTCAACGCTGACTGAATGCCACTTAAGACTCGACGTGGTCGACCATCACGCGGGAGTCGCGCACAGTCAGCCACGCGCCTGCCGCGCCGCAA
>JANNCN010000036.1:0-9449 GCA_031386665.1 Rhodoferax sp. | reverse complement strand
GAACAGCGGCGCGTCATCGCGGTAACGCTTGACGCGGGCGGCGTGTTCGGGCATCACGTGCGCCATGAACTGCTGCGCCTGGTCGTACACGTCGTCGGTGTCGATCAGGATGTCGCCAATGTCGTGGTTGAAGTAATCGCGAATGGCGCGAATCACCAATGACGACTCCTGGTAAATCAGGTAGGCGCCTTTGCCGCCTTTGGCAGCGCCGTCAATGGCTGTCCAGAGCTTGAGCAAATAGTTCAAGTCCCATTGCAGCTCGGGCGCAGCGCGGCCAATGCCAGCAGTGCGGGCGATGATGCTCATGCCATTGGGGTATTCGAGCTGGTCCAGCGCTTCTTTCAAATCAGCGCGGTCTTCGCCTTCAATGCGACGGCTGACGCCACCGCCACGCGGGTTGTTGGGCATCAAAACCACGTAACGGCCCGCAAGGGAGACGAAGGTGGTGAGCGCCGCGCCTTTGTTGCCGCGTTCTTCTTTTTCGACCTGAACCAACAGTTCCTGGCCTTCGCGAATCGCGTCTTGAATGCGCGCCTGGCTGACTGACACGCCTTGGGCAAAATACTGTTTGGATATTTCTTTGAATGGCAAAAAGCCATGGCGGTCTTCGCCGTAGTCAACAAAACAGGCCTCTAGCGACGGCTCTACGCGGGTGACGACCGCTTTGTAGATGTTGCCTTTGCGCTGTTCGCGGCCTTCAATTTCGATTTCGTAGTCGAGCAGTTTTTGCCCGTCAACAATGGCCAGGCGGCGTTCTTCGGCCTGGGTTGCGTTAATCAGCATCCGTTTCATGGTTGCGTCTCCTCTTTCGATACTTCACTCCGCAGGGGTGCGGAGCCAACATGCCCTTTATCGGGCTAAAGATGCCGTAGATGACGCTTTGAAGTGAGGAGGAATTGCCGAGAGAACTGCCACTCAGAGCTTGAGTTGCAGTAGGGGCGCGGGGAGGGGAGCGAGGGGATGGGTTTTTGCCAATGCTATGAGTTTCATAGCCGGCTTGGTCCGTTTGGCAGGGGTTAGAAGTTGACAAACGCCTGTCAGACGAGCGATGAGGCCCCTCCAGCAAACGTCGATCAAACTTAACAGCACAAACATTTCGCTTCATTCCGTTTGCAGCGCTTGAGTCTGCAAACTACTTTATTCCGTATCAATCATTCAAGGCGTCAACTGAACCCCCCGATTGGCAAACCACCGCAAGCATTTGGCTTGCGGCTTGAGTCCCGTTCGGGCGGCGGCATCGACTTGTCTAGCGGGGCTTTTCGGGGTCACGGTGCTGGCGGTGAACTAAAATTCAATTCCGCGCCGAAGCAGATCAAAATCAAATCAAAAGCCAACCAAAATCAGGTTTAGCTCTTGTTTAGAGTTAAATCGACGGTCTAACTTTCAGTTAAATCAACCACTTACAGCCTAACGCTAGTGAATCACATTATAGAGGCCAATCTGGCCGCTCCTGCACCACCTTCGGCTGTTCCACATGCTTCGGCTCCTGCTTCGGCTTCTTCCAGCCAAGTCGTCGTGGACGAGAATTTCGACGGCCAGCGGCTCGACAACTTTTTGATGCGCCACCTCAAAGGCGTGCCCAAAACGCACGTTTACCGCATTATTCGAAGCGGCGAGGTGCGCATCAACAAGGGCCGGGTTCAGGCTGACACGCGGGTGGCAGTGGGCGACGTGGTGCGCCTGCCACCGGTTCGCATTTCAGAGAAAGTGGCTGAAAAGCTGGACAACCCCGCGCCCGCCCGCGATTTTGCCGTTTTGTACGAAGACGAGCATTTCATCGCCTTGGACAAACCCGCCGGGGTGGCCGTGCATGGAGGTAGCGGCGTGAGCTTTGGCGTGATCGAGCAATTGCGCCGCGCCCGGCCCCAAGCGCCGTTTTTAGAGTTGGTGCACCGCCTCGACCGCGAAACCAGCGGCATTTTGCTGATCGCCAAAAAGCGCAGCGCACTGGTTAGCCTGCAGGACCAGTTCAGGGCACGCGAAACCGGCAAAACCTACCTGGCCCTGGTGGCAGGGCAATGGCCAGGGAATAAAAAGGTGCTGGATCGGCCTTTGGTCAAGTTCGTATTGCCTTCGGTGGGGGGCATGGAGGGCGAGCGGCGCGTCAGAGTGACCCATAAGGACGACCCGGACGGCATGAAATCAGTGACGCTGGTCAAAATCGCCAAAAAGAGCGTGAATTTCACCCAGCTCGAAGTCACCATCAAAACTGGGCGCACCCATCAAATCAGGGTGCATTTGGCCAGCGAAGGCTTTCCGATTGCAGGCGACGACAAATATGGCGACTTTGAGCTGAACAAGACTTTGCAAAAGCGCGGCCTGAAGCGCATGTACCTGCACGCCTGGCGCCTGCAACTGGATCACCCGGCAACCCGTGCGCGCTTGGAGTTGGTATCAAAATTGCCGCCAGACTTGGCGGACGAATTCTGGAATTCAGGAATGCCTGAGGATCGAATCAATTAGGTCGAGTTGGGTGGTTTTAAATGCTATTCAATACATAGCAAACTATCTATATAGTACGAGAGCTAGATGCTAATTTAGTTGATATTTTGGCGTTTTGGGCTTTCCAAAACCAAAAATTAACCTGCAGGTTCATTTTTATACCCAAGGGTGGATTCTCTGACTTGCAGCAAGGTGGGCAGGTTGACCGAGCTGGCCGCCTCACCAGCCAACAGCTTCATGAGTGTGCTGACCAGCGCCTCACCGGCCAATTCAACGGACTGGCGCACGGTGGTTAAAGTGGGGTGCAGATGGGCGGCAAGCTCGATGTCGTCGTAGCCCACCACCGCAATATCCTGTGGCACACGGCGGGCGCGTTTGCCTAAAGCGCTGATTGCTGTCATCGCCAGCACATCGCTGGCCGCGAAGATGGCGTCAAACTGTACTTTTTTGCAGTCCAAAAAATCTGCCACTGCGACCTGCGCCTGACTGGCGACAAAAGGCATCGACACGGTCAACGCGGGCACGGCCCGCAAACCCGCCTGCGTGTGCGCGTTCAGGTAGCCCTCGTGGCGCTGCGCTACCTCTGGCAGGGCGATGTCGCCAAAAAAGGCGATGCGCCGCCGGCCCGTTTCAATCAGGTGGTTGGTCGCCTGGAATCCGCCAGAGAGGTTGTCGCTGCCGACACTGCGGTAAAGCTGATTGGCAAGTTGTGCGCCCCACACCACCACGGGCAGGTTGCGCACTGCCAATTGGTTGAGTAACTGGTGGTTGTGCCATTGGCCCACAATGATCACGCCCACCGCGCGGTTGGAGGCAAAAATTTGAGACACCGAGTCAAGTTGGTCTTCATCCACACGCGACAGCAGCATCTGCATGCCGTGGTCAGTTAACGCGTTGGCAATGCTGCCCAACATCGCTAGAAAGAAGGGATCTGAAAGCGACTGGCGACCATCGCGGCCATAAGGCACGACCAGGGCGACGGTTCGGTTTTCTTTGAGCCGCAAGCTTTGCGCGCCAACGTTGATCGAGTAGTTGAGCGACGCAGCCAGCTCTTCAATGCGCCGACGGGTGCTGTCGTGGACAAGCGGGTTTTTGCTCAGCGCTCGCGACACGGTAGAGGTGGAGACGCCCGCCAGCCGCGCGATGTCGGCCATTTGAAGCCGACCGCTTGGATTCAAGGCTGGGCCTGGGCTTAGGTCTGCTGGGCGGGGCTCCACTTGTTGTTCGGTGGCCTTTTTCGTTTGCGTCATTCAGGGCTTGCTATTGAATTCAAGGGCAGGAAGGGGTGGCAGGCGCGTTTTGCACACGCCGACAGGTTCATGCAAGAGATTATGAGGGAGTTAAAAAATGTGGGAATTCCCCACGGTCTGCGTGGGCGGTCAATGGCTACGAGCCTTCTGCTGGTAGCTAGTCAGGCGTGATTCTCGATTTTGAAAACGATTGCATTTTTGTTTCATTTACGCCAATTTTTGGAAAAATCAATGTGCTTTGGCGGGAAAACCCTAAATGCAATCGATTGCATAAATCATTATCATTTGTTTGCCCACGTCGTTCATTGACTTCGAAATGTCGGACTCAGTTGCGCTAAACCACAAGAGACAACCAACCTATTAGGACTATATGGCTCAATATCTTCGTTCAGAACACCGTCAATTTCAGCCCCGTCTGATCCTTACCGCTGTGTCGCTCGCCGTTATTCAAATGGCTCAAATCGGCACTGCGTCCGCGCAAACTGCTGCGCCCGCTGCGCAAGATGGCCTCAAGCTCGACCAAGTCGTCGTGACCGGCACCGCGGTGGCGGGCTCCAAGATGCGCCAAAGCGTCTCAATCAGCACGCTGGATGGCGATCAGATTCTGCAAAGCGCACCCACCAATGCCGCCGAAATTTTGCGCGCCATCCCTGGCGTGCGCTCTGAATCTTCGGGCGGCGAGGGCAATGCCAACCTGACAGTGCGCGGCTTGCCCATCTCTGCGGGTGGCGCACGCTACGTGCAGTTCCAAAAGGACGGCTTGCCGGTCTTGCTGTTCGGCGACATCGCCTTTGGCACGCCAGACAGCTTTTTGCGCACCGACTACAGCCTGGACCGGCTTGAAGTCGTGCGCGGCGGATCGTCGTCAACTCTGGCCACCAACTCGCCGGGCGGCATCATCAACTTCATCAGCAAAACTGGTGAAACCCAGGGCGGCAGCCTTGGCATCACCAAAGGCATTGGGTTCGATCAGACCCGCTATGATTTTGAATACGGTGGCGCGATCAACAACTCAACCCGCTTTTACATGGCGGGCTTTTACCGCAATGGCGAAGGCGCCCGGCCCGCCGGTGTGAACGCCGAAGACGGCGGTCAGTTCAGCGCCAACCTGACCCACAACTTGAGCAATGGCTTCGTGCGAATTGGCTTTAGCAAGCTGTCCGACAAGTCACCCATGAACATGCCGGTGCCGGTGAAGATCACCAACGGCAACATTTCCGAGTACGCAGGCATCAACCCGCGCACGGCCAGCTTCTATTCGCCTTACTGGGTGGCAGACAGGAGCATCGACAAAAACAGCAACGCGGTGTTCTCCAACGTGAATGACGGCCTTCGCGTCAAGAGCGACTCGTTCAGCCTCGAAGGCGAGTTCAATTTGCCAGGAGGCTGGCTTCTGACCGAGAAATTCCGCACAGCCTCCAACAGCGGGCGTTTCATCAGCATCTTTCCGTCGGATGATCCAAAAGCTGGCAATTTCGTGTACGCCACTGGACCGAACAAAGGCAAGGCCTACACCGGGCTGGCGTTCAACCCGGTGGTGTTCAACACCGCTCTGGACGACCTGGGCAACACCGCCAATGACCTGAAAGTTTCGAAAACGTTCGAACTGGCCGACAAGGCCCGGTTGGTGGCGACAGGTGGCCTGTTTATGCAGCGGCAAAACGTCGCGCTGACATGGAACTTCAACCAGTACCTGATGGAAGCCAACGGCTCGTCCCCCGCGCTTTTGCAAACCGCCAATGCCACGCCCGGCTTGGTCAACCAGGGAACCGACCAGTGGGGCGGCTGCTGCACTCGCGACATCAACGCGCAGTACCAAACCACAGCACCCTATTTCGCAGTTGCGTACGAAAAAGGCGGTTTGAACCTGGACGGCAGCGTACGCTTTGACCGCCAAGTGGCCAGCGGCACCTTCAATCAGGCGGCAGCCCAGGTGTTCAACCCGGCCAACACCAGCTTCATCAACTACAGCGTCAACTACACCTCGTTCTCCTTGGGTGCCAACTACCGCATGAACCCCAACACAGCGGTTTTCGCTCGCTACAGCGATGGCGCGGCCTTCAATGCGGACAGGATCATGTTCAACAACTACCGCTTGGACGGCAGCTCGCCCATTTCGATCAACGAAGTCAAGCAGCTTGAAGCTGGTTTGAAATGGCGTGCCGGCCCAGTGAGCACCTTTGTGACTTTGTTCAATGCGAAGACCAAAGAGTCTAACTACGACGCGACCACCCAGAAAGTAACGGCGAACTCCTACGATGCCAAAGGCATTGAGCTCGAAGCCGCCTACAGCGTGGGTGCTCTGCGCGTTGCGGGGGGTGCCACCTTGACCAATGCCAGCATCACTGATTCACTCAATGTGGCAGACATCGGCACCACACCCAACCGCCAAGCGCAGTGGGTTTTCCAGGTGTCACCGTCGTACAGCTTTGCGGGCGGCGTTGTCGGTGCAAGCCTGATCGGCAACACCGATTCCAAAGATGCCAACCCAACTGCCGGCACTAAAACCACACTGCCTGGCTTCATGGTTGTCAATCTTTTTGGTAGCTACGAGCTGGTGAAAAATCTCAGCGTGAATGCGTCGGTCAACAACCTGTTTGACACACTGGGTTACACCGAGTCAAACGATGGCCGCATGGCGGCGCGTTCGATCAATGGGCGCACGGTGAAGGTGGGTCTGAAGTACACGTTCTAAAAACAAGAGGCACACCGCCAAGGAGCGCTTGGATACGGCTGTCAACAAGCCTATTCGAGCGTTTCGTTTCAGATTTTCCAGGGGTTTGCCCGGCAGCTCTGCGGAGCTGGCCGGGATTTTTTGTTGAGAACGATTTTTGAATCACCATTTTTTTCTGGCGCGATGAGTTCAAGCAAGACTCCAAAGACCCTGCCCCGCGAGCTGCAAAGCCGCTTTGATTTGCATGGCGACCGCTTGCGTTACACGTTGCATCAGCTTTATAGCGAATGCAACGATTTCGACGGCTGGTTCACACAATTGTGTGACGCCTTGGCGGGCCAGTACGCAGCACGGTCAGCTGATCTTTGCGCACTGGATCGCGTTCGCGTTGCAGAGCCGGGCTGGTTCACGACAGAACGAGCGCTTGCGTACAGCGCCTACACCGACAGATTTGCTAGCACTTTGAGGGGCGTTGAAGATCGAATCCCGTACTTGAAGTCGCTAGGCACCACCTACTTGCACTTGCTGCCCTTCCTTCGTGCTCGCGCGGGCGAGAACGATGGTGGCTTTGCCATTGCAAGTTTTGACGAGGTGCAGCCCGCCTTGGGAACGATGGACGAATTGCGTTCGCTCACCAACGCCTTGCGCCAGGACGGCATCAGCCTGTGCACCGACTTCATCCTGAACCACGTGGCCGACGACCACACCTGGGCCCTGGCAGCCAAAAGCGGGCAGAGCGAGTACCGCAATTTTTTCCATGTCTTTGATCAGGCCGAGGACACCGAGAAGTTTGCCACCCATCTGGGGCAAATCTTTCCTGAGACCGCACCGGGCAACTTCACGTTTGAAGAAAGTCTGCAAGCTTGGGTCTGGACGACTTTTTACCCCTACCAGTGGGACCTGAATTACAGCAACCCACGCGTTTTTTCTGCCATTGCTCTGGCGCTGTTGCACCTGGCCAACCAGGGGATCGAGATTTTTCGGCTCGACTCCGCGGCATTTTTGTGGAAGCGCGCGGGCAGCAATTGCATGAACCAGCCTGAATGCCACTTGATTCTGCAAGCCCTGCGGTCTGTGGTGGACATTGTGGCACCCGGCGTGCTTTTGAAAGCTGAGGCCATCGTCCCGGTCAATGAGCTGCCGCCTTACTTCGGCTCAGGCGAGGCACTGGGAAAAGAGTGCCACCTGGCCTACAACAGCAGCTTGATGACGGCCAGTTGGCTCAGCCTTGCCGAGCAAGATGCCGGCATGATCTGCCGCGTCATGCGCGCGACCCCACGCTTGCCTGGTGGCTGCGCGTGGCTTACGTATGTGCGCTGCCATGACGACATTGGTTGGAACGTGCTTCGCCCCGAGCTTCAGCACGAGCCCGACGGTGGCGATGCTCGGCTCATACGGGCTGCCAATTTTTTTGCAGGGCAAACGCCTGGCAGTTACGCCACTGGGGCGAGTTTTCAGATGCGGGCGGATGGCCAGGTTCATGGCACCAATGGCATGACGGCGGCGCTGGTAGGCTTGAGCTCAGCAGAGAACTCACAACAGTTGAAACACGCCGTTGCCCGGTTCAAGCTGATGTACGGTCTGGCCCTGTCAATAGGTGGCACGCCGCTGATATTCATGGGTGATGAGCTGGCGCAGGGCAATGACAATCGGACTTCGTCAGCCTGGCCGCCCGGGGCCGATGGTCGTCAACTGCATCGCCCTGATTTCTTGAAGGATGCCGCCCATGCACCCAACGGCGGCAGCGCCCGCGCTCTGGGCGTTTTGAAGCACCTGATTTCAGTGCGCAGCAGCTTGCCAGATTTGGCAGCCGACACCGCCACTGTGTTGATCGAATCGCAGACCACCAAAGTCCTCGCTTTTCGCAGGGGACAGAAGCTGACTGTAGTTGCCAATTTCACGGATCGTTCAAGGTCGTTGGCTGATTGCGTCCCTGCCATTTTTGAGCAGAGTTCCAGCTTTACCGACTCTATTTGCGGTCAAACCATTGACTGTGACACGATGCTTGCACCATGGCAGATGGTCTGGCTCAATGCATTACCTCTGCCTGCCCACCAGACCTGAATCAACCCGCTGGAGACCTTATGAGCACCACCCTGCCGCGATTTTCCTTCTGGCAAATTTTGAACATGAACGTCGGCTTTTTCGGCATTCAATTCAGCTTTGGCCTGCAGCAAAGCAACATGAGCCCGATCTACAACTACTTGGGCGCTGACGAGGCCAGCCTGCCGCTTTTGTGGCTGGCCGGGCCGATGACTGGGCTTTTGGTGCAACCTTTTATCGGCGCCATGAGCGACCGCACCACCTCGCGCTTTGGGCGGCGCACGCCGTACTTTTTGATTGGTGCGCTGCTGTGCAGCCTGTGCCTGCTGATCATGCCATTCAGCCCCACGCTGTGGATGGCAGCCAGTATCTTGTGGATACTGGATGCGGCCAACAACGTCGCCATGGAGCCCTACCGTGCCTTCGTGAGTGATCGCCTTGACAAAAAGCAACACAGCGCGGGCTTTCTCACGCAAAGCGCCTTCACGGGACTGGCGCAAACGCTGGCCTACCTCACGCCCACACTGCTGCTGTGGTTCGGCATGAACAAGGATCAGGTGAACGCCAGCAACATTCCCTACATCACGATCACGGCCTTTCTGATTGGTGCGGTGATGTCGATCACGTCTATTCTGTGGACGGTTAAAACCACGCCTGAGGTGCCCATGAGCGACGAGGAGTGCGCGCGTTGCCTGGCCAACCCGCTGTCGACCGCTCAGGTTTTCAAAGACATTGGCTCGGCCATCCGCGACATGCCCACCACGATGAAACAGTTGGCGCTGATGATGTTGTTCCAGTGGTACGGCCTGTTTTGTTACTGGCAGTACATCACGCTCGCCGTTTCGTCCGCCCTGTTTGGCACCACCGAGTCCACGACCACCGCGTTTCGCGACGCGGGCCTTATCACGGGTCAAATCGGCGCGTTCTACAACTTCATTGCTTGCATCGCGGCGTTTGCGATGGTGCCGCTCGCCCGCAAATTTGGCTCGAAGGCACTGCATGTGGTGTGCTTGGCGCTGGCGGGCATTGGCATGCTGGTG
>JANNCN010000017.1:0-3425 GCA_031386665.1 Rhodoferax sp. | reverse complement strand
TCGGTCGTGTGCCTGTTTGATCAATGGCTGCAAGCGTTCAGCGTCTTGCGGAAAAGCCCAGCCGTGGTCGCTGGTGAATTGGTCTTCACTGTCGGGCACAAAGGTGCACTGGTGAATGGGCAGGCCGCGCGCTGATAGGTCCTGCACGAAACCCATCAGGTTTTGAAACGGATTGCCTTCGATATTGAACTCGCGGTCAGGCCAGTCTTTCATCATGGCGGCGATTTCAAACACATCGGCGCTGCGAATGTGTCGCTCATCAGGGCGTGGATGCACCGTGATGCCGTTAGCACCCGCCTCGAGGCAAATGCGAGCGGCTCGCACCACATCCGGTATGCCCAAGTGCCGCGTGTTGCGCAGCAAGGCAACCTTGTTGACGTTCACTGAGAGAGCCGTGTTATGTGTCATTTTTTATAATGCCTGCAAGTCCATCATCATCTGCCGGGTTTTTAAAACCTTGACGTCGCAATGGTAGTGCAGCAGCGCGCGCAGCTGGGTTTTTAGCTCGGGCAGGTGGTTAACGCAGGCGTGCATGGTGTCGACGAACGGCGCGTCTCCGTCCAGGGCCTGCTGCAGCGCCAGCCACTGCGCGCCATTCAAGGCACTGCGGTCGTCGTCATGCGCTTCACGCAAGCCGGCCTCAGCCAGCAGAACATAGTTAGTTTCAGGCTCTAGTGTGGCCAGCGTGGCGGTTTGCGCATCAAGCAGTGGCAAGAAACCAATGTCGCGCAGCAGGCGCAGCTCAAATGCGCGCAAGGCCACTTGCAGCGTGTCAATGCTTTGGCTGGCCAGCAATTGCACAGTGGCGGCATACGCATCAAACAAAACTGGGTGCGGGTCGTCACGCGCCAGCAGGCGCATTAGCAGCTCGTTTAAGTAGTAGCCAGACAGCAGCGCATCGCCCGTCGGCATAACGTGGCCGCCCTGCCATTCAGCGCTTTTAAGGTTGCGGATTTCAGCATCACCGCCAAAGGCTAGGTGCAGCGGCTGCAACGGCAACAAGATGGGCCTGAAATTAGAGCTGGGTTTTTTAGCACCGCGCGCGATGAGAGCTACACGCCCATAGGTGCGGGTGAAAACTTCCAGAATCAGACTGGACTCGCTCCAGTCGTAGCGATGCAGAACGTAAGCAGGTTCGTCCGAAATTCGTTTAGTAACCACGGCTAAAGCGCAGACACGTCAAATACAAGCAGGGGCCGCGGAACTGGCTTTGCCAGGCCGCAGGCGCAGCGGCCCTCTCGGAGGGCAGGAAGCTACACGCAGTGAGCGACCGTGGGAGCAACATACTCAAGCAGGGGCAGCGGAACTGGCTTTGCCAGGCCGCAGGCTGGAGGCTGCGGCTCCGAACCCGCTTGAACGGGCTTGGACAGCCTCCAGATGCGCTGCCTCTGGCAGCGTTGCGCCCTGCAAGGGCAGCGGCCATCCCGGAGGGCAGGAAGCTACACGCAGTGAGCGACCGTGAGAGCAACATCACTCATACCCGAACGATTTAACACGGTCTTCATTGTCCGCCCAGCCTGAGCGCACTTTTACCCATATCTCTAGAAAGACTTTATTGCCCGTCAGCGCTTCCAGCTCATGCCGCGCCTCAGTGCCCATGCGCTTGAGCTTTTCGCCTTTGTCGCCAATGATCATGCCCTTGTGGCCGTCACGTTCCACCACAATAGTGGCGGCAATTTTGCGCAGGTTGCCTTCTTGCTCGTACTTGTCGATGATGACTGTTGAGGTGTACGGCAGCTCATCACCGGTCAGGCGAAACAGCTTTTCACGAATCATCTCTGCGGCCATGAAGCGGTCGCTCCGGTCCGTCAGGGCATCAGCCTCATACATCCAGGCTTGCTGGGGCAAATACTTTTCACAAATACCAAAAACGCGCTCGACGTCTTTCGCGCTGTTGGCCGACATGGGCACAAACTCGGCAAAGTCGCGCTTGGTTTGCATCATTTGCAGCCACGGCGCAATGTCGCCCCGGCGGTGAATCAAATCGAATTTGTTGGCCAGCAAAATGGCGGGCGTGCCTGCTGGTAATAAGCTTAAAACCTTTTCATCGGCTTGGTTGAACTGCCCTGCCTCGACCACAAACACAATCAAATCCACGTCATTGACCGCACCCACGACCGTGCGATTAAGCGAACGGTTTAATGCGTTGCCATGACGGGTTTGAAAGCCGGGCGTATCAACAAATACAAACTGAGTTGCGCCCACCGTCCTCATGCCGGTGATGCGGTGGCGTGTGGTTTGTGCCTTGCGGGAGGTGATGCTGACCTTTTGGCCGACCAACGCATTGAGCAGCGTGGATTTGCCCACATTGGGCTTGCCAACGATAGCAATCAGGCCGCAGCGCTGGGTGTCAAGGGGTGGCACGTCCTTTGCCGGTTCATCGCTGGCTGGCGCGGTACTGGCGCGTTTTGAAAACGCTTTGGCCATCATGGCCTCGACGGCCGCAGCCTGGGCTTGTGCAGCCACTTCGTCAGGCGTCAATTTTTTGTCGGTCATAGTGTTTTGATAAATGCGAGCATCGCGGATGCAGCGGCTTGCTCTCCTGCACGGCGTGAGTTGCCTGTACCGCGCTCGGCACGACGGTATTCAACAATTTCGCATTCAACGTCAAAGGTCTGCTTGTGTGCTGCGCCCTCGGTGCCGACAATGCGGTAAATAGGCAGGCTCATTTTGTGGCCTTGCAACCACTCTTGCAGTTCGGTTTTTGGGTCTTTGCCAATCGCCTGCATTCTGGCGTTGATTTCAACATCTTTAAACAAGCGGCGCACCAGGCTTGACGCCACGTCAAAACCAGCATCCAGGTACACAGCACCCAGCAGTGCTTCCAGTGCATCTGCCAAGATGGACGGTCGTTTCTGCCCGCCTGACTTGGCCTCACCCTCGCCCAGGCGAAGCAGGTCTGGCAAACCCAGCGACACCGCTATCTGATGCAGCGTCTCTTGTTTGACCAAGTTGGCTCTTGCACGGGGCAAATCGCCCTCGGGCAGCTCGCCCAGGCGTTCATACAACAACCCGGCGACAGCCAAATTCAACACCGAGTCGCCCAAAAACTCGATGCGCTCGTTGTGGTCAGATGAAAAACTGCGGTGCGTGAGTGCCTGCACCAGCAATCGGGGATTTGTGAACGCATGCTCCAGGCGCTTTTGCAGCGCCAGCAGGTTCGGGCTTAGTGCAGCGCCAGCACCCACTTAGTTAGAACGGCCCGCGTACTTCATCAGCAAATACGCCGGGCCTGCCAAATGAATTTCTTTGCTGTAAGCAAATGAAACCACTGTCTTATCGCCTTCTTTGGTTACTTCCAGATCTTTACCGGTGATGGACTTGATGTCGTCAATTTGCGCAGCTTTGTCAAAAATACTGCGTGCTTCAGCGGCAGAACTGGACAGCCTGGCTTTGTCAACCGCTTTACCGATAGTTTGATACTC
>JANNCN010000210.1:0-3984 GCA_031386665.1 Rhodoferax sp. | reverse complement strand
GTGTGCACGCGGCTGGTGGTGGCCCCGCCAATCATCAGCGGAATTTTGCGAATGCGAAAGTGCTCGTCCTTCTGCATTTCGCCCGCGACGTATTGCATTTCTTCCAAACTGGGGGTGATCAGGCCCGACAGGCCCACAATGTCCGCGCCCTCGACCTTGGCGCGGGCCAAAATCTCGTGGCAAGGCACCATCACGCCCATGTTGATGACTTCAAAGTTATTGCACTGCAGCACCACGGTGACAATATTTTTGCCAATGTCGTGCACGTCGCCCTTCACCGTGGCAATGATGATTTTGCCTTTGGTGCGCACGTCGCGCCCTGCGGCTTCGTCCAGCCGCTTTTCTTCCTCAATATAAGGAATCAGGTGGGCCACAGCCGACTTCATCACGCGGGCTGACTTGACCACCTGCGGCAAAAACATTTTGCCTTGGCCAAACAGGTCGCCCACAATGCTCATGCCCGCCATCAAAGGGCCTTCGATCACATGCAGCGGGCGCCCGCCCGTGGCCAAAATCGCTTGGTAGGCCTCTTCGGTGTCGGGCACGATGAAGTCGGTGATGCCGTGCACCATGGCGTGGCTCAAGCGCTGCTCCACCGCCACCGGGTGGTCGGGCGTGCCGCGCCAATCGAGCTTTTTGCTCTCGTCTTTGGCACCGCTTTTGGCGCTGTCGGCAATTTCAACCAAGCGCTCGCCTGCATCGGCACGGCGGTTCAAAATGACGTCTTCCACCCGCTCGCGCAAAACGGGCTCCAGATCGTCGTAAACGCCCACCATGCCCGCGTTCACAATGCCCATGTCCATGCCCGCCTGAATGGCGTGGTACAAAAACACGGTGTGAATGGCTTCGCGCACGGGGTCGTTGCCGCGGAAAGAAAAACTCACGTTGCTGACGCCGCCTGACACTTTGGCACCGGGCAGATTGGCCTTGATCCAGCGCGTGGCCTCAATGAAATCGACCGCGTAGTTGTTGTGCTCTTCAATGCCGGTGGCCACGGCAAAAATGTTGGGGTCAAAGATAATGTCTTCGGGCGCAAAGCCTACTTCATCGACCAAAACGCGGTAAGCGCGCTCGCAAATTTCGGTCTTGCGGGCGTAGGTGTCGGCCTGGCCTTTTTCATCAAACGCCATCACCACAGCGGCCGCACCATACCGTCGCACCAGCCGCGCCTGGTGCTTGAACTGCTCCACGCCTTCTTTCATGCTGATGGAATTGACAATGCCTTTGCCCTGAATGCAGCGCAAACCGGCTTCAATGACGTCCCACTTGGAACTGTCCACCATGATGGGAACGCGGGAAATGTCGGGTTCCGACGCGATCAAGTTCAAAAACCGCACCATGGCGGCCTTGCTGTCGAGCATGGCCTCGTCCATGTTGATGTCGATGACCTGCGCGCCGTTTTCAACCTGCTGGCGGGCAACCGAGAGCGCCTGGTCAAACTCGCCATTTAAAATCATGCGGGCGAAGGCCTTGGAACCGGTCACATTGGTGCGTTCGCCAATGTTGACGAACAGCGTTTTGTCGTCAATTTGAACGGGCTCCAACCCAGACAGCATCATGGGCCGTACAGAGCCAGAATTGCCTAGGCTAGCGGGGGAGTCTGGCGTATGGGACGTGTCAGTCGATTGGGGCATGCATCTCACCTGTGAAAATTGAATCAGGTGAGCGTGGTTGACGGTACTGTTGGATGTACTTGTCCAAGCCTGGCTCAATTGCGCATTCTTTTGCTCAATTCGCTGCAACGCTCCTTGGATGGGCCTATTTTACGGGCTAGTCCAGTCGCAGTTCAAGTCATCCTGCAAATTCAGCCGTTTTTGCGCCGGGTCAAACGTTTTCCCACTGCTTGCTGCCTTCAGAGGCAAACAGCGCGTCAATCGCCCGCATGTTGCAAATAGCGTCTTCCACGCCAAAGGGCAAAGCCATTTCGCCTCGCACGACTTTTGAAAAAGCATCGCCTTGCAGCGAGTACTGATTGCAGGCAGGGAGGGTTTCGATCTCGGCGGCGCGGCCACCCAACACCTTGCCGTCGTCAATGAAAATTCGGGTTTCAACACCCGGCGGCGGGTTGAACGGAATTTCAATCTCAAGGCGCTTGGTGGTGCCGACGGCTTGAACGCGTTGAAACGGGGTGGATTGGGTGGAGACGGTGAAGTCCAGCCGTTTGCCATCGCCAAAATCCAGCAAGGCGCTGGCGGTGCGGTCGGTTTTGAATTGGGGGTCGCGGTCGATCAGCGCCATGGCGCGCAAGGGCTCTGAACCAAACAGAAAGCGCCCAGCCACGATGGCATAACACCCAATGTCATACAAAGCGCCACCGCCGTTGGCTGGCTTGTTGCGAATATTGTCGGCATTCTGGTTGGTGTAAGAAAAAAACACCTGAACGCTGCGCAAATCGCCCAAGGCACCGCTTTGCACCAGCTCACGCGCCCGCAACCACTGCGGGTGAAAGCGCACCATGAAGGCTTCCATGATGTGCACTTTGTCGGCAACTTCGCGCAGTTGCGCCGCCTCGCGGGCGTTCATGGCGAACGGTTTCTCGCACAAAACGTGTTTGCCCGCGCGGGCAGCTGCCAGCGTCCAGTGCGCGTGCATGTCATTGGGCAGTGGGTTGTAAATCGCTTCGATATTGGGGTCGGCCAGCAAGTCTTCGTAACTGCCATAGGCTTTGGGAATGCCCAATTTCGTGGCCCAGGTTTGAGCCGATTTGATAGTGCGCGAGGCAATTACGTCGATGCTGCAATATTGACTTTTTTGCATCGCGGGAATGACCTTTTCCCAGCCAATTTTGGCGGTGCTCAAAACGCCCCAGCTGACTTTTTTCATGGTTTGGCTTTCATTCGATGCATTTGAGCTTGCAGCCTTCAAATCGCCTCATTCAGCAAGTTTTCATAAAGTTCCTGGCGACCCGAAACAGGTCGGGTGTCAACATTGTGGTCGAGCACTTTTGCGGCCACCTGGTCTAACGACAATTTGCCCGCGAGCAGGTCTTTGCCGAACGCCGTTTGCCAGCCTGCGTAGCGCACGTCCACCAGACTGGCGACGCGGCCATCTTGAATCATTTTTTCAGCGATCAGCAAGGCTCTTGCGCACACATCCATCGCGCCCACGTGGCCGTAGAACATATCCTCGGGTTCAATCGATTGGCGGCGCACTTTGGCGTCAAAGTTGATACCGCCCGTGGTAAAGCCGCCACCTTGCAAAATGGTGTACATCGCCAAGGCGGTTTCAGGAATGCTATTGGGGAACTGGTCAGTGTCCCATTGGCACTGCATATCACCCCGGTTCATGTCGACCGAGCCGAAAATGCCCAGGTCAATGGCACTTGCCAATTCGTGTTCAAAACTGTGGCCTGCCAGGGTGGCGTGGTTGGCTTCAATGTTGACTTTGATTTCGCGCTCCAGCCCATAGCGGCACAAGAAACCGTACACCGTGGCCACGTCATAGTCGTACTGGTGCTTGGTCGGCTCGCGTGGCTTGGGTTCAATCAAAATTGCGCCTTTGAAGCCAATCTTGTGTTTGTACTCCACCACCATGTTCATGAAGCGGCCCATTTGGTCCAGTTCATGGCCAATGCGGGTGTTCAGCAGGGTCTCATACCCTTCGCGGCCGCCCCACAGCACGTAGTTTTCGCCACCTAATTTGAGGGTGGCGTCCATCGCTTCTTTCACTTGCAAAGCTGCCAGCGCAAAAATTTCTGGGTCCGGGTTGGTGGCCGCACCCGACATGAAGCGACGGTGGCTGAACAGGTTGGCGGTGCCCCACAGTAGCTTCATGCCAGTGGCCTGCTGTTTGTGGCCCAGCACGTCCACCATCTCGTGCAAGTGGTGCGCGCTCTCGCGTGGGGTGGCTCCCTCGGGGGCGACGTCACGGTCATGAAAGCAATAGTACGGCACGCCCAGTTTTTGAAAGAACTCAAAGGCGGCATCAGCCTTGGCTTTGGCAGCGGCCATCGGGTGGGCGATTTTTTGCCAAGGCCGCTCAAAG
>JANNCN010000184.1:0-54024 GCA_031386665.1 Rhodoferax sp. | reverse complement strand
ATTGCTGTTTTATAGACTGCTTGAACAAGCCGTCGTCACAAAGCCAGTGACGTACCGCAACATTGTCGATTTGCCCAAAAAATCAGCAGAAATTACGCCTGTGGAGCTAAGGGGATAGCCCACCCTGCAGGTTCTTTTTTTGAGAATTTTTGAGAAAATGATCGAATTATCAATCAAATAGACCTCTAGCTCTCGAATAACATCAATAGTTTGCTATTGAAATAGTAGCAAATTATACCAATGTTCAATATGAGCTAAATCTAGGCCAACGCCCTGTCACTGACCCTGCGCGTTCTGCAAAGCGGCAATGCGCTCTTCAATCGGCGGGTGGGTTGAAAACAGCTTGCCAATGCCGCCCGCAATGCCAAAGGCCGCCACGCTTTTAGGCAACTCGCCCGGGGTCATGCCGCCCAAACGCGCCAAGGCGTTGATCATGGGCTGCTTGCGGCCCAGCAGTTGCGCGGCACCCGCGTCAGCCCGAAACTCGCGGTGGCGCGAAAACCAAGCCACCACGATGGCCGCAGCAAAACCCAACACAATGTCCAGCACGATGGTCGTGATCATGTAGCCAATGCCGGGGCCGCTGCTTTGCGAGTCGCCCTTGCGCAAAAAGCCATCGACCGCGTAGCCAATCACCCGGCTTAAAAACACCACAAAGGTGTTCATCACGCCTTGAATCAACGTCATGGTGACCATGTCGCCGTTGGCCACGTGGGCAATTTCGTGGCCAATCACGGCTTCAATCTCGTCGTGCGTCATGCCTTGCAGCAAGCCGGTTGAAACGGCCACCAAGGCCGAGTTTTTGAACGCGCCGGTGGCAAAAGCATTCGGGTCACCTTCAAAAATGCCCACGTCCGGCATGCCGATACCGGCTTTGTCAGCCAGCTTTTTGACGGTATCGACAATCCACTTTTCATCCGCATTGGCAGGTTCGTTGATCATGCGAACGCCCGAGGTCCACTTGGCCATGGGCTTGCTGATCAGCAGTGAAATAATCGCGCCGCCAAAGCCCATCACCAGTGCAAAACCCAGCAAGGACGTGAGGTTAAGCCCGTTGGGCGTGAGGAAGCGGTTGACGCCCAGCAAGCTAGCGACCACGCCCAAAACGGCGACGACCATGACGTTGGTCAATACAAACAAGAGAATTCGTTTCATGATTTCCTTACAAAACAACCCAAAAGCACGGGTCTGATGGCGCAGATGTTAGGGGCAAATGGGCAAATATCAAGGCAATTGAGATGAATGCACAAGAGAATTACGGATTTAAACCCGCAGTTTTGGGCGATTTTGGTTTGCGAAAAACATCAGAATCGGCATAAAACTGCGGGTCTTCATTGGCCGGCCACCAACCTGGCACCCCCAAAACTGGCAAATGGGCAAACGGTTTGCTAGCCAGCTTCTCGGCGCTTAAGTCTGCCGCCACCCAGGCGTCTAGCTCAGGCAGCGACAAGGCGCTCGACTGAGCTTGGTTGGGAGATTGGGATGGAGATCGGCCCTGAACCCGGTAAACATGCGCAGTAATCGCTTTGCGCGGCGACACCAGTTTTTCAAGCAGCGCATGGCCAAACAACACCAGCTGCGCACTTTGCCAAAGGTGGCGTTGTGTCACAAACAGCGTTTGCCAGTCTTTGGCAACCAGCGCGTGCCACAGCGCATCGGACGCTTGCAAAAAGGCTGCGTTTTCGTCAAACACCGTCAGCGCATCACGCACCCGCCCGCGCACCGCCTGCACGCCATCTGCTTCAATTTGCGCCGCCTGCAGTTGGTTCAACCGCCTTTTGGTTTGCCCAAAATGAATCCAGCAAACCCCATTAAAAAAGTCATGCAAATTGTCGCGGGTCGGCACCTGCCCAGTTTTGAAGATGAAGTCTTCGTAGGCTTGGGTGGGGGGCAAGGCGGATTGGGGGATGAAGTGGATGGGGGCGGCTTGGGCGTCGTTGAATGCATTGGCCAGGGACATCTCTGCAATCAACGGATTCGCAAACACCTGCTCAATTGAGATAAATGGCTGAAGCCAAGGGCTGTGCCAATTGACCTTTGCGGCAATATCTGAAGATGACACAGAATTCGCTAAGGTCTCTTCATCAATCGGATTTGCTTTGCAGGTCCGGTCGTTGGCAACACTTTGAAATAAGCCGGATGCTTGCGGAAAAGCTCATGCAGTGGCTTTTTTCCCTTTTTGAAGCTGTTCGCGTGAAGCGGCGCACCAAGTTGGTTTAGTTGCCGAATCGTATCGGGCATCCAATCTGGAAAAACAGCGAGAATCCGGCGTACTTCCTCCATGTCGCCAACTGAAATGGTCGATCCAACAATCGGCCCAGCGTCTTTTTTGATTTGCGCCTGCGGCTGTGGGCTGACCTGTTTCAATTTTGATTTCTCCGGCAACTCTTCGGCGACCTCTACCGTTTTTGCAATGGCGTCGCGATGCCTAACAGCGCCAGGTTTTTCTAGCCCGATGACGGCTTCTTCATCAACGTAAATAACTTTGTCATAGGCCAACGGGAGCGCATCCGAGGAAATCAATTTTTGCGCAAAACAGATCACCAGCTTTCCCGCTTCGCGCAGCCGCACGGCTAGCGGCGCAAAGTCAGCGTCACTCGAACCAATGGCCACAGCTGAGGGTAGGGCGCCTTGATGCAACAAATCCATAGCATTCACCACCAAGGCGACATCGGTTGTGCCCTTTCCTTGATTCACTGACGCCTGAATTGCATGGCGCCGTAAAACCTCCTTGAGTCCTGAAAGCTTTTCAAATCCACCAAACGCTCGTCGTATTGACACAAAAGCGCCCGCCTGTTCAAAGTGCTCAAATGCGCGATCAATCGCGCTAGCGGGCAAATTGTCGGCATCGATCAAAAAAGCCACTAACAATTTTGGCTCGCTTTTTTGAGGCGATAAAACCGGTTTCATATTTTTCCCAACACGATCTATCAAGGCTAGAGTGAAAGTGCTTTCAATCGCGGAAACAAGTCAGTTCACCCATGAAGCTTTTCCTGCAGCCAGACTTTGATCAGCGATTGGTAGGGCACATCCCGCGCGTTCGCGGCCACCTTGATGGAATCAAGCAAATGCTGCGGCAGGCGCAGAGAAATCGTTTTGGTGGACGGTTTCAAATTGGGCATGACGCCTTTGCGCGCGCGCGACCAATCCAGATAAGCGGATGAGTCGTTGGTTTCCCAAAATTTACGCTCGTGGGCTTCTGACGTAAATTGAGGAACTGGTTTAAGCGGTTTGCTCATAAATTAGCTTCTCCTTTCGGTGCATGTCTCTCGCAGAAATTATGCGGATCAACTGGTCTGATTGGCGCAAAGTGAAAGTAATGTGCAAAGCCCGACCGTCATCTGTTTTACCAAGCGCGTGAAGGCGAGCCTCTTTCTCGCTGTGCTTGTTATCAGCCAAAATCAACAATGGTTCATTAAAAAAGAGCTGCTCAGCCTCTGCCGTCGAAACCGAGTGTTTTTCATTTTTTCGGGCGTTTCCGGTGTCCCAATCAAAGCCTACTACGAGAGTCCAATCGATCATCTTTGTATATTATCATCATATTCAAATTTGACGCCCGTGACCAATCCCACTAGCCCTCAATCCAACTTCCACGGCAACACTTCCCCCGACCGCAGGGGTTTTAGCTCGGCATCGCCAAAGGCAAAACTGGCAGGCGGCGTCCAGTTTTCTCGCTTAAGGGTGATGCTGCCTGCGTTGCGCGGCAGGCCGTAAAAATCTGCGCCGTTGAAGCTGGCAAAGGCTTCAAGCTGGTCCAGTGCGCCGACGGCATCAAAGGCTTCGGCGTACATCTCGATGGCGGCATGCGCGGTGTAGCAACCTGCGCAACCGCTGGCGTGCTCTTTCAGGTGCGCGGGGTGAGGGGCGCTGTCGGTGCCCAAAAAGAACTTCGGCGACCCGCTGGTGGCCGCTTTAACCAAGGCCAGGCGGTGGGTTTCGCGCTTCAGGATGGGCAGGCAGTAAAAGTGGGGACGAATGCCGCCTGTGAATATCGCGTTGCGGTTGTACAGCAAATGGTGGGCTGTGACGGTGGCAGCCATGTACTTGTCAGCACTTTGCACGTACTGGGCGGCGTCTTTCGTGGTGATGTGCTCGAACACGATTTTCAGCTCGGCAAAGTCGCGCCGCAGCGGAATAAGCTGGGTGTCGATGAAGGCGGCTTCGCGGTCAAACAGGTCAATATCGGGTGACGTCACTTCACCATGCACCAGCAGCAGCAGGCCTTCGCGCTGCATGGCTTCCAGCGTTTTGTAAGTTTTGCGCAGGTCGGTCACGCCTGCATCGCTGTTGGTGGTGGCACCGGCTGGGTAGAGTTTGACGGCCACCACACCCGCGTCTTTGGCGCGCTTGATTTCATCTGTGGGCAGGTTGTCGGTCAAATACAGCGTCATCAAGGGCTCAAAACTCTGGCCTTGGGGCACGGCCTGGCGAATGCGCTGGGCGTAATCAAGCGCCACTGCAGCGGTGGTGATGGGCGGCTTCAGGTTGGGCATGATGACCGCGCGGCCAAACTGGGCGGCAGTGTGCGGCACCACGGTGGCCAGGGCGGCACCATCGCGCAGGTGCAGGTGCCAGTCGTCGGGGCGGGTCAGGGTGATTTGATCGACGGGTTTGGTGGGAAAGGTTGGGGCGGTTGGGGTCATGCCTGTATTGTCCCAAAATCAAACCGCGCTGACATGCGCGTACGACGTAACTGCGGCCGGGTAGCGCGACCGGTTATTTGCCAGAGGCCTGCGTCAGCAAATAGTCCCACAGCGCCTGGGCTGAGCGCTTTTGTGGAAAGCCTGAGTTTTTGGACCCCAGCCCGCCCATGCGCGATGCGTCTTTGCCCGAAGGCGCTTCGCGGTAGGCGCGCACTTCCATGGTGATCTCAACGCCCTTCATGTCAACCGGTGCGGCGCTGACCAGGCGCTTGGCCCGTAGCTCTTTTTTGACCGCACTGAACGGCAAAAACGCGATGCCGTGGCCCTCTAGCGCCATGGCCTTCAAGCCTTCGGACATGTCGGTTTCGTAGACACGGTCAAAGTGAATGGGGATGGCAGACTGCTTCAAAATCATGTCCACCATTTGCCCCATGTAGGCACCCGGTGCGTAGCCCAAGTAGGGCAACAAACCGTTGGCCGTGCCGGGCAGTTGGTAAAGCGGCGCGCCATCGGCATCGGCCTTGACATAGGGGGCCACCACTTCTTTCCCTAAGCTCACCATTTCATAGCGATCAGAGTCCAGCTGAATGGGCTGCATGGGGTGGTGGTAAACAATGAGCACGTCGCAACTGCCCTCTACCATGCGCAGCACGGCGTCGTGCACGTTCAGCGCAATCAAACGGCTTTTAATCGGCCCAAAATTCTCGCGCAGCGTGGAGACCCAGGCCGGAAAAAACGTGAACGCCAGCGTGTGCGGCACGGCAAATTCAATCACATCTTGCCCGGCCGAAGTGTGGCTGCGCAGCATGGCGCGGGTACTTTGCAGCGCCTGCAGCACTTCAAGCGACTGGTCGTAAAGCGTTTCGCCCGCAGGTGTGAGGCGCGTGGGGTAACTGCTGCGGTCCACCAGGTCGGTGCCCGCCCAAGCCTCTAGCGACTGAATGCGCCGCGAAAACGCCGGTTGCGTGACGTGCCGCAACTGCGCCGAGCGGCTGAAACTGCGGGTTTCAGCCAGACTGACAAAATCTTCAAGCCATTTGGTTTCCATGGGCGCTTTTGGATCTCCAAGTCTTCAAAAAGTGAAACCGTGCTGGTTTGGCATCCGTACGGATTGACTGTGCGGATTGAATGTACGGGTTAAATCCGACAACTTCAAATTGTACAAACTGAGAGCTGTGAATGCGGGTTGGCAACCCACTCAATCTCAGCACGGTCTCCAGTAAATGTAGCGCCATGCCACCGTAAACCCAAGCGACTCATACAGCCGCAGGGCCGCTTTGTTGCCGTCTTCAACTTGCAAGTAGACGCTTGCCATTTCGCGCGCCACGGCCTGCAACGCCAGCGCCCGCAAAATGCGAGAGGCATGGCCCTGCTTGCGGTAGTTGGCCAGGGTGCGCATGCCGTGAATGCCCAGCCAGCCTTGCCCGTAACTGCCGACGCCCGTGGCTACGACTTGGGCAGGGTCTGAGCGTGAATCAACCGAATGCGCGTCAACCGAATGTGCATAAAGCGAACCACTCGCGCGGCTAAGCGCCTTCACGCGGGATGCACCGTCAATCGGGTCAAAACCTTCGCCCAAGTAAACCTGGCTCCAGGCTGGGCTGGGCGTTGTTGAGAGGGTGGCGGGTGAAATGCTCTGGGTGGCATCCAGCACATCGACCACGCGGGCAACGCAGGTCAACGTGGGCTGGGTCGCTTTCAAACCCTGCTCCATCAGCGCCGCCTTTAGGTGGGCCAGCGCAGGCACGGCCGCAATGCGCAGGCTGAGTGCCAGGCCGTGCGCTCGGTAGCGGGCAACAATCATGGCAATGTCTTGCGCCCGTATGCTTTCGTCATGTTGCAAGGGCACAGCGCTGTGCGCTCGGCCCACCGTGCCCGTGTCAAACGGCAGCAACCAGCCAGGTATTTCTTCAACGTGGTTCGGAGCCACCGCTGCCAATGTGGCGCGCTCGATCGCTTCGACGTCAGCGGCGGTCAGGGGCAAGGGCAGGTTCATGACTCGCGCCCTCAATGCTGCGGGAAAAGGAGCACCTGCACCCCTACTTTGGCAGCAGCTTTGCGCAAATCAGCATCTAGCGTGGCGAGTGCGCAATTCATGCGCTTTGCCAAACGCAGGTACGTAGCGTCGTAAGCAGAAAGCCCGGTTTCTAGTGCCAACATCGTCGTGTCGGCAATAACTAACGTATCGAGATCATGCACGACTTGCGCATTCATGATGTCGATCAACGCAAAGCATTCGGTGCTGTCCTGGCGCGATATTTCGCCTCGTCTCAATGCGCGCGCAAGAACGTTCGCCGCTTCTGAATAAAAGAGGTTCGGAACGTAGACTTCGGCCGATTCCATCTGCTGGGCGACTTGGTCCGCATATGCCTTGTCAGCGTCAGAACCGTCTTTAAATAGCCAGCGCATGACGACCGAGTTGTCTACGACAAACTTCATTTGCGGCCTTCCTCAATTGCCGCACGAATATCCACGACGGGCATGCCAGGCCTATTCATAAACGCCTTCACGCGCTGATGAAACCCGGCTTTGTTGCTTTGTTTGGGAATCGGGGTAATACGCGCAACAGGAACGCCCCGCACAGTGATCTCGAAAGTCTCGCCCAGTTGCGCTAGCCGAGCGATTTCCGACAAGCGATTTTTTGCTTCTGCTAGTTGAATTTGCTGCATGGCCAACCCCTTGAAAAAGTTGTCCAAGCTTAGCATATGGCTAGCTATATAGCTAGATTTTTAGTGGTATCGACGAGGTAGAGTGCCTGATTTTTGACCTTTGCGGTTGAGCAATGCACCCTTGATAGTTTGGTTTGACAAATTGACCCATCCACATATAATTTAACTTATACTTTTCAAAAAAATTGCCTGTCTGCAAAAGCCGCAAGGAATCGCCGCCATGTCACAAATCACGCTGTATCTGGACGACGCCACCCAGGCCATGGTGGACCAGGCCGCGCAGGCCAGTGGCCTGTCGAAAAGCCGCTGGGTGGCGGACATCATCCGCAAACATGCAGGCCATGAATGGCCGCAAGATTGCATGGCCCTGGCAGGGCATTTTGGCGACTTTCCTTTGCGCGATGAAGGCCTGACACCGCAGCCGGCCGACGCGCCACGCCTGGGTTTTTAACGGCCTGCCATGCTGGTTCTTGACAGCAACACCATCAGCTACTACTTTCGCGGCGACCCCCACGTGGTGCCGCGCCTGCAAGCCCTGCGACCGGCCGATGTGGGCGTGCCTGCCATTGTGGAATACGAGCTTCGGTACGGGCTGATGCGCCTGCCCCTGGCAGCGGCGGCTCCCCGCCTAACGGCATTGGCGCAATTGCTGCGGCCCATGCAGCTTTTGCCGTTTGACAGCGAATGTGCCGCGCAAGCTGCCCGCATCCGCGTGGACCTGGAGGCCGCAGGCACCCCCATTGGCCCGCACGATACACTGATTGCGGCCACGGCCTTGCGCCACCAGGCCACGCTAATCACCCGCAACTTCCGCGAGTTCTCGCGCGTGCAGGGCTTGCAGTGGGTGAATTGGCATGAAACTGCGTGAGCGTTGGCCGGCCATACTGACCCGCAAAGGCCGAGTCACCATCCCCAAGCCAATCCGAGACGCTTTGGGCATGACGCCTGGCTGCTCAGTGGACTTTGCCGTGAACGCTGAGGGCGATGTTGTGATTCACAAAGTGGGTGCACACGCCAGTAGCGAGCCCGACCGCTTCGATGCCGCCCGTGGCAAGGCCGACGTGAATTGGCGCACAGACGATTTGATGGCTCTGCTGCGCGGCGAGGTCTGACGCTGCTGGCCGAAGCCACTGTGGTGGTGGATGCCTGCAATCGATCCAATGCGGGCGTGCAACGCGCTACGGCCTTGGACTGATACGCAACAAGTGCAGCGCCAACACCTTGGTTTTCGCTAAAAAGTCCAGTTTTCCACTTCCATGAAGCCTTCAAGATCAAGGTAAGGCACATTAAAATGCTTGCACATGTTTGGGATCTTAACTGCGTTGGGTTTAAACTTTTCCTTGGTCACGACCGTACCACCTACAGCAAAAGCCCGCGCAATGATGAACGCATCCGCGTTGCGCCCACCCCGAATAACCTTTTGCCTCTCAATGTTTGCCTGGAAGTGCGCCACCGAGTAAATCTTCGCAACGAATGAGCCCTCCCTAGCATCCGGTGTGGCGAACAGCTTGGCGTTAGCCTTGGCCCAATCAGTGTCAGCACCTGCGCCATCGTCAAGCTCGTTGGATGCCTCGCGCGTCGACGTGATCTTGCCATCTGCAACTAGCTGATCGAAGTTCTTCCACAACGAAACGAAACGTGACCGGTAGTAGTGCTTGTGCAGGTGCGAAATGACGTTGGTGTCCAACACGTACATCAGAGTCCACCTCCCGCAAACTTCTCAGCGAACGTCTGCAGATTTTTTGGCTTCAGGTTCAGGTATTCAGCAAGCTGCAGATCGTCAAAACGCTGTTGGTAGTAGCGGGTGAAAGCGAGGTCGATATAGCGTGGCCCGAGGTAGGCATAGCGGCTGTTATAGAAATTACCACCTGACTCCACGGTAGGCTTGAACTGACTCGCCCAGAACTTGGCGGCGGCACTGTATTCGTCCGGATCGATAAGATCGCGATCCAGGAGCTTTCGGTAGATGACTTCGCGGCTGACGCTGAAATACGTGGCTAACTGAGCTGCGGTGTCGCGATCGGCATTTCTGCCTTGCAAAAGTTTGTCGAGTGCATCATCAGGCACAAGCACCCTTGAGGCCAAGCCATTACAAATGACTTCAATCTTCTGATCGTTTGACGGCATGTGCTTGATGAATTCGTCATCGAGTACGTCGATGCCGCTTGTGTGGAAAAGCAAATGCCCCAATTCGTGAAAGAGCGTGAATACCTGTCGCGACTTCGGATAACTGTTGTTGACGTAAATAATTGGGAACTCATCGTCATACAGGCAGAAGCCAAAATAATTCTTTGCGCGGAAAGCGTCTTTGAAGATGTAAATGCCCACTTGGGCGAATGCGTCGCGCCAAGCTTCCATCGCCCTGTCGGTGCTTTTCCAACTTGCCTGCTGCTCGATAGTCACGCCAAGATACTTGCGGATAGCGGACGCAATGCCATCGAGAGAGTTGTTTGGTAAAACTTTCACGTCGCGCGTAATGAGCCGAGAAGCTGGGTTTTTGCCGTCGTTCAGCTCGACTAGGTTGAGCTGCATTGCCTGTCCACGCCGCAAGAACAGGCGAACAGTACGCGGAATGGTGGCGAAGTCCGCAGCAGTGAGGGTACGGAAAGACCTCTCGATGCTCGGCACATCGGGTGGCTTCGGAAAGAAGAAGACTGCGACTGGTGTCTTGAATTTATCCGCCATCTGCTCAAGCTGGGGGTACGAGGGCGCTCCCTTGCCTGCCTCCCAGTCAGCGATATTTTTGAAGACTTTGCTGGCATCCTCAATTGGAAAGCCGGCACGCTCCCGGGCCCACTGTATGACAGAAGGCGTAACTGGAAGAGCGTCTTTCACTTCGGCCATGTGCAAAGCATTTTTGGCGGCATATTGAGCAGCATTATGGCCGTACCAGATGATGTCGTGCCCCAGCGGACAACCTTTTTTGCGACCACTGTTCAGTAAAGCACAACTGGAGGGCAGGCAAATGTAATTCAAAGCCTGGCTTACAAGCGCCAAGTCGTAAACACTTCAACTTAATCGCGCCTCAAATCCGATTTGCAATTTTTTCACATTATTTTGAACATATTCCAAAAGAGCGAAAAACCCAATACACCCCTCACACCGAACTCTGCTGCAACGCCCACATAGCCGCATACCGCCCCCACCCGCCGCCAGCAGCGCCGCATGGTTCCCCCGCTCAATAATGCGCCCTGCGTCCCTCACCAAGATCTCATGCGCATCGACCGCGGTGGAAAGCCGGTGGGCAATCACGAGGGTGGTCTTGTTTTGCGCCACGCTTTGCAGTTCGGCCTGAATGGCGCGTTCATTAGCGCTGTCTAGGGCGCTGGTGGCTTCGTCAAAAATTAGGATGGGCGGGTTTTTGAGCAAGGTGCGGGCGATGGCGACGCGCTGCTTCTCGCCGCCGCTTAATTTCAGGCCGCGTTCACCCACCATGGTGCCGTAACCGGCGGGCGTGGCGCTGATGAAGTTGTGAATGTGGGCGGACGCGGCGGCTTCCTCCACCTGGGCGCGGGTGGCACCGGGCTGGCCGTAGGCAATGTTGTGTTCCACCGCGTCGTTGAAAAGCAAGGACAGAACCTCATTTGGTGAATATGCACCGTTGGCTGGGCGGGCGGGAGACATCTGGTGGCCATGCTGGCTCAAATAATCATACCGCCCGCAGCCCAAATTCTCTTATAATTCCTTACCAACAGTAAGACCAGAGACTGCCCATGCCCACCGCCACCCTCACCAGCAAAGGACAAGTCACCATTCCCTCGGCGCTGCGCGCGGCCCTGGGCCTACACCCAGGCTCTCGGCTGGATTTCATCCGCGAGGGCGGCGGTTTCCGCGCGGTTCCAGTGAACAGCGGCACACCCGCGTCACTCAAAGGGCGGTTTCATGGGCGGACGGTGGCGCCCGTCACTGTGGCCGACATGGACGAGGCCATTGCCGTTGAAGCGGCCGCAGCCCACCGCGCTATCAAAAAACTCCGGCCATGATCGGCCTGGACACCAATGTCTTGGTGCGCTTTTTGGCCCAAGACGATGGCACTCAATCTGCCGTCGCGACCCGCCTCATTGAGCGTGAACTCTCGGCGGTCCAACCCGGCTTCATCAGCTTGGTGGTGTTGACGGAACTCGGTTGGGTCTTGAAGCGCCTGTATGGCGCCAGCGAGGCCGAACTGCTGGACACGGTGGCAGACCTCTTGGCCAGTCCACAATTCCAAGTGGAGAACCGCGCTGTGGTGCAAGCCGCTGTGCTGCATATGCGAGGCCTTAAAACCAAGGCTGGCTGGACCGACCTGCTGATCGCCCAGATCGCCCTGGCCCAGGGCTGCAGCCACACCGTCAGTTTTGACAAAACGGCGGTGCGCTCGGCGGGCATGAAATTGTTGGGTTAGCTCTTTGCTCCGGACATCTGGACAAGAGCCGGTAAGAAAGACCACTTCTCGCGCCGTTGCTGCCACCCCCTCCAGATTTCGAAACAGCCTCAAATGCGAGAACCAAGTCATTCCATTTTTTGTAGCTACTCAGGTTTGTGATTCGAGACCTACCGGGCTATTCGGCCTAAATTCACTCCGAACTCTGCTGCAACGCCCACATAGCCGCATACCGCCCATTCATCGCCAGCAGCGCCTCATGATTCCCCCGCTCAATGATGCACCCGGCATCCATCACTAGAATTTCATGGGCATCGACCACGGTGGAAAGGCGATGGGCAATGACTAGGGTGGTCTTGTTCTGCGCCACGCTTTGCAGTTCGGCCTGAATGGCGCGTTCATTGGCGCTGTCTAGGGCGCTGGTGGCTTCGTCAAAAATCAGGATGGGTGGGTTTTTTAACAAGGTGCGGGCAATGGCCACGCGTTGTTTTTCTCCGCCGCTTAACTTCAAACCGCGTTCGCCCACCATGGTGCCGTAACCGGCAGGTGTGGCGCTGATGAAGTTGTGAATGTGGGCGGACGCGGCGGCTTCTTCTACCTGGGCGCGGGTGGCACCGGGCTGGCCGTAGGCAATGTTGTATTCCACCGTGTCGTTGAACAGCACGGTGTCTTGCGGCACGATGCCAATCGACTGGCGCACGCTGGCTTGGGTGACCTGTTTGATGTCTTGCCCGGCAATCAAAATGCGGCCTTCTTGCACGTCGTAAAACCGAAATAAAAGGCGCGCCAAGGTTGACTTGCCAGAGCCGGACGGTCCGACCACGGCCACGGTTTTGCCTGCCGGGATTTCAAAGCTGATGTGGTGCAGGATGGGCCTGCCAGAGTTGGGTTTGGCTGCGGTGCCCACGTCGTAGGCAAAGCTCACGTCGTCAAACCTCACCGCGCTAGAGGCGGCTACGTTCAGCGGCACAGCGCCGTCTACATCGGCAATTTCGCGCTCGCGCTCCATCAGGGTGAACATTTTTTCCAAGTCGGTCAGGCTTTGTTTGATTTCGCGGTAAATCACGCCCAAAAAGTTCAGCGGAATATAGAGCTGAATCATGAAGGCGTTGACCATGACCAGGTCGCCCAGGGTCATGCGACCGTCGACCACGCCCTGGGTTGCGCGCCACAGCATGGCCACCAAGGCGGTGGCAATGATGAGCTGCTGCCCGGTGTTGAGCATGCTGAGCGTGGTTTGGCTTTTGACCGCAGCGCGGCGGTATTTTTCAAGGTTTTCGTCGTAGCGCTTGGCTTCGAATTCTTCGTTGTTGAAGTACTTGACGGTTTCGTAATTCAACAATGAGTCAATCGCGCGGCTGTGCGCGGTGGAGTCCAGCTCGTTCATCTTTTTGCGAAACTGGGTGCGCCATTCGGTCACCGTGACGGTGAAGGTGATGTAGAACACCAGGGCGATGATGGTGATCCACGCAAACCACACGTCGAATTTGACGGCCAGCAAGGTCAGCACCAACACCACTTCGATCAGCGTGGGAATGATGCTGTACAGCGAGTAGCTGATGAGCGAGTGCACGCCGCGGGTGCCGCGCTCGATGTCGCGGGTCATGCCGCCCGTTTGGCGCTCTAAATGAAAGCGCAAGCTCATGGCGTGCAGGTGGCGGAACACTTGCAAAGAGATAGACCGCGCTGCGCCTTCGGTGGCTTTGGCAAACACCAGTTCGCGCAATTCGGTGAAGAGCGAGGTGGACAGACGCAGTGCGCCGTAGCCAATCAGCAAAGCCACGGGCACGACGATGAGGGTTTGCAAATCGACCACGCCGCCAATGCGCCCGCCGTTGGGGCTCATGCTGTCGACCAAATTTTTAAGCAGCAGCGGCACACCCACGTTGGCCAGCTTGGCGCACAGCATGAAGCTTAGGGCGGCTACAACCCGCCATTTGTAGATCCACAAATAGGGGAACAGGCGGCTTAGGGTGGACCAGTCAGAGCGGGGTTTAACCGCCGCTGGCAAGGCTGAGTTGGCCGAGGGCGGCGGGGCAGATAGGGTGGCGTGGGGGCTGGTCATGGCGTCGCGGGTGAATTCGCTGTGGGAGCGCAGGGGGCGTTGCTGAAATCGCCGCACACACAATATGGCGGGTTTTATCAGCTTGGGGTTATGCCATGATTGTGCCTATGTCTAAAAATTCAAGCGAAGACGGTATTCAATTGCCCACCGACCAGGAGCTGGTGCTCAAAGTCATTCCCATGCCGGGCGACTGCAATGCCAATGGCGACATATTTGGCGGCTGGGTGATGGCACAGGTCGACTTGGCCGGTTCGGTCGTGCCCGCCCGCTACACCATGGGGCGCATGGCGACCGTGGCGGTGAACGAGTTTGTGTTCAAGCAACCCGTGCGCGTGGGCGATTTGCTGTCGTTCTTCAGCAGCGTGGAGCGCATTGGGCGAACCTCAATCACGGTGAAGGTCGAGGTGTATGCCGAACGCATTCGCGCGCAACGCAAGTACGTGAAGGTAACCCAGGCATCACTGACCTACGTCGCTATTGATGAGCAAGGTCAGCCGCGTGAACTGCCCAACCCCGAAGGCTCGCACTTGCTTCAATATTGATAGCAAACAATCGAATAATTACGGGAGCCAGAGGCCTTTTTTATCAATAATTTGGCTCTGTTGCGGCGCTTGGCGAAAAGTCATATCACCGGTGATATGACTTTTTAAAACTCGCCCTATTCGTCAGACAGCAGCAGGTTGTAGATCAACGCGCCAATGGCAGCGCCTGCAATGGGGGCCACCCAAAACAGCCACAGTTCATTGAGTGCCCAGCTCGGTGCGAACAAGGCGGGGCCGGTGCTGCGGGCCGGGTTGACCGAAGTGTTGGTGACGGGGATAGAGATCAAGTGAATCAAGGTAAGGCACAGGCCAATCGCCATGCCGCCAAAACCGGCAGACGCCCGCTTGGCCGTTGCGCCCAAGATGACAATCAGGAAAACGGCGGTCATCACGACCTCGCAGACCAAAGCGGCCACCAAGCTGTATTTCCCGGGGGAATGCTCGCCGTAACCGTTGGCTGCAAAACCACCAATGTCGGCACCCGCTTTGCCCGTTGCAATCACATAAAGCACGGCCGCTGCCACCACTGCGCCCAAGACTTGGGCAATGATGTAGCCGGGCAGTTCTGCCGCCGGAAACCGCCGCCCCACCACCAAGCCGATGGACACGGCAGGGTTGAAATGCCCGCCTGAAATGGGGCCCAATGCATAGGCCCCGGTCAATACCGTCAGACCAAAGGCGAGCGAAACCCCCAGCAGACCAATGCCCACACCCGGAAACGCAGCAGCCAGAACCGCACTGCCGCAGCCGCCCAGAGTGAGCCAAAACGTGCCTATAAATTCAGCCGTCAGTTTTTGAGTTGTCGAAACCATGAAAAAACTCCCAAAGAGGTTGGTCAAAAATGCAAGTTGCGATTCTTTTTCAAATTCAGTGTGATCAATCAAAAGCGTACAGCAGCCAAATGTGACTTTTGTTAAATACTTCTCGGAATGGGGCTAATCTTCTTCAGAAAGACCAGCCTGCGGGTTATTTCAGCAACCGCTCCAGCATGGCACGCTTGGCTGCGCAGCGAGCGCTGTCCCAGCAGGAGCCAACGACCTGCACCGCTTTGTCGCCGTCATACAGTGTGATCGTGCTGGGCCGATTCAGCAACACGGTGTGAACGTAGCTCACAAACGACTCTGCAAAATCGTCCCCAGGCCGGGTCGCGGCGTAAAGGGTTGGGAAGTTGGTGGCCTGCAATTGCTCGTAGGTTTGCTTCATTTGGCTGGCTGGCAGGGCGGCACCCAGGTAGTACACCACTTCCTTGCGCAGCAAAAACTTGTCGTCGTAAATCGTTTTGTATTCGTACTTTGGCGGGGCAATCTGCCATGAAAGCTGGGTGAAGGCATAGCCCTTCAGGTCGCGCGGGTTGGTGTCCCACGGCGGATGAATCTTTTCGCCAATCGACAAGACATGCCCAAGCTCATGCAGCAAGATGTACCGAATTGCGTTTTTGCGATTGTCCTGGCTGTCGTCTTCAATGCGCGCTTCAAGGCGAAATCTGCCATCTGGTTTGAAGGGCGTGTTTTCCTTCCAGGTCGCCCAGGCATTGGCAGTTAGCTTGGACAAAACGTCTACATCCAGCACCACAAAGCCCGCATCGCCCTCAAACCAGCGCCCGCGCGCATAGTCCGTGAGACCCGTGCTGCCCAGGCCTTTCACAAAATAAATGCCAGCCAGTTTGGGGGCCAACCGCTGGCGGATGGACGCAGGAATGTCTGCCAGGGCCTGCACAACGTCTTGCTTGAAGTCTGCCGATAAGGTGACAGACTGGGGGCGATCTGCAAAGCCGTCAAGCTGGTTTTGCAAAGTGAGAGAGTTCACCAGTTCAACAGGTGCCGAAAAAACGCGCTGCTCAATGGGCTTGCTGAATACGCTGGCCCAAAAGGCTTTGGTGCGAACTGGGCTTCTCTCGTTTTCCAATTTGGAGCACGCCATGTCAGACGGGCCGCAGGCCGCGCCGGGCAGCCCTTGTGCTAAGGAGCTGGCGCTCCCACACAACGCGAGCAGTGCCAAGCCCGCCGGCCATGCCGCCCTGAAATGGCTGGTCAGCGATGCCCATCTGTCATCAATCCAGCGACAACCCCTGCAAATTGTGTGGGATTCGTCGGAGGGACTCAGCTGGTATTCACCAATGCGCATTTGCCGATTAAAGCAAGTCACCTATGCGCCTGCACTGGGAACAACCCTATCAAGACTTCTGCGCCTTCACGATATAAACAAACGCTTACTCTTATGACTTCCCAGGAGATCGAGTGCAGGTTATTCAACTGCTGATCAGCGGCATTGCCCAAGGCTGTATTTACGGCCTGATTGCAATGGGCTTTGTGCTGATTTACAAAGCCACCGAAACCACCAGCTTTGCGCAGGGCGAGCTGATGATGCTGGGCGCGTTTGGTGGCCTGGCTGGCATGACCATGCTGGGGTTTCCGTTTTGGCTGGCCACGTTAAGCGCCATTGCCGCCATGGCAATTTTTGGCATTCTGCTAGAGCGTCTGGTCATTCGCCCAATTTTGGGTCAACCCGCGTTTTCTATTGTCATGTTGACCATTGGAATCGGGTACGTTGCCCGCGGTCTGATCACGATGATCCCGAATATCGGCACTGAAACCCACACGCTGCCTGTGCCCTACAAAGATCAAATTTGGAAGCTCGGTGCGCTAGTGCTCAATGTCGAGCAGATGGCGGTGATTGCGGTCACTGCTGTGTTGTGCGCCGTGTTGTTTGCCTTGTTTCGGTACAGCAAGCTTGGCATTGCCATGCAGGCAGCGTCGCAAAACCAATTGGCAGCCTATTACATGGGCATCCCTGTGAAACGGCTGAACGGCATTGCCTGGGGGCTGGCAGCGGCGGTTGCGGCCATAGCCGGGCTGCTGTTGGCACCCATTACGTTCGTACACGCCAACATGGGGTTCATCGGTTTGAAGGCTTTTCCGGCAGCTGTGGTCGGTGGCTTTGGCAGTTTGCCGGGTGCGATTGTGGGCGGTTTGATCATTGGCATCATCGAATCGCTTTCGGGATTCTATTTGCCAGACGGCTTTAAAGATGTCGCCGCTTACGTGATGGTGCTGATCATGCTGATGGTCAAGCCCAACGGGTTGTTTGGTGAAAACCTACGCAAGAAGGTTTAAAGCTGTGTGGCTCCAATTTTTTCGTCTTCGTGTGCTGCACTGTCCCTTAAGCGGGCAGCTTTTAATATTTAGAAAGTAGTTGCGTGCGGTTCATTTTCAAAACTGACTATCGACAGGACATCAAGCTTGCAAAGCACGGTGGGCATCAATTTTGGTACAGCGCTTTGGTCTTGCTGCTGGTGGCCGCACCCTGGTTGATTGCCGAGTACTGGCTGGCGCAGCTGACCTTTGTCATGATCTATTCCATTGCCGGGCTGGGCCTGATGCTGTTGGCCGGTTTCACGGGTTTGTTTTCTTTGGGGCACGCTGCGTTTTTGGGCGTGGGTGCCTACACGCAGGCGGTTTTAACCAATGCAGGCGTGCCGTTTCCCATTGCCTTGGCAGGTGCCGCAGCACTGTCCGCCGCAGTGGGCTATGTGGTGGGGTTGCCCGCACTTCGGGTGAAGGGCATTTACCTTGGCATGGCCACGCTGTCTTTTGGTTTCATTGTTGAAGAAGTGCTGGCGCGCTGGGAGTCCGTGACCGGCGGCAATGCTGGCAAACACATCAAACCACCGAATATGTTTGGCTGGACGCTTGACTCAGGTCCAGAGTTTTACTTTTTGTGCTTGGTGATCACCATCATCTCGACGCTCGGCATTTTGAACTTGCTGCGCTCGCCCACGGGCCGCGCCTTTGTGGCGATTCGCGATTCCGAAATTTCAGCCCAAAGCATGGGCATTCAACTGGCGCATTACAAAACGCTGTCATTTGCCATTTCAGCCGCACTGGCCGGTATCGCTGGTGCCCTGTATGCACACAAGCTGCAATTTATATCGCCTGACCAGTTCAACATTTTGCAATCCATCGATTTGCTCTTGATGATTGTGATTGGCGGCGTGGGCTCGGTGCATGGTGCATTTTTGGGCGCCATCTTTTTAATCACCATGCCCCAGTTGATCGCCCTGGGCAAGGACTACCTGCCCGCAGCCATTGGCCAAGCTCCTGGTTTGCAGGGGCTTGTGTATGGCGTGGTGCTGGTGGCCTTTGTGCTGTTCGAACCCATGGGTTTGTATGGCCGCTGGCTGAAAGTCCGCACCTATTTGCAGCTGTTTCCTTTTTACCGCAAAGGCATGTTCAAGCGGCAAAAGTCATTCCAGAAATCGGACAGATTGAAATGAAGCCCCCACGCTTGTCACTTCGTGTACTGCGCTGCCCCCCAAGGGGGCTAATTTCCCTAGGGGCGGCCCGTCGGGCAAATTTACCCCCACGCTTGTCACTTCGTGTACTGCGCTGCCCCCCGGGGGGGCTAATTTCCCTAGGGGCGGCCCGTCGGGAAATTGTTCTGCACATCTGTTATGACTGAAACTCTTCTTTCTGCCAAAAACTTGAGCGTCCGCTTCGGTGGCGTGCTGGCGGTTAACAACGTCAGCTTCGATGTCAAAAAGGGCGAGGTCTTTACCCTGATTGGCCCCAATGGTGCAGGCAAAACGACTGTGTTCAACCTGATCAGTCGCATCTACACGCCCACGACGGGTCAAATCGATTTTGAAGGCGTTCGGCTGACGGACCAGCCGCCACACAAAATTGCGGACCTGGGCATCGCGCGCACGTTTCAAAATATCGAGTTGTTTGAAAACGCGTCGGTTCTGCACAACCTGCTGATTGGCCGCCACACTCACCGCAAAACGGGCATGTGGCAAGACCTGTTCTTCACAGCCAAAGTTCGTGAGACCGAAATAAAAGCGCGTGAAAAGGCCGAAGAAGTCATTGAGCTGCTGGATTTGCAACACTACCGCGACACCCACGTCGCTGGGCTGCCCTATGGCGTGCGCAAAGTAGTGGAAGTGGCGCGGGCACTGTGCACTGAACCCAAATTGCTGCTGCTGGACGAACCTTCGAGCGGCTTGAATGTTGAAGAAACTGACGACATGGCGTTCTGGATTTCGGACATTAAAAATGAGTTGGGCATCACCGTGTTGATGGTCGAACATGACATGACATTGGTCAGCAAAGTGTCAGACCGAGTTCTGGCCATGAACCAGGGCGAGGTCTTGGCCACCGGCACCCCGCGTGAGGTACAAAGCGACCCTGGGGTGATTGAAGCCTATTTGGGTTCAGTGGATGACGTTTCGTCTTTGCGCAGGAGCACGCCCGCATGAGCAACTTGCCACCTGCCGTCAGCGACACACCGGTGTTGAAATTGCTCAACGTTGAGAGCGCTTACGGCCCCATCAAGGCGATTCGGGGCGTGAGCTTGCAAGTGCGCCGGGGCGAGATCGCGACGGTTCTGGGCTCTAACGGCGCTGGCAAAACGACGATTCTCAAAACCATTTCGGGCATCATCGACCCGCGCAAAGGCTCGATTGAATTCAAAGGCGCTGACATCACCGCCAAAGACCCAGCCCACATCGTGCAACAGGGCTTGAGCCATGTGCCTGAAGGACGCGAAGTATTTGCCTTGCTCAGCGTGCGCGACAACCTGATGATGGGCGCCTACACGCGCTCTGACCGCGATGGTGTGGCCAAAGACATTGAGACGGTGTTTGGCTACTTCCCTATTCTCAAAGAGCGGGCAGCGCAAGATGCGGGCTTGCTCTCGGGCGGGCAACAGCAAATGCTGTCGATCTCGCGCGCGCTCATGGCCAACCCGGACTTGATGTTGCTAGACGAACCCAGCCTGGGTTTGTCGCCCAAATTGACCCGTGAAATTTTCGAGATTGTGGTGCGCATTAACCGGGAGCGTGGCACCACGATCTTGCTGGTGGAACAAAACGCCAACATGGCGCTGAATGCCTCTGACTACGGTTACGTCTTGGAGAATGGCCGCATCGTGATGGAAGACACCTGCGCCCATTTGCGAGAAAAAGACGATATCAAGGAGTTCTATCTGGGCATGAAGGAAGACAGCGTGCGCGGTGAGCGGCGCTGGAAAAAGAAGAAAACCTGGAGATGAGTTCAAGTCATGAGTAACTTGTGGACATTGACAAAATTCGAGGCCAACACCGACGTGTTGATGCCGGGTGACACCATTGCCCAATTGTTTTGGAATGCCGTCGCCAAACGCGGCCCCAAAGTCTGGATGCGGCAAAAAGAGCTGGGGCTGTGGCACAGCTGGAGCTGGGATCAGGCCGCAACGGCGATCAATGAAATTGGTGCCGGGTTGTTGAGCCTGGGTTTTGAGCACGGCGAACGCGCCTCTATCTTGTCAAACACCCGAGTTGAATGGGTTCTGACAGACCTTGCTATTTTGAGCTGTGCTGGCGTGTCCAATGGCATTTACCCAACCGATGCAGCAGGCCAGGTGCACTACCTGTGCGACGACTCCAGCAGCGTCATTCTGTTTGTGGAAGACGAAGAGCAGCTGGACAAAGTGCTGGAAGTGCGCGCCAACTTGCCCAAGCTGCGCAAAATTATTGTGTTTGACATGGAAGGCCTGCGCAATCTGGACGATTCGGCAGTGATCTCTTTGAAAGCACTGCGCGACGCTGGCCGGGACTATTTGAAGAGCCATCCGCAGTGCCTTCAAGACAGAGTCAAACAATGCAGACCCGAAGAGCTTGCTATTTTGGTCTACACCTCGGGCACCACAGGCCGCCCCAAAGGCGCCATGCAAAGCCACCATGGCTTGGTCAGCGCGGTTCGCCAAGCCAGCGTGGGATTGCAGCAAATGGAAACCGACGAGCGAATGTGCTTTTTGCCCCTGTGCCACATTGCCGAGCGTGTGGTGGGCGAATACATTTCGGTTTACAGCGGTTGCGTGCTCAACTTCGTTGAAAACCCGGAAACGATTCCAGAAAACGTGCGTGAAATTGCACCGACTTTCTTGTTTGCTGTGCCCCGCGTCTGGGAGAAGTTTTACTCTGGCGTGATCATCGGCATCAAAGAAGCCTCGCGCATGCAGCAATTGGCCTATGGCTGGTCTATCGGGGTTGGCACGCAAGTGGCAGAACTAACGCTGGCTGGGCAGCCGATTGGCCCGGTCTTGAAATTCAAGTTTGAATTGGCCCGCCTGTTGGCACTGAACAATGTGCGCAAGATGATCGGCATTCACCGCGCCCGCGCGCTGCTGTCTGGCGCTGCGCCCATTTCACCTGAATTGATTCGTTGGTATTTGGCCTTGGGAATCCCCATGCTGGAAGGCTGGGGCCAAACCGAATCAGGTGGCTTGGGGACCTTCACCACGCCAGACAAAATGAAGCCCGGCACGATTGGGCCTGCGTCCAATGGCATGGAAGTGCGCGTGGACGAGGTGACCGGCGAATTGCTGATGCGCGGGCCAACTGTGTTCATGGGATACTTGAATCAACCTGAAAAAACAGCTGAAACCATTGACAAAGACGGGTGGTTGCACACGGGCGATGTGGGGTCGCAAGACACTGACGGTTTTTTCAAGATCACCGACCGTATGAAAGACATCATCATCACGGCCGGCGGGAAAAACATCACCCCAAGCGAGCTGGAAAATGAGCTTAAGTTTTCGCCCTACATCACCGACGCGGTGGTGGTGGGCGACAAGCGCGCTTACTTGGTGGTGATTGTGATGATCGACCAGGAGAACGTCGAGAAATTTGCCCAAGACGCCGACGTGCCATTTTCAAACTACACCAGTTTGACCAAATCGCCTGAAGTGCAGGCACTGGTTCATGCCGAAATTGAGCGGGTAAACAAGAAGTTTGCACGGGTTGAACAAATTAAAAAATTCTGGCTGCTAGACACCCAACTCAGCGCCGAAGACGAGGAACTGACACCGACCATGAAGCTCAAACGCAAACTGGTCGAGAAAAAGTATGCCCCGCAAATCGACGCGATGTACGCATGAATTGCAGCCCCACCCAATTTAAACGCTAAATTTTTAAGCAGGAATCGCTATGAAACTCAAACCCACCGCAGCACTTGTCGCATTGGCCTTCGCCTCCCTCAGCTCTGTCGCGCAGCAAGGCGTGAGTAAAACCGAAATTGTGATTGGCACCATTCAAGACATGTCGGGGCCGTTGGCCTCTTACGGCAAACAGGCCAAATTTGGCATGCAGCTCAGAATTGATGAGGTCAATGAGCAAGGCGGGGTGCATGGGCGCAAACTGAAGCTGCTGACGGAAGACTCTGGCTACGACCCAAAAAAGGCGGTGTTGGGAGCGCAAAAGCTTGTCAACCAGGACAAAATTTTCATCATGGCCGGGCACGTGGGCACAGCGCACAACAATGCCGCCATGCCGGTTCAGTTTGAAAAGAACGTCATCAATTTTTTGCCGATCACAGCGGCGCGTGACATGTACGAACCGTTTCATCGGTTGAAATACTCGTTTGCTGTGACTTACTATGACCAAATTCGCACCGCCTTGCCCAAACTCGTCAAAGAGAAAAATGCCAAGCGCGTTTGCACCATTTACCAAGACGACGACTATGGGCTGGAAGTACAGCGCGGTGCTGAGGCAGGTCTTAAAACAATCAACCTGGAGGTCATCGAAAAGACTTCATTCAAGCGCGGTGCCACCGACTTTTCGTCTCAGGTTGCCAAGATGAAGGCCGCGAACTGCGATTTTGTCGTGCTTGGAACCATCATCAGGGAGACGATTGGGGCCATTGGCGAGTCGCGCAAAACTGGCTTCAACCCCGTGTTTTTAAGCCCCAACGCAGCCTATACCGATTTGATTCCCAAGTTAGGCGGCAAGGCCATGGACGGCATGTATTCAACGATGACGGTGCAGCATCCGTACCTGGATGAAACCTCGCAACCCATTCGCTTTTGGGCCAACAAATACAAAACCAAGTTCAATGAAGACCCGGGTTCTGTGTCGATTTACGGCTACCAAATTATTGACACTTTCATTCGGGCTGCGCAAAAAGCGGGGCCTGCGTTGTCAACCGAAAGCTTCATCAAGGCGATGGACACCATGACCACTCCGCCTGACATTTTTGGCAGCGCTGAGTTCACCTTCACAGCGACCAAGCGGTTGGGAACCGATGCATCGCGGGTTTCTCAAATTCAGGATGGCCGCTGGCGCGTGGTTTCGGAGTACACAAAACCTTGATAGGTGGTTTGGTTCAATTCTATTTTTTTGAGTGTGTGGGTCTGGGCTTTTGATCATTTATTCAACCGAAAGAGGCATGTGATGAACTTGAAAAACTCCCGTATTTTTTGGACAGCAGCGGCCCTTGCCTTGTGCGCAAGCCAAGCGCAAGCGCAAAAGGCACCGCCAGCGCAAGGCGTCAGCGCCACAGAAATCACCCTGGGGTCGATTCAGGATCTGTCGGGGCCGATTGCGGGTTTTGGCAAGCAAGCCCGCTTGGGCATGATGCTGGCAGTTGACGAGATCAACGAGCAAGGCGGCATCAACGGTCGGAAGCTGAAGCTGATTGTGGAAGACGCCGCTTACGACCCAAAAAAGGCGGTTTTGGCTGCGCAAAAGCTGGTGAACCAAGACAAAATTTTCATGATGCTGGGCCACATTGGCACCGCCCACAACTTGGCGGCCATGCCTGTTCAGTTCGAAAAAAACGTCATCAATTTTTTCCCGATCACGGCCGCGCGCGAGATGTACGAGCCATTTCATCGGCTGAAGTATTCGTTTGCAGCCACCTACTTTGACCAAATGCGTCTGGCTGTGCCCAAAATGGTGAAAGAAAAGAATGCCAAGAAAGTTTGCACTATTTACCAGGACGACGACTTTGGCCTGGAAGTGCAGCGCGGTGCGGAGGCTGGATTGAAAACGATCAGCATGGAGTTGGCCGAGAAAACATCTTACAAACGTGGTGCGACAGACTTCTCTTCCCAAGTCTCCAAAATGCAGGCATCGGGCTGCGATTTGATCGTGATGGGCACCATCATTCGGGAGACGATTGGAACCATTGGCACGGCGCGCAAGTCGGGCTACAGCCCGACCTTCTTGGCGTCTAGCGCGGGTTACACCGACTTGATTCACAAACTGGGCGGTGCTGCCATGAACGGTTTGTACGCCACCATGACGGTTCAAAATCCGTACCTGGATGACGCGTCCAAGCCGATTCAGTTCTGGGCCAGCAAGTACAAAACCAAGTTCAATGAAGACCCGACGGTTTTTTCAGTCTACGGCTACACGATTGTGGACACGTTTGCCAAAGCCGCCACCAAAGCCGGCAAGGGCCTGAACACCGACAGCTTCATCAAGGCGATGGATACCATGACCATTCCGCCTGACATGTTTGGCAGCGCGCCCGCCAACTTCACCGCCACCAAGCGTTTGGGCAGCGAATCGTCGCGCTTGTCTCAAATTACCGATGGTAAGTGGAAAGTGATTTCCGAATACATCAAGTGAATCGTGCGGGTTGACCCGCAAGACGCTGTAGGGTCAAACCGCGAGGTTTGGCCCTTTTTCATGGGGGAATCGTTTGATGGGATTGTGAAGCGGTTCAGTCTGCAAGGGCTTGGGCAGCGGGCTCCGGCAGCAGGACGGAAAGAATGCTTTGGACCACTTGGGCGACCTTCAGTGGGTCTTGCCGCAGGCCTGCCAGAACCTGTGGCGTTTCTGCGGTGGCGCAGAGGCCGGCCCATTGGGCAATTTGCTCCTGGGTGGCGCTGACATAGGCCATATTCCAATCGCTGAAGATCCGAGACGGAATTTCAACGGCCTTCAAGACGGTAACCGCCTCGTGGCGCACATCGCTTGCAATTCTCGCCATCACACTCTGTACAGCAGCGGCGTCACCTTCAAGGATCTGAAGGAACAAGCCGTCCACATAGACCAGCGCCCCTGTCATGTTTTTGCTGGCATTGCTGCTGCGAGCATGTTGAAGGATGTCCTCGAGATCATCCGATAGCATCGGCTTGGCAGATTCTGAAGAATAGATGATCTGGTAGGTCATTGCCTGATGCTAGCAGCAAGCTCGCGTCAGTTGTGTGTTGTCCCTTGCGTATTGTGGACTTTGGTGCCAATCTTGCCATTCAATGAGCGTGCAGCGCGCAAGGTGCATTGGTTTGCGTGGCGACTCACAAACACAGTCACTATCAATTTCGTCAATTTCGCCAATTTCGTCAATTTCGTCAATTTTTACCACATTTGTGGTAAATTTGGCGAAATTCGGCGACTTTCCGCAATTTTTGAATGAATTAGGCCTCTAGGTCTCGAATTAATTCAATAGTTTGCTATTATTTAAATAGCACATTACAGCGGGCACGACTTCGCGAAAATGACTTAGGTTTCACGGCTTTGGGTAGCGGCTAAGGTGTTCGTGGATGATTTGCAGCCGCCCCTTTTCGACCACCAGAACCCGCGTGCCTCGGCCTTGAATGCGAAAGGACTTGCCATCCATGTTGCCTTCCCAGTTGTAGGTGTAGGTCGCGGTTGCACTGGCTGCGTCAAGGCTTAAAACTTGAATATCTGTGAGGTAGAAACGCTCCTTGCGCACATTGGCGCTGCCCTTCCAGGTCTTCTCGAATGCGCCGCGAACGGCTTGCTTGCCGACAAAATCACCATCGTTGAAGCGGAAAAACGCATTGTCATGAACCATGTCTTGAACCTGGTCGAAATTCTCGGCCTCGGCGATCTCTTCGAATAGGTTCAAAAACTGGACGACGGATTCCCTCGTCAAAACGACATCGGTCATGGGCGCGCCCTTGGTTGAACATGCGGTGCCAAAGCAGCAAAATAGCGTTGCCGTCCAAAGAGTGGCGACGATTTTGAAGCTGCGTTGGCTCATGATTTGAAGGTTCAAGCTGGTGGCGGGGCGTCAGTGTGCAGGGCCTGCCGGATAGGTGACGAGCGGGTTCGGTACAAGCTTTGCCGAAGCTTGCCCGGCAGATAGGTGAGCCGCACCAGCGGCCCATAAACTTCCGAATATTCAAAACCCGACACGAAAAAGCCGAGCTTGAGCTTGGCGATGATGACCGCGTTGTTGCCAGCCACGTGCCTGGAATGTATAGCCGTGTACCTAAGCGACGTCGCGTGGTCGATCACCCGTCGCACGAGTTCTGAGTAAACCCCGCTGCGCCGCTCGCCCAAAGCAACCCCTGAGTTGCCCATGTGCAAGTGCTGCGCCCCTTCGCGCCGCGCGTAGGTCCATGCAACCAGCGCCTGCCCCCGAAACACGCCAATACGCAGCGCGCCATCGCCGTCGGTTTTTGGCTTAACCGGGCTTGTAGTGGCCTCTGCTGCCAACACATCTACGAGCAACGGCGAAGGGGCGAAGTCTGCGAACGCCTCGCCCGCCAGCGCTGCATAGTCTGGCTCAGGAAACGCATCGACCACGCGAAAGATGAGTCCGTTCATAGTGCTCCATTCCTGTTGATTCAAAACATCGCGCTAGACCGCCACCTTGGGTGCGCTGAGGGCTTTGCTGTAAAAGCCAGACGGATCGAAGCAGCAAACCCGCCGATTGCCCGACGCGAGCATGTCACACGCATTGGCAATCCGCTTCGCTCGGGTCTTGGCCTGCTTGGCTGACGTGATCCAATGAATCCAATCGACACGAGCGATGGTGCTTGTGTCGTCCCACACTGCGCGCGGCGCAGCAGACGCGGCCAATGCGGCTTGCAGATCTGGCGGTACTACAGGTTCTGGCTCTTGCGCCACGGGCAAAATCTCCAACGTGGCAAGGTCGCCAAAGTCTGCGCCTGCCGCCTCCAGCAGTTCCAAATCGACCTGCAACCAATGGCTTAATTTGCCATCTGGCTCAAGTGTTGCGCGAAAAGACTGGCCGTTAAGGGTGCCGTCCACCGTGGTTCTTCCGCGCCTGGGAAGCTTGGCGCTCACGTCCTTCGGCAAAACGACAAAAGCCCACGGCAACTCGCCGCCCATCGTCGCAGGACGCAGCAGTTTGGCTTTGAATTGGTACTTTTTGTCGGTGGATGCCATGGCGAATCAAATTATGAATGCGCCTAAGGTTGAATTCAGCGGTGCGCCATCGCTGCCCTTGCGGCCTGCGCCAAAAAGCCGCTGCGAGTCGCACCACGGGCACGAGCGTAGTCGTCAATGTCATGCACTAAGCCAGCTGGGATAGAGATGTTGATACGCATTGGCTTTTGGTTGGAACGCACCTCAAGACGGGCAACATCCACGTCAATCAACATCCACACACCGCCGGAGAACTCTGCGCGGGCGGTTAGTACTTCTAGCGCCGTGGGTTTGGGCAGGTCTAAATCTTCGCCCATGAACCAGACCTCCACAGCCTCCTGCACTTTGGCTGGCAAGTCTTGCCAATCGTCTGCGGCGCTAAAGCAACCGGGAAAGTCAGGCACCTGCGCACCGTGCGAGTGGTCACTATCGCCGGGGTGAACGTAAACGGGGTACAGCATAAAAATTTACTCCTTCCAAATCCAACCCGCCTGGCGGTAAATATTGCGCAAAGTGCCGATTGCAATGTCCTTGCGCGGGTGCGGCACCACCACATGGCCGGGTACTGTGGCGTGCTTGAACTTTTCATGATCGCCCTTACCACCCACCAGAAACCAACCTTCAGAACTCAGGCGTTTGATGATTTCTTTACTGGTCATGCGTGGAATTATACACACAACTACACACAATTGAAAGTGTTGTCGACCGCTCTGCGAAGCTAACGCAAGGCCCAGCAACCCTAGTCATTACACCCGCCCACGCTAAGCCACGTCCTCAACTGCTGTGCACTTCCTGCGGCGCGCCAATGCTGATCGTGCGCCGAAGGATACTGCCATCCGTGGCCGAGCCTCCACTGGCCACGCTCGAAGGCCATTTAAGCAAGTAGATTACGCCCGCACCAACTACAAGCCTGTGCCTTGGTGGGCGCTGTGGATGGGTTCGCGCTGGTGAGGTAAAAACCGGTTGGCGTGCGTAGCAAAAAAATTAGCAATTCGTCGCAGCAGCTTTGCAATGACGCGCTGATGCAACACCGACAGCAGACTGCGTGGCCCGAATGCCACTGACGCAACAAAAGTTTCAAAAGATATTTTCAGTGGCTCAGGCGCTACTCCAGCCGGGCTCGTCCAACAACCGGTTCAGATCGCGGCAAGCGCGATCTAACCTTATTCGTTAGGCCTAGGCTTTTGGAAGCACACCGGCCGCCTCAAGGTCTTTGCGAATCCCGACGATCTTCTCGGAAACATTGCTCACGAAGCGCTTCTGGATGATGCCGCCGAAGTCAGAGAACATCGAGGTTTCCTCCCTGAGCAGTAGCATGACATTGCCACGACTGAGCCTGCCACAAAACCATCCAAGTTCGTAGATGACGTTGAGGCGCGCTTGAAGGTATGTCTCGGTTCCGGCAGTGACTTCGTCGTCGGGGGTAAAGACAGCGATGGCGTAGGCGCAGGTCTCGGCGTAGTGTTCGAATTTCTCGATGACAGTCTTGGCCCCTGCGTCAGGCTGTTGCATCAGGACGATTGGGTTAAGACGGAATTCCGATTGAACAATGTCCTTGAGCTCTCGCCATTTCGCCTCGTCGCGACCATGGATGAGGAACACGTTCTCCCTCGTTCGAAGTGATTCCTGCGCCTTGGTTTGGGTGAGCAAGTCCGGATTCCGTCGTAACCGAGTCAGGGATGCGCGCACCACGCCCAAAACGTTCTCGACCCCCTTCAAAGAAGGCGCGCCGAGGTAACCGAAGCCGCTCTGGTATTCGTGTGCGATCTGGGCAGCGTAGGAGTTTCTTCCAAGTGCGTCGTTGTAGAGATCAACGAGCTCGCGAGCGGACTGCCGATAGAGTGGGTCGTCACCCTGGGCAATGTGAATGCCATCGCGTGTGTGCTTGAACGAAGCGTGAATTCGAGCCAGCTCGGCCTCGTAGCGTTCGAACTCGCCAGTGACTTGCTCGGGTGTCACAGTGGAACTCCTAGGCCTAACTTAATGTATGGAGACAGGTTTCTGTCTCCAAAACTCGGCTTTTGTCGTCACAACAATGGCAGGCAAAAACCCAGAGAAGTCTTTTACAGAAATGGTTTCGACGGGTTTACTGTGAATATAACCAGTCACAACAGTTCCAGAAAAACCAGCACACCTGTTTTGAAGTCAACGCGGTTGTTGGATCAGTTGCGGGAGCAAACTTGTTGCTTGCACTATAGCCTGAGCACCGAGGAGGCCTATGTGTTTTGGGTCAAAAAGTTCATCTATTTTCATGGCAAGAAGTGCCGCTTGAAATGAGGATTTTGCCAAAATCTACCACATTTGTGGTAAAAAATACCTGATTTGACGATTTTTCACTAAATCCGAATCAAATAACCCTCTAGCTCTCGCATTAATTCAATAATTTGCTATGTAAAACATAGCAAACACCAACTACACAACCATAGCCCCACTCCTCAAACCCGCAACTCCCCATTCCCCAACACCACATATTTCAGCGAGGTCAGCCCTTCAATCCCCACTGGGCCACGGGCGTGGAATTTGTCGGTGGAAATGCCGATTTCAGCGCCCAGGCCAAACTCGAAGCCGTCGGCAAAGCGGGTGCTGGTGTTGACCATGACGCTGGCGGAGTCGACCTCGCGCAGGAAGGCTTGGGCGTGTAGGTGGTCGCGGGTGATGATGGCGTCGGTGTGGTGGGATGAATATTGGTTGATGTGCCAAATGGCTTCGTCCACGCCTTCAATCACTTTGATGCTGATGATGGGGGCCAAATACTCTTCGTACCAATCTTGGTTGGTGGCGAGCTTGAGGTTGGCATTGTCAAAATTGCGCAAAATTTCCATGGCCTCGGGGTCGCAGCGCATTTCAACGCCTTTGGCGGCGTAAATGGCGGCAATTTGGGGCAAAAATTCGGCCGCCACGCTGCGGGCGACCAGCAGGCCTTCAATGGCGTTGCAGGGGCTGTATTTGTTGGTTTTGGCGTTGTCAGCCACGGCCACGGCCATGGCGATGTCGCAGGGGTCGTCCACGTAAACGTGGCAATTGCCGTCCAGGTGCTTGATGACGGGCACTTTGGCGTCGCGGCTAATGCGCTCGATCAGGCCCTTGCCACCGCGCGGAATGATGACGTCCACGTACTGCGGCATGGCGATAAGGTGGCCCACCACTTCGCGGTCAGTCACTTGCACCAACTGCACGGCGTCCGTTGGCAGGCCGTTGCCTTGCAGCGCCAATTGCACCAGCAGCGCCAGCGCTTTGTTGGATTCAATGGCTTCAGAGCCACCGCGCAAAATGCAGGCGTTGCCGCTTTTGATGGACAGGCTGGCGGCTTCAATCGTGACATTGGGGCGGCTCTCGTAAATCATGCCAAATACGCCAATAGGCACGCGCATTTGCCCCACCCGAATGCCGCTGGGCTGCTGCTTCATGCCCATAATTTCACCAATCACGTCAGGCATGGCGGCCAACTGTTCGCAGCCTTGGGCGCAGGTTTCTAGGGCTTGGGCGCTTAGTTTCAAGCGGTCCACCAGCGGCTCGGCCAGGCCAGCGGCAGTGGCGCGCGCCAGGTCTTTGGCGTTTTCTGCTTGCAGCGCAGGCACGTTGGCGCGCAGCAGCTCTGCCAAGGTTTTGAGCGCGTTATTTTTGGTGGCCGTGGCGGCTTTGGCCATCAGCGCAGAGGCGGTTTTGGCCTGCGCCCCGAGAGTTTGGCTGTAGGCGGCGATGTTGAGGGTGTCCATGGCAGCATTTTGTCACGTCGACGGTTGTAAGCCGGTTGCGCGCCTTGGCCTGTCTCAAGGGGCGGCTGCAAAGCCCTTGGATGGCAGGCCATTTCAATCGGTCACTCTTCAGATTTTGTGCTATTCTAGTCAGAATGACTAATACCTCAACCGCTTCCTCGCCCACCAAAGTGCCAAAACCGCTTCAAACGGGCCAGCCTGGCCATTGGATGCTGCAAGACGCCAAAGCTCGGTTCAGCGAACTAGTGCGACGGGTCCACAGCGAAGGGCCTCAACACGTCACCGTGCATGGCCGGGACGAGGTGGTGGTGATTGCGGCCGAAGACTACCGGCGGCTTAAAGGCTCAAACTCTGGCCAAACGCTGGTGGATGCTTTTCGGGCGTCGCCGCATCGGTTCATTGAAATTGAGCCCGCTCGCTCGCACATGCCTGTGCGCGAAGTCAGCCTGTGACGGGCGGGCGAGCCACGGGGTGGCTGTTGGATACCAACGTCTTGTCAGAGCTGAGGCGCCCGAGACCCGAGCCTAAAGTGGTGGCCTTTGTGGCAGCGCAGCCATTGGACCGCCTGTTCGTGAGCAGTGTGACTTTGGCTGAAATTCGCTTTGGCATTGAATCTGTGAGCGACCCGTTGCATCGCGCAGAGCTTGCGGATTGGTTGACCCACCATGTGCGGCCGATGTTTGATCAGCGCATTTTGCAGATCACGGAAGACATCATGTTCAAGTGGCGACTGCTGGTGGAGGTAGGTCGCAAAACCGGGCACACGTTCTCGCAGCCTGATTTGATGATTGCCACGACCGGTTTGCACCATGGATTGACAGTGGTGACGCGGGACACAGCAGACTATGAAAAGTCGAGGGTCAAGTTATTCAACCCGTGGGTGCAGGATTGGGTGCAAGCCGCTGAGGCTTGATAAAAGAGCCCAGCCGACTTAAAAAGCCGCGCCAACTTTGCGCGCCACTGCTGGCTGCACCATGCATGCCGTGCACAGCGCCATCGCCAATTGATGCAATGCGGCCCAGGGGTTGGCGGGCCAGTCGGGCTGCTTTAGGCCTTTGACAATGCCGTCAACCCGGTGCGCCGATTGCAACAGTTGCGACAAACTGGCATCTGACAGGCGCGGTAACACGCGCTCAAACAAGCGCTCTTTCACACCCCAGACGCGCTGCTCGCGCAGCGCCATGGGCAGAGGGCTGCCGCGACCCATAGCGTCTTTGACGCGTTTTAAGGCGCGAATGTCTTCGCTTAGGGCCCAGTGCACCAGCACTTCGGCCTCGCCCTCGGCTTGCAGGCCGTCCAGCATGCGCTGCACGCGCAGCAGTTGGCCGCTCAGCACGGCTTCAGACAGTTTGAAGACATCAAACCGCGCCACGTTCATGACAGCACCTTCAACCGCGTCAGTGGGCAGTTCACCCGGCGGGTGTAGCAACGCCAGCTTTTGAATCTCTTGGTGCGCGGCCAGCAAATTGCCCTCTACCCGGTCGGCAAAAAACTGCAAGGTGCGTTGACCCGCCTCGCCCGCCGCCACGCGCTGGTTTTGCTGGCCCAGGCGCTGGGCGATCCACTGCGGCAAGGCGTTGCGCTCAACTGGCTCGACCTGCAAGGTCATGCCCATGGATTCCAGCGCGCCAAACCAGGCCCCGGTTTTGGTCAGTTTGTCTAGCTTGGGCAGCATGACGATGGTCAAGGTTGAGTCATTGCCCTGCGCGCTTTCAGCCAGGTGCTGAATGGCCACGCTGCCTTCTTTGCCGGGTTTGCCAGAGGGAATGCGCAGCTCCAAAATTTGCTTGTCGGCAAACAGGCTGAGTGAGCCGCCTGCGGCCAAAACCTCGCTCCAGTCAAAATGCGCACCCGACACGGTGTGCGAGGTGCGCTCTGAATAGCCTTGCGTGCGGGCGGCAGCGCGAATGGTGTCTGCCGCCTCTTGGATCAACAGCGGCTCGTCGCCATGCAAGGTGTACAGGCTGCGCAGGCCTTTTTGCAGGTGAGCCGCAAGTTGGTTTGCGCTAAGTTGCATCGGTCAATTAATCGAGGTGACAGCCGCCAAGCGGCGCATGAGCTGCTGCACGATGTCGGTTTGCATGTCGCGCACCAAGCGGGCTTCTTCGACCTCTTTGGCCAGCACTGCTGATTCGGTGAAGCTGATGTCGCGCACCTGCGCAATTTCAGTTGCTTCGATCAGGTCTTTGCCCGCCGCGTTGCGCAGTCGAAACTTAACGCGCAGGCGCAGTTGCAGTTCACGCACTTGGCCCGCTGCATTAACGCCGACCACGGTTCGTTCGCGCAGCTCTTGCAGCAAGTCAAAGTTCACTTGGGCGGTACTGCTACCAGCCGGGGCGTTGGGCGCGGCGGGCTCTCGCAGGCGGGTGCTCAACGCGTTGCGCAACTCGGCGGCAACCGCGCCGTTGCCGGGTGCGATGACGGCAATGGTCTCAAACGCAAAATTGGGTGGCGTGCGCAATTTGAAGCCGCAACCGCTGGTCAAAGCTGATGCACCCAGCGCCGCTAGCAGGCACAAGCTGCGGCGTCGATCCAACTCCGAGTCAATCGCCGAGTTTTGGAGCAATTTGGGGTGCGGCGTCAGCATGTCAGGCTTCAAAGCACCACGTTCACCAAACGCCCAGGCACCACGATGATGCGGCGAATGGGGCCGCCTGCCGCCTGCTTTTGCACCAGCTCGTGGCCTGCGGCCATTGTTTCAATCAGCTCTTCGCTGGCATTGACCGAGACCACGATGGAGCCGCGCAGTTTGCCGTTGATTTGCAGCATCAGTTCGACCTCGTCTTTGACGAGGGCCGATTCATGCACAACCGGCCAGGGCGCATCCAGCAGATCTCCATGTTTTTTTGAATAACCCAATTCCGACCATAGCTGGTGTGTCATATGAGGACATACGGGATACAGGCATCGCAAAAGGATGCCAATGGCTTCGAACGTCACGTTTAATCGCATTTGGGCAGTTTCTTCTCGTCTTTGCCGCAGTTTTTCCGGGTCGTTCCCCATGACTACTCCACCCACAACCACTTGCATCGAGGGACCCTCAATAGAGTTCAACATCTTCATACACGCAGACACAACAGTGTTGTACTGCATTCGTTCATAGTCATAAGTAGCCTGTTTTAAGGACAGGTAAACCTCGCGCCGAGCTTTACTCAAATCTCCTTTGATCTCGCTTGTCGTCACCTCACCAAACTCAAAATTTGGATACCGTTTCGCCTCTTCGAGTGCAAAAAAACAAGTTGCCCACACCCGGCGCAAAAACCGAAACGAGCCTTCAGCACCCGAATCGCTCCAAGCAGCGCTTTGGTCTGGTGGCCCGGCAAAAATCACAAAGGCGCGCGCTGTGTCGGCCCCAAATTTGGAGATGAACTCGCGCGGCTCGACCACGTTGTTTTTGCTCTTCGACATCTTCTCAGTCCCGCCATATAGCACGGGCTGTCCGTCTTCTTTGGCGGTGGTGCGAATGGGGCGGCCCTTGTCGTCTTGCTCGATCAGCACCTCGTCAGGGTAAAACCAGCGCTTGCCGCCACCGGCTTCTTCGCGGTAGTAGCAGTCGTGCAGCAGCATGCCTTGGGTGAAGAGCTTGGTGAAGGGCTCGTCAAATTTGACCATATTCATGTCGCGCATGACCTTGGTCCAAAATCGCGCGTACAGCAGGTGCAGCACCGCGTGCTCAATGCCGCCAATGTACTGGTCCATCGGCATCCAGTAGTCGTTGCGGGCATCGACCATGGTGGCTGCATCGGGGCAGGTGTAGCGCATGTAGTACCAGGCGCTGTCGACAAAGGTGTCCATGGTGTCGGTTTCACGGCGCGACGCTTTGCCGCAAATGGGGCAGGCGGCGTGCAAAAACTCTTGGCATTGCATCAGTGGGTTGCCAGAGCCATCGGGCACCAAATGCGGTGGCAGCACCACCGGCAGGTCTTTTTCAGGCACTGGCACGGCACCGTGCTCATCGCAGTGGATGATGGGGATCGGCGTGCCCCAGTAGCGCTGGCGGCTGATGCCCCAGTCGCGCAGACGCCAGGTGGTTTTTTTCTCGCCCAGGCCGCGCACTTGCAAAGCGTGGGCAATCGCGTTGACGGCATCTTTGTGGCTAAGCCCGCTGTAGCTGTCAGAGTTGATGGTGACACCGCGCTGCTTGTCGCCATACCAGTCTTGCCAGCGGTCATAGTCATAGGTCAGGCCATCGACCAGCACCACGTCGATGATGTTGATGCCGTACTTTTTGGCAAAAATAAAGTCGCGCTCATCGTGCGCGGGCACGCCCATGACGGCCCCGTCGCCGTAGTTCATCAGCACGTAGTTGCCAACCCAGACCTCGATCTTGTGACCATTCAGCGGGTGGGTGACAAAAAGACCGGTGGGCATGCCGGCTTTTTCGCGTGCGGCCAGCTCGGCTTCGGTCGTGCCGCCCAGTTTGCATTCTTCAATGAAGGCGGCCAAATTGGGGTTGGACGCGGCGGCGTGGCTTGCCAGCGGGTGCTCTGGGGCCACGGCGCAAAAAGTCACGCCCATGATGGTGTCCACACGGGTGGTGAAGACGTGCATGCGGCCATCGCCAATCAACTCGCCCGACGGGGACTTGATGTCGTGCGTGAAGGCGAAACGCACGCCTTCGGACTTGCCAATCCAGTTCTCTTGCATGGTGCGCACGCGCTCAGGCCAGCCGGGCAGTTTGGTCAGCGTGTGGTCCAGCAGCTCTTCGGCGTAGTCGGTGATGCGCAGGTAGTAGCCCGGAATTTCGCGCTTTTCGACGGGTGCGCCGCTGCGCCAACCCATTCCGTCAATCACCTGCTCATTGGCCAGCACGGTTTGGTCAACTGGGTCCCAGTTGACGACCTGCGTCTTGCGGTAGGCGATGCCTTTTTCCAGCATTTTCAGGAACATCCACTGGTTCCATTTGTAATAGCTGGGGTCGCAGGTGGCGATCTCGCGCGCCCAGTCAAACGACAGGCCCAGCGGCTCAAACTGCGCTTTCATTTCGGCAATGTTGGAGCGCGTCCACTTCTCGGGGGGCACGTTGTTGGCAATGGCCGCGTTTTCAGCAGGCATGCCAAAGGCGTCCCAACCCATGGGCATCAACACATTGAAACCCTTCATGCGCAATTGGCGCGCCATCATGTCGTTGATGGTGTAGTTGCGCACGTGGCCCATGTGCAGCTTGCCGCTGGGGTAAGGCAGCATGGAACAGGCGTAGTACTTGGGTTTGATGTTGCCTTGGGCGTCTTTGGCACCTTCCAGCACGCGGTAAGCGTTGGCAGCAGTCCATTGGGCTTGCGCAGCGCGCTCAATGCCTTGGGGGTCGTATTTTTCTTGCATGACTAAATTGTAGGCGGCAGCCTGAGTCTTTGGCTGGACGGTGCCAGCGCCTTTGAACGGACAGCGCAGCCAGGTTGACGGGCAATAATTGCTATATTAATAATAGCAAATTATGCATATAATTCGGGAGCTAGGGGCCTATTTTGTTCTTAAAATAACCATTTTTGCTATTTTTTGTGAAAAAAGAACCTGCAGGTTCTTTTTTTGCCAAAACCCCCGGTTTGAAGCCGAAATCAGAATTTAGACTTTGGCTCGGCCACAAAACCGATTCGGTTGAGTCCGGCTTTTTGCGCGACACCCATGACTTCAACCACCCGGCCGTAGGGCACGGCTTCGTCAGCGCGGAGCTGCAATTCGGTGTCGGGGTTTTGCGCGGCAATTTGAGCCAAACGGCGGGCCAGTTCGGGGTTGGCAATGGGCTGGTCGTTCAGAAACGCCTGGCCCAATTTATCGACCACCAAGAGCGTGAACTTGGGCACATCGTTGGGTTTGGCTGCGTCAGTGCTGGGCAAATCGAGCTTGATGGAGCTGGCTAACAAGGGCGCGGTGATGATGAAAATCACCACCAGCACCAGCATGACGTCAATCAGCGGCGTCATGTTGATGTCGCTCATGGGCGCTGTACCTTTGTCCCGCTCTAGCCGACCAAAAGCCATTTGGATCAGCCTTTCGCGTGTAATAGAAGCTCGCGCAAATCGCGCGCGAAGCCTTCCAGGTCCGCTTCGATGCGGCCAATGGTGCGGCCCAGCACGTTGTAGGCCAGCACGGCGGGAATGGCCACGGCCAGGCCAGCAGCGGTCATGATGAGCGCTTCTCCCACCGGGCCCGAAATTTTGTCGATGGTGATTTGCCCGGCGCTGGAAATGCCAATCAGCGCATGGTAAATGCCCCAAACCGTGCCCAACAAGCCCACAAACGGGGCGGTTGAACCCACGGTGGCCAGCAAAACCTGTCCAAACTGAAGTTTTTGCAGGACCGCATGCAAAGCGTCGCGCAACACCCGGGTGAGCTGTTGCGATTTGTCTCCGGCGGCTGCCAGCGTGCCTGCGTCTTCGGCTTTAACAGCCGAAATCAAAGGCCCGACCAGCCCTGAACGGTCAAAAGCCTGAACTTTAGGACGGGCTTCGTCGATCGATTTGGCCTGCCAAAACGCCGCCGTGCTGCGGGCCACATCGCCCTTGGCGCGTTGCAGCAGCCATGATTTCCACAGAATGACGACCCAACTGCTGATCGACATGACCAGCAGCAGCAAGGCCACAATTTTGGTGACCGCGTCGCCTTGGGTAACTAAAGTGCTCAGGTTCATTTCAATCCCAACACATCAAACATGTCATAAAGACCCGGTTTCAGGCCACTCAAGAAGCGCACGGCCCGCAAGGCACCCTGGGCATAACTGTCCCGGCTGGACGCTTTGTGGGTGATCTCGATGCGCTCGCCCGTGCCGGCAAACATCACCGTGTGGTCACCCACAATGTCGCCGCCGCGAATGGCAGAAAAGCCAATCGCCAGCGGATCGCGCTCGCCCGTCACGCCCTCCCGCGCAAACACCGCGTGGCCTTTGAGGTCGCGCCCCAAGGCCTCTGCCACCACTTCGCCCATTTTCAGAGCGGTTCCCGATGGCGCATCGACCTTGTGGCGGTGGTGCGTTTCGATGATTTCAATATCGTAGCCTGTGCTCAAGGCTTTGGCGGCCATTTCCAGCAGCTTGAAGGTGACGTTCACGCCCACGCTCATGTTGGGCGACATCATGATGGCAATGTCTTTGGCAGCGGCGTTGATTTCAGCCTTTTGCGCCTCCGTGAAGCCGGTGGTGCCAATGACCGCGTTCACACCCAGCTCGCGGCAGATTTTGAGATGCGCCAAAGTGCCTTCAGGGCGGGTGAAATCAATCAGTGTCTGGGCCCCTGCCAAGCCTGCGTGCAGGTCTGCGGTGATGAGCACACCCGCGCTCGAACCCGACACCGCCGATGCCGCCTGTCCAATGGCCGGGCTGCTGGGCACGTCCAAAGCACCGCTCAGTTCGCAGTCGTTGGCCAAGCGAATGGCTTCGATCAGCATTTGGCCCATGCGACCCGACGCGCCTGCGACGGCGATTTTGTGTTGAATCATGGAAAAAGGGTTTGAAACAGGTCAGGGCAATCAGCGTTTGGTGACAGCATCCCCATCCGAACGACACCGACCAGCAAGTTAGCGCCTACTTTCGGTGCCACGCGTCGGTACCGGAGGTCACCTGCCTGATGGCTCAAGCGGCGGGTAGTTGGCAGGCAACGGTGGCAGTTCCTTGGGGGCCGCCGCGCCAGCAGCCAAAGAGCCTGCTGGTTTTGCCACGGGGGCGAATTTCGCCAGGCTTTCTTCAGACGCGGTCAACTCAGGCACTTTGCCCAAACGTCGGCCAGAGTCCAGCGACGAGACAAATTCTGCCTCGGTCGGCAAAGTGTCCGAATCAAGCCGCTCCAGTACGTCGCCTTTGAAAAAGACGCTGACTTTGCGGGCCTGTGGTTCGGCACCTTGGCGCTGAAAGGTGAACACGTAATCCCACCGGTCGGCGTGGAACATGCTGGCCAGCAAGGGCGTGCCCAAAATTTCGCGCACTTGGGCGCGGGCCATGCCCACTTTGACGGCGGCCACTTGCTCTTTGGAGACAAAATTGCCTTGAACAATGTCAATTTTGTAAGGCGACACGATGCCTGCAACGCGGCCACTGGCTGAGTTGAAGCTGCCACAACCCACCAACGCGCTAACGCCTGCCATCATGGACAAGGCCAAAGCCACGCGGGCGGCTCGCCGGGCTGCGTGAAGGGTAGCCTGACGAGTCAAAGAAACAGCAAAATGATTCAGGGGTGCGAACATAGGTTCGTGGAGTGATGTGGCGATATGATCAGATCATTGTAGCGGTTGGCGTCTGGGCCTGGGCGTGGTTGCCAAGGCACTTGGGCGGTGCAGAAAAGAGCTTTCATGGACAACATCGACGAACTTAAAAATACCGGCCTCAAGGCAACGTTGCCGCGACTGAAAATTCTGGAAATTTTTCAAAAAGGTGCGCAGCGCCACATGACGGCTGAAGATGTGTTCAGAGTGCTGTTGCTGGACCGCTCGGACGTGGGGCTGGCCACCGTATACCGGGTGTTGACGCAGTTTGAGCAAGCCGGCATTTTGACTCGCAGCAATTTTGAAAGCGGCAAAGCGGTTTATGAGCTGAATGAAGGCCAGCACCATGACCATTTGGTGTGCCTGGACTGTGGCAAGGTTGAAGAGTTTTACGATGCTGAAATTGAAAAGCGCCAGCATGCAGTGGCCAAATCAAAGGGCTTCACCATTGCCGACCACGCTTTGAGCCTGTACGCCCATTGCACCAAAGACCGTTGCAAAAACCGACCTGCTGCGGCCAAAACACCCGCCTGAGGCGTCGGGCTTTCGATTCAGCCGCCTTGGTCCATCGCCTTGCGGTGGCGCTCTACAAACTCTTGGTACGTGTCAACGCCGCGCAATTGCAAAATCGTGTTGCGCACGGCAGCTTCCACCAGCACCGCAATATTGCGCCCGGCGACCACTTGAATGATTGCTTTGCGCACTGGAATGCCCAAAACGTCTTGGGTGAGCGGCTCGTAGGGAATGCGCTCGTACTCGCGCTCCATGGTTTCGCGGCGCACCAGGTGAACGATGAGTTTGAGGCGCATTTTGCGGCGCACGGCGGTCTCGCCAAAAATCGCGCGAATATCCAAAAGGCCAATGCCGCGCACTTCCAGCAAATTTTGCAGCAGGTCGGGACAGCGCCCTTCAATGGTGGTCTGGTTGATGCGAAACAGGTCAACCGAGTCGTCAGCCACCAAACCGTTGCCGCGCGAGATCAGCTCAAGCCCCAGCTCGCTTTTGCCCATGCCGGACTCGCCCGTGATTAGCACGCCCAGACCCAAAATGTCCATGAAAACGCCGTGCATCGACGCGCGGTCGGCAAAATGGCGTGACAAATAGGCCCGCAGCACGTCAATGACAAAAGCTGACGACTCGTGGGTGGCAAACAGCGGAATTTGCGCGCGCTCGCACATGGAGAGCAATGAATCGGGCGGAATTTGACCATCTGCCAGCACCAAAACAGGAGGTTCCAGCGTGACAATGCGCGAAATACGCCGGGCGCAGTCTTCGGGTGTGGCGCTGGTGAGGTAAGCGATTTCACGCGGGCCCAAAATTTGCACGCGGTACGGGTGGATGTAATTGAGGTAACCCACCAGGTCTGCGCCAGACCGGGCGGCGCGAACCGCCACTTCGTCAAATTTGCGCTCGGATGCGCCCAAGCCGGCCAGCCATTTCCATTTCAAGCGGCCCCGGAATTCCTCAAAAAGGACGTCGGCGCTGACAACGGTGGGCTTCAAAGCATTGGCCTTATCGAGGGCGTGGCTTCAGGACCAATGGCTTGAAATGGCTAGACAATTTGCGCAGACTGCCAACCGGCAATCAAGCCATGCAACTCGGCGGCGTCGGTGCTGCTGCAAAGTTTGGCGCGCAGGGTGGCGTCACTGAGCAATTCAGCAATTTCAGACAATATTTCGAGGTGTTTTTGGGTAGCCGCTTCAGGCACCAGCAAAAAAATCAGCAGGCTGACGGCTTGCTCGTCTGGCGCATCAAAACCAATCGGGTTGGCCAGTGACAGCACGGCGGCCATGGGCGACTTCAGGCCTTTGATGCGGCCATGCGGAATAGCCACACCATGGCCCAAACCGGTCGAGCCCAGCCGCTCGCGCGAGAAAAGACTGTCGGTCACCACCGCGCGGCCCAGGCCGTGCAGGTTCTCAAACAACAGGCCAGCTTCTTCAAAAGCGCGCTTTTTGCTGGTGGCGTCAACGCCCACAAGCACTTGGGGCGCAGAGAGAATACTGGCGAGTCTGTTCATGGTTGAATTAAGAATTATGCCCACAAAAAAAGCCGCCTAGAGTATCTAAGCGGCTTTGTGGGGCCTTTGAGGGCCTTTTGTGGGTCGAATTTGAGCAGTTTTTAACGACTCAGGCCCGGGGTGTTGTTTTGACGTTGTGCCAAGGTTTCACGCACCTTACGACACTGTCTATGCGCCCGTCACATGAGGCGCTTGGCAGAGGCGTGGTGGTGGTCTTGCACCTTGTCTTTGTGGCGCACCACTTGGCGATCCAGCTTGTCCACCAGTTCATCCACCGCAGCGTACAGGTCGGCATGGGTGCTTTCCGCAAACATGTCACTGCCCTTGACATGAATGTTGCATTCGGCCCGCTGCCTTCGTTCCTTTTCTTTCAACTTTTCAACGGTCAGTAGGACTTTGACATCGACGACTTGGTCGAAATGTCGGGTGATTCGATCTAGCTTGGTCGTGACGTAATTGCGCAGGGCCGGGGTGACTTCAAGGTGATGACCGCTGATCGTCAGATTCATAAATAGCCTCCTGAGACGGGTTGAAGAAACTGCTTGCAATTTAACTATGCGCCCGAAGGTGGCGGAATGCAATCCCCTTTTGACATGGATTTGTCATTGATTGAAAGAAATTTCACAGTTTTCTGAACCAGCCCCTTTGAATCGCGCCGAATTGGCCCCGATTGGCCCGATTTGACCCAATTCGCCCAAGGTATGCGCCAAATCGGTGCGCTAGATCGGTGCGCCAGCGCCAGCCGGTGCGGGCGTGTTGCGCAAATTGATGCGCCCAGCGAGCCAAACGCCCGCCAAACTGGCGGCACTGCCAAACACTGCGGCCATCCAGTAGTTTTGCAATTGACCGCCAGCGTCGCGGCTTAGCAGGTGGCCACCGACAAATGCGCCCACGCCCATGCCAGCCGATTGCACGGCCGAGTTCAGGCTCATGAAGGTGCCGCGCAACTCAGGCTTGGCGGCCGAGGTGACAATGGCCATGGCAGGAATCATGCGCCCGCTGCCACACACCATGAAGATGGTGGACGCCACCAGCGCCGCCCACAGTGGCGCGCCAAAGGGCAACAAGGTGTTCAAAAACATGACGGGCACCAACACCAGCGCCAACATGCGAAAACTGGGCACCTTGCCCCAGCGGTCAGTCAACTGGCCAAACCCGCGCGCGCCAAACAGCGAACCGATGCCGCCGCACAGATAAATGTAGGGAATGTGTTCGGGCTTCAGGCCCACGCCAAACTGCATGTTGATAGCCAAATACGGCACCACGGCAAAGGCGGCCAGCATCATCAATGCCGAAAACCCAAACGCCTTCAAATGGTTGACATCGGCCAGCACGTTGGAGATGCGCTGCAAGGCAGACGACTGTTTTGCCGCATGCAGATGACCCATCAACGCGGGCATGGTGAAGGCCGCCACCATGGCCAGCATGGCAGACAGCGCCGCAATCGCAAAAAACGGCGCATGCCAGCCCAAATTCGCAGCCAAAAACAGCCCGGCTGGCACCCCCAGCACTGACGCGACCGAAAACGACGTCATGACGACGCTCATGGCGCGGCCACGGCGCTCAAACGGAATCACGTCGCCCACAATGGTTTGCGACAGCGCCGACAGCACGCCGCCAAAAATGCCTGCCGCCACGCGGGCCGCCATCAAGCTGTTGTAGCCCGGTGCCAGGGCGCAAGCCAATGTCGCCACCGCAAACAGCACGTACAGAACCAGCAGCAGTCGCTTTCGGTCAAACCGGTCCACATAGGCTGACGCCGCCAGACCCGACGCGCCAGCGGCCAAGGTGTAGGCCGATACCAGCACGCCAAACTGGGCATCGGTGATGCCAAACAACTGGGTGAATTGCGGCCCCAGCGGCATCATGATGATGAAATCAAGAATGTGGGTGAATTGAACGCCCGCCAAAGTAAGCAAAAGCCAAAGTTCGCGTTGAGGTGTCAAAGTGCTGTTCTTGTTCTGTGGCATTCGGGCTCTGGGCTTTAGGTGTTAACCCTTGAGGATATCGCAAGGCGCGGCAGTTCGCGGGTTCAAGGCCATTTTGCAGCCCCGCTGTGGCGTCCGAGCGGGTCAGACAGCGCGCAGAAGCTGGGCGTTGTTTTGCTGGCAATCGAGTTTGGGTCATATGCACCAAGGGAAGCCGCTGCGCCCCAACTGTGCCCGAAGCGCTTGCAGACACAAGTCACATTCGCTCACAATTGGTGCCATGAGCCTGGACACCATCATCACCACTGGCCTGAGCCACTACACCCGCCCTACCACGGCGCTGGTGCTGATGGGTGGAGGCGCCCGCACGGCGTACCAGGTTGGCGTGCTGCGCGCCGTGGCCTCGATGCTGCGTATGCAGCCTGGCGCGTCCCAAGATTTTCCGTTTCAATTGCTGATTGGCACCTCAGCCGGGGCCATCAACTCGACCTGCTTGGCAGCCTGGGCAACCAAGGGCTTGGGCGCGTTTGAGCAGCTTGCGACGTTTTGGAACGCGCTGCGCTCCAACGACGTGTACCGCCTGAACATTGCGCCTTGGGTGCGTTTTAACCGGCTGGCTGTAGCCTGGAGCCTGTCGCGCCACGCCCGTGCCAATGGCGCGATTTTGGACAATTTGCCGCTGGTGGACACGCTGCACAGCGGCATTTCGCTGAACGGCATTGAAGAGGCCTTGCGCACCCATATTTTGAGTGCCGTGGCGGTGACAGGGTCTAGCTACTCCAGCGGCGTGCACTGGACGTTTTGCCAAACCGACAAGGGTGCGCCGTTTCGGGGCTGGAACCGCCCGGGGCGCAGAGCCGAGTTCACTCCCATCACAATTGAACATTTGATGGCATCCAGCGCGATTCCGTTTTTGTTCCCCGCCACGGCCTTGTGGGTGGATGGGCAACGCGAATTTTTTGGCGACGGTTCGATGCGCCAGATCACGCCTTTGTCGCCCGCTTTGCAATTGGGGGCTCGCAAAATTCTGGTGGTGGGCGTGGGCCAGCCCGAGCGGCCGGTGGCCACGGCCAGCCAAAAATCAAACGCGGCACCGCGCGGCACCACGCTGGGCAGCATTTTTGCGCACACCATGGCCAGCGTGTTTCATGACACGTTGCATGCGGACGTGGAGCAAACCCGCCGCGTGAATGCCACACTGAACCAGTTGCCGCGCGATGCCGCAACCGCCTTGCCCTACCGCGCGGTGGACGTGATGGCCGTGTCGCCGACACAGTCGTTGGACGACCTGGCGCTGCAGCACATCAAAGAACTGCCCGCCGCAACCCGCAACGCCTTAAGCGGCCTTGGCATGCTGAAAGGCGGCGGCGGCGTGCTGGCCAGTTATTTGCTTTTCGAGCCTGGTTTTGTGCAAACCCTGATCAGCATGGGCGAGAGCGACGCCTATGCGCGCAAGACCGAGTTGATGGAGTTTTTCAGCCGGACTTGATCGGTGGGGTTTTGATGGTGTTTTGATGGTGTTCTGAAAATGAGCTGTTTTGAGAAAAAAGAACCTGCAGGTTCTTTTTTTGGGAAAACGCTCATTTTATGAACAAAATAGACCTCTAGCTCTCGAATAATATAGATAGATCGCTATTTATTATATAGCAATATTAACTGCTGCAACACTCAGGCCGACGCTTCCGTGTTGGCGGTGAACCAATCCGGCACGGCTGGGCCCCACAGGTAGAACGAGTCTTCGGGCGGGAAGTCGCCCGACACCCAGTCTTTGTCATGGGCGACAAAGTCAATGTCGTAGGAATACTCGGCAAAGCTGCCCCAAGGGTCGCGGGCATAGTAGAAATAGTTCGACCCCAGCACGTGCCGCCCCACGCCCCAGCCGTCGGCATAGCCCGCAGCGCGGAGTTGCTCGCTGCCCTCACCCACCTCGTCCAGGCTGCCCACGTCCCAACTGGTGTGGTGCAGCCCCGGCCCTGCCGATTTGACGAACGCCAGCAAGTGGTGGTCGCTGCCGTGCGGGGTGTGGGTGAAGGCCACCAGGTCGCCGGATCGGTCTGACAGCCGCAGGCCCAGGATGTTTTCGCAAAACAGCACCATGCGCGACACATCGCCACTGAAAAGCAACACATGCGACAACCAGCGCGGCTGAACCTGGCTGGACTGGCTGCGCATGGGTGCAGACGCGAGCAGGCGCGGCAAGGCACGCGGCGAACTTTTGGGGCTTTTTTGATGCGGCGACACCTTGTCCGCCACAACCAGTTGCATCATGGTGCCATCGGGGCTGGTCAACCAAATGCCACCGGGCTTAGCCAGGGCATGGGGCGCGCACGCCAAGCCCGCAGCGTCAATCTTGTGGCGAAAAGCGGCTTCATCGGCTTGAAAAATCCCGAAGCTGATGTATTGCAACGCCTTGGGCTGGCCGTTGGCCACCACCGACATCCAGCGGTGCGCATGGCCGTGGGTGTACAGGTCAACTTGCTGGCCTTGCCGTTTGACGTTCAGCCCAAAGGCGGTATAAAACTTCTCGGCAGGCTCAATGTCCGGGATGGAGACGAGGATGTGCTCAACCGAATGCACGGCCAACACGTCAGTGCGGCCAGAGGAAGAGTTTGCGGGGGTCTTCGTCATGCTCAAGGCTCCATAAAACCGACAGATTTCGCCATCATGCTACCCGTTTCGCGGTGTTGGGCGGTGTTTGGCGAGCCTTCTGAATTGAAAAAACACTTTTTCAATCCGGCTTTCATTTCAGCTTTCAATCTGGCCCTTATTCAGACACTGATTCAGGCAAATTTCGCTTCATCAAATCACAAAAATACTCGGCCGCGGGCGTGAGCGGCAAATCGGGGCGGCGAATCAACACGATTGCCGGGGCTGGCAAAGTCTCGGCAATCGGAATAGTTTGCAGGGTGTCGCGCGTCATTGGAAACTGCGCCCACTGAATGGGCAACATGGCCAACAAATCGCTGTGCGCCAGGGCCACCATCATCGACATGGCCGAGCGCGCACGCAGCACCACGCGCGGGGCCACCATGGCGTGGCTAGCAAACAGCTTTGCCATGTCGTCCAGCGCGTTGTAGTCCACCCCCGTGATGGCCCAGTCAGCAGCGCCCAGCTCTTTCAGGCTGAGTGCCTTGGCCAGCGGATGCCCCTTGCGGCACACTACGGCACGGCGGTTTTGCAGAAGCACCTGCACCGATAAACCGGGTGCGGGGCCCGAGTGGGGCGCGGCCCCCAGGTAGAAGTCAATCGAGCCGGCACGCAGGGCACTTTCGACATCCGGAAACAGGCCTTCAATCAACTGCAACAGCACGCCTGGGTAACGCTTTCTAAACCCTTGAAGCGCCTGGGGCAGCAGCCCCAAGTGCGGCATGATGGACAACGCCAGCACCACGGTGCCTTGGTCGTCGCCACTGTGCTGGGCGATTTCGTCACAAGCGCGTCTGGCCTCGTTCAGCATGGCGCTGGCGCGGCCATGAAAACGCCGCCCCGCCGCGGTCAGCACCATGCCCGTGGTCTCGCGCAAAAACAGGCTGACTCCAAGGTCTTTCTCCAGCGCCCGAATGCTGCGGGTCAGCGCCGGTTGCGGCTGGTTCAGTCGCCTGGCGGCCGCTCGCAAACTGCCATGCTCGACGATGGCCACCAGGTGGTGAAGTTGGTCCAGTTTCATGGGGTGTCAGCCGAAAAATGCAAGATTTTGGTGATGCAAAAATCAGATCACCAATTTGATTTTGCCATCTTTTCGTGCACCCCACAACGGCCTACATTGACGCTAAATTCAGTTAACCCGAGAAGACAAACCCATGACCGACCGAAAAAAAGCCCTGGTGACTGGCGGTGCCACTGGCATTGGCAAAAGCGCCGTATTGGCATTGGCAAAGGCAGGCTACGACGTGGCGATCAACTACGCGAGCAGCGCCAAAGCCGCCCAAGCGACCGCATTAGAAGCGCAAGTCCTGGGCGCTCAAACCCTGCTGGTGCAATGCGACGTGAGCGATGAAGCTGCCGTGCGCGCCATGATGGCCCAGGTGGACGCCGCGTTCGGCCATTTGGACGCGCTGATCAACAACGCGGGCACCACGGCCAAATGGAAGGTCAAGGACCTGGACAGCCTGGACTTGGACGAATGGGATCGCACATTTGCAGTGAACGTGCGCGGCACGTTTCAGGTGACCCGCGCGGCCGTGCCGCTGCTCAAAAAAGGCAAGGCATTGGGGGGCAATCCGGCGGTTGTCAACAGTGCCAGCATCGTTGGTTTGCGCCCCGGCCCGCAGCCGCTGCCCTACGCCGCCAGCAAAGCGGCCGTGGTCAACCTCACCAAAACCCTGGCCTGGAATTTGGGGCCAGACATTCGCGTGAATGCCGTGGCGCCCGGCTGGATGGAGGGCGACTGGATGCAGCGCATGCTGGGCGACAAATACGACGACCTGATGGGCAAGCGCGCCAAGCTCACGCCACTGAGGCGCTGCGTGACTGCCGACGATGTGGCCGAAACCATGTTGAACCTGCTCACCGCTAACCGCTTCGTCACCGGAGAAATCGTGGTAATTGACGGCGGCTTCACCAGCTCGACCTGACCACAAACTCCGAATTTTCACGCCATGCAGCACGAAAGGACTGATCATGTTGCCAGGTTTTGTGCCGTTTCCGCCCCAGTTTGCTGCCCGATATCGCCAAAAGGGCTATTGGCGCGACCGGTCTCTGGCCCAAGAGTTCGAGACGGTTTACCAAAGTTATGCCAAGCGCACCGTGCTGGTAGATGGTGAACGCGAATTCACCTACGCCGAGCTTGACACTGTCACCACCAACCTGGCGCTGAACTTGCTCGACATCGGCATTCAGCCGCTAGACCGGGTGGTGCCTACCTTGCCCAATGTGCACGAGTTCGTGTTGCTGTACTTTGCCTTGCAAAAAATCGGGGCTATTCCGATTGCCGCGCTGGTGACGCACAGGTTCACTGAAATCAGCCAGTTTGTGAACCTGTCTGGGGCCAGCACCTGCGTTTACCCACAGACTTCAGGTGACTTCAGTTTTTCACCCATCATGAAGCGGATTCAGGCTGACAACCCGGCGTTCAAAATCCGCATCGTGCTGGGAGACGCAGGGCCAGGGGAGTATTCGCTGCGCGAGCTGATCGACCGCCCAGCCAAGCTGCCGCTGGCACGTCTTACCGACATCCGAATTGACGCCAGCGAGCCTTGCATTTTTCAGTTGTCTGGCGGCACCACAGGCGTGCCCAAACTGATTCCGCGCACCCACAACGACTACGCCTACAACTCCAAAGTGGCGGCGTCAGTTTGCGAGGTCACCCCAGATTCTGTGCTGCTGCTGGTGTTGCCGATTGCACACAATCTGCCACTGGCCTGCCCTGGCATTCAAGGCTTTATGTTCCACGGTGCGAAGATCGTCGTTCACGCCAACACCCGCCCGGCGGAGATGTTTGCGCTGATTCAAAAACACAAGGTGACCCACCTTAAAGTGGTGCCCGCGCTCTTGATTCGCCTGATCAACGACCCGAGCGCGCATGACTATGACTTGAGCAGCCTGAAGCTGATTCAAAGTGGTGGACAGCGCATGCAGCCCGAGGTGCGTGCCAAAACCCGTGCTTTGATTCCGGGCGTCTTTGTGCAAGAGAACTTTGGCATGTCTGAAGGCACGCTGATGTTTGTTCGCGCCACTGACTCTGAAGTGGTGAAGCTGGAAACCTGTGGCCGCCCGGTCTGCGCCGACGATGAAGTCAAGCTGCTGGACGAAGACGACCGCGAAGTCCCCCTAGGCGAGGTGGGCGAACTGACCGTGCGCGGCCCCTACACCCTGCGCGGTTACTTTGGCGTGCCCGAGTACAACGCCAAGCAGTTCACGACCGACGGCTTTTACCGATCTGGCGACCTGATGCGCATGCACCCCTCGGGCAACTACGTAGTAGAAGGCCGCAAGAAGGACTTGATCAACCGGGGTGGCGAAAAAATCAGCGCGGAAGAGGTCGAGAATTTGATTCTCATGCACCCCGCCGTGCAAAACGCAGCCTGCGTGCCCATGCCTGACCCCCACATGGGCGAGAAAATGTGCGCCTTTGTGATCCTCGCTCGCGGGCAGACGCTGAACCTGTCTACGCTTGTCGCCTTTTTGCAAACCCAAGAAATCGCCAGGTTCAAACTGCCGGAGCGGCTTGAAATTATGGCGGAATTTCCGGTGTCTACGTTTGGCAAAGTCTCCAAAAAAGCGCTCGGCGAGTTGGTGGCTGAAAAACTTGCGCTAGAACAGACTGCCCAAGCAGCGTCACGATCCGCCTGAACTGACCCCTCGGCTCTGACCTACCCATTGAAACCGCCAACTTGAAGGATGTCACATGAGAATCATTGACCTGCATTGCTACCCCGGAACCCAAACCTGGATTGACTCCCAAGGCCCCTACCCCGACGCCTTGGCCACCTACTGGAAACGCGATTGGGTTGCCAAAACCGAGGCCGAGGTGATCGCCGAATTCACCGAAGCCGGGGTAGACGCCTGCCTGGTCGCGCTCGACCTAGAGACGACCATTGCCACCCCACCCTGCACCAACGAGTACGTGCACGCCATGTGGAAACGCCATCCGCAACGGGTGATTCAATGCTGGGGCGCAGTGGAACCCGCCAAGGGTGAAGTTGCGATTCGCCAAGTCACCCGCGCGGTCAAAGAGCTGGGCTTCATTGGCTTTCACTTTCACCCCATCATGCAGCACTTTGCGGTCAATGACAGACGTCACTATGACCTGTTTGAAGTGATTAATTCTTTGGGGGCCGCCGTCATGATTGACGTGGGCACCACCGGCATGGGTGCGGGCATGCCAGGTGGCAACGGCGCGCGGGTGCGCCACGCGCATCCGTCCCACATTGACGATTTGGCGGCTGATTTTCCGAATCTCAAAATCATCATGGCCCACCCGGGTTGGCCGTGGGTTGAGGAAACCACTGCCGTGGCCTTGCACAAAGGCAATGTGTACTGGGAAATGTCGGGTTGGGCACCCAAACATTTCCCCGGCAACCTCAAAGTGGATATTCGCGGTCGCTTGCAAGACAAAATCATGTTTGGCAGCGACTACCCCAGCTTGCCCTACGAGCGCATCTTGCGCGAATGGCGCGAGCTAGGCTACAAGGACGAGGTGATGGAAAAAATAATGCACGGCAACGCCGAGAGCGTGCTGGGTTTGTAGCTCATGGCGTCGGTAGCGCCAACGTGACTCCCGCCGCTTTGATCACTGCGGCGTAACGCGTAGTTTCTGCCGCCACGAAGACTGCAAAGGCCTCCGGGCTCAGCGTGGGCACGTCGTTGGTTCCGAGCAGCACAAGTTTTTCGCGCAACTCGGGCAACGCCATGATGCGGTTGACCTCGGTGTTCACACGGTGCACCACCTCGGGCGCGGTGTTGGCAGGTGCCATCAGACCGAACCAACCCGTCACTTCGAAACCGGCAATGCCAGATTCCGCGACAGTTGGCAGGTCTGGCATGGCAGCCGCCCGCTTGGCACCGGTTTGGGCAATCAGCCGCAACCGGCCATCTTTCACAAAAGGAGCCACGGCCATAGCGCTGTTGAACATCAATTGAACCTGTCCACCGGCAAGGTCTGTCAAGGCGGGCGCAGCACCCCGGTAGGGTACATGCAACATTTTGATGTTGCCCATTTGCGCCAGCATTTCACCCGCCAAATGGAGCGTGTTGCCGATACCGGCCGACGCGTAAGTCAGGCCACCCGGATTCTTGCGCACATAGTCGATCAGCTCTGCAAGGTTGCGCACTGGGAGGCTTGCGTTCACCGCAATCACCATAGGGCCAGGCGGCACAATCAAGGCAATGGGGACAAAGTCACGCGACGTAACGTAGGGCAGTTTGGGGTAAAGACTGGCGTTACTGGCATGGGCCGCACTGGCGAACAAAAAAGTATGCCCGTCACTTGACTTGGCAACAAAGTCGCTGGCAATGATGCCGTTGGCGCCGGGCTTGGACTCCACTATGAAGGGCTGCCCCAGTGCAGCCGTCAGCCGCTCTGCCAACAGCCGCGCCACCACATCCGAGGTGCCACCCGCTGGGAATGGCAGCACAATGCGCACCGTTCGCTCTGGCCAACTTGCACCGAGCGCGTCAAGAGGCGTCGTACTGGCACCTACCACTGACATCACGGCTACCACGGCAGCCAGCACTTTTCGGCGCGGCAATCCGGCTTGCAAATTCACGGGCTTCATGGCGAAGCTCAATGGGGGGCGAGCATTTGACCCATGGAAGGCTCATACGCCCCATCGACCAAGATAAAAAGCATGCGGCACATTTTCCCAGATCGGTTGGCCCAAGCGTGGTTCGTGCCGCGCTGAATCACGACACTGCCTGGCTTGAGATCGACCTCGCTGTCATCCAGAATCAGCGTCAGCTCACCTTCAATCAGGATACCGTAGTCCACGGTTTCAGTCCGGTGCATTAAGGGGTGGGGCGAATTGGCATTGACGGTGGATGTGGCGGCGTTGCCCGTCTGCTCAAACACGCCCTTCATGCGTGCCGCGCCGTTTTTCAACAGGTCATCTGTGTCAGGTGGAATATCGACGTAACGGATTCGCGTACCCAATTTAGGGGGCGACAGGGTCAGCGGACCCATCGTGGGATCAGCACCGTTGTTCAGAGAGGCGGGCGTTGCACTGGTCGACCAAACTTCATGGAAAACGGTGCCGGGCACACCGGTGATTTCTGCCACCGTGGCCAAAGGCCCGTTGCTGCTGACGATGGCTTTGCCGTGGGCATCGTGGCCGGTGACAACGCGGTGGATGGGGGGTAGGCTCATGGGGTTTCTCCGGTTGGGTTCAAAGGTTGCATTGGTTCGATCACTCGGTCGCGGGCCGTGATTCTGCAACCCGTTCACGGGTGTAGAGCGCCGTCCACTTCAGGCTGCTTAAATTGGTCACCTGCCAGGGGTCATAGGGCTTGCGTTCGGTCGACATGCGCCGCCCACCTTGGTAGACGGCGGCAATCGCTTCGCGCTGCAACAACAGGTTGACATCTTTCAGCGGGTCGCCTTGGATGAACAAAAAATCAGCCTGCCGACCCACCTCAATAGCCCCCACTTGCGCCGCCTGCGGCGTACCGGGGCGACCGCGCGGCATCAGGCGGGCGCTGACTGATGTGGCTGCCCGAAGCGCCTGTGCCGGTGTGAATCCCAGCCAGTCAACCAAAATGCCAATTTCCCGGGCATGCCATTCCCCGTAAGGTGTGACGGCAAAACCCGCGTCGCTGCCGGTCATGAAGGGCACGCCTGCATCGCGAAGGCGGCGCAGGTTGCGACAGGCGATCTCCACCACGCGCTGCTGCATGGCGTGGTAGCCAGAGCCGAAGGTCGGCTCGTGCGGCTGGCTGAACTCGATGTTGTTGCGCAGGAAGGTCAGCGTCGGCGCCACGGCCGAGCCCGACTTCAACAGGGCCTGGGCGCACTCGTCGTCGGCGAAAAAGGCGTGGAAGACGACATCGACCCCGGCTCGCGCGGCCTGCAACACCGCTTCCTTGCCGTAGGCGTGCGTGGCCACCCGTTTGCCCAGCCGGTGCACCTCGGCAACCATCGCCGAGACCTCCTCCTGCGTGAACGCCGCGATGTGCGTGCCGTCCTCGCGGAAGTGGGTGCCGTCGAGCGCGATCTTGACGATGTCGGCGCCGGCCTTGCATTGGCGGCGCACTTCTTCCCGCTGCGCGTCGCGTGTCGTGCACAGCCGGCCCGTCATGTAGTCGGGCGTGCCCACGTGCTCCGGGAACCAGTCGTTGAGGCTGTGCCGGTTGGCAATCACGTTGCTGCTGGCCGCAATGCGCGGGCCGTCGAACAGGCCTGCCGAGATGGCGTCGCGCACGGCGATGCTGCAGTTGCCAGCGTCACCCGGCACCACGATGGAGGTGTAGCCCGCCGCCAGCACATGCTGCGCGAAGAACAGCCCGCGCAGGGCCCGGAACTCGGGTGTGGCCCAGAAGTCGACGTCCTCTTCGCTGCGCGCGTTGCCGAACACCAGGTGGGTGTGAACATCCACCAGGCCCGGCATGACGAAGTGCTCGCCGGCGTCGACCACCTGGTCTTGCGGGCCTGGCTGCGGTGCGTCGGCCGTGGGACCGACGTGGGTGAATCGCCCTTGCTCGACCACCAGGGTCCATTCGCACCGCAACTCGTCATCCAGGCCCGTGAACAGGCGCTGGCAGCGCACGAACTGACGAGGTGCGCCCATCAGCTGGCCTCCTGGTCCAGGCGGGCCTTGAGCTGGCGGCGGGCCTGAATGGCGGACTGGTCGCTGTTCACCATCACTTCGGGGTAGGCCAGACCGCGTGGGTCCCGAACCATCTGCGCCTGGATGGCCTCGAGCATGTCCTTGTCTTCCTGGAAGCCCACCAGCGTCGTCTGCAGCATCTGGTCGCGCTGCGCCTCGCTCAGAGGCAGGTCCCAACCGGTCATCCAGAAGTAGTGCATGCGGGTCGGGCTGGCCGGCGTGGTGGCGTGCAGCACGCGGAAGGCGGCCGTGCTGCGGGCCCCGGGGGCTGCATCGGGGTCGGTGAAGTCCTGACCGGCCACATGCAAGGCCGGCGACAGGCTGCGACCCCAGTTGACGCGCGCAATCGGTTTGTCGCCAAAGCCCGTGATGGCGCCGAAGATGGGCGCCAGCCGCGTCGGCGTGAATTCGAGCCTGAACTCGACCTGACCGTTTTCGACCTTGACCGTGGGTGCGCGGTCCCAGTCGAGGATCTTGAAGGTCTTGCGGTGCACGTAGCCGAAGTGCGTCAGGTCGAGCACGTTCTCCTTGAGCAGCATGTAGTTGCACTCGGCGGCCATGTAGCCTCCCACCGTGCTCCAAGCCGTCGATTCGGTCCAATCGATGGCCGGAGGCTGGCTGTCGCCCGCACGTGCCGGGTCACCGGTCCAGATCCACACGAAGGGACCACGTTCGATGAGCGGGTAGGCATGCACGCAGGCCTTGGCCGGAACGGCGGCCTGCGTCGG